>CALFTQ010000046.1 GCA_937916135.1 uncultured Verrucomicrobiales bacterium
CAGAATCGGGCGCAGACGCATGCGGGCTGCGGTCACGGCGGCATCCAGCAGGCTCTGGCCGCGCTCCATCTGCAGCACGGCGAACTCCACGATGAGAATGGCGTTCTTGGCCGCCAGACCCACGAGCATCACCAGACCGATCTGGGCGTACATGTTGAGGTCCATGCCCACCATCCACAGGCCGAGGAAGGCGCCGAGCACGGCGATGGGCACGGTCAGGAAGATGGCCAGAGGCAGGGTCCATTTCTCATACAGAGCGGCCATGATGAGGAAGGCGAACACGGCAGAGAGGGTGAAGATGGAACCCAGACCCAGGCCGTCCTGCACCTTCTTTTCCTGGAAGCTCATGTCCACATACTCGATGGCAAATTTGGTGGCATCCATGGTGCTGGCGAATACTTCATCGATGGCGGCCATGGCCTGAGCCGTGGAGCATCCCTCTGCCGGGGTCACTGAAATCTTGGCGGCATTATAGTTATTGTTGCGCCACACAAACTCCGTGTCGGCAATATCCTTGATGGTGACCAGGGTGCTCAGCGGCACGGAATCGCCCTTGGCGTTGCTCACGTAGAAGTTGGCAATCTGCTCCGTGTTGGTGCGGCTCACACCGGCCGCCTGCATGTAAACCTGCCACTGCTGGCCGAACTGCGTGTAGTAGTTCACGAAGCTGGAGCCGTTGAAGCACTGCAGCAGCTGGTTGGCTGCGGCGTAGTCCACGCCCTGGGCAAGGCACTTCTCCTTGTCGATGGCGATGCTCTTCTGCGGCACCTGCGGCAGCATCATGTCGGAGGCTTTTGCAATGTGGGGGTGCGCCGAGAGAGCGGCCTCGAAGCGCTGGGCCTGTTCATACAGCGGCCCCACACCCTGGCCGTCCAGGTCTTCCAGAGCCAGGGCAATATCGCTGCCCACGCCCACACCGGGAATGGCGGGCGGGCTCACCAGGAAGCTCACACCGTCGACGCCGCACATGGCCAGCTTGGCCTGCACGCGCTTCTGCACATCGTCTGCCGTGGGGATTTCACCGTTTTCCATGACGGGGCGCTCGGCGTAGGGCTTAAGGCAGGCGAAGAAGGAGAGTGCATTGGTGGTCTGCACACCGATGACGAGGTTCATACCGATGATGGACACGGCGAAATCGGTGGTGGGTTCCTCCAGCAGGACTTTTTCCACCGGCTTCACCTGCTCGGTGAGACGCTGCAGGGACACACCGGGCTTGAGGATGACACCGCCGATGAGGAAGCCCTGGTCTTCTGCCGGCAGGAAACCACCGGGAACCTGCTTGGACACCGGGATGATGCAGGCCGTGATGCCGGCCAGCAGCGCCATGGACACCGTCAGGTGGCGGCAGAGCCAGCCGCAGGCGGCCGCAAACTTGTCCGAGAACGCGTCGTAGGCGCGGTTGAAGGCGTTGTAGAACGGAGTGAGCAGGGAGCGGTGCTCCTTCTTGGGCTTCAGCATGAGGGCCGACAGGGCCGGCGAGAGGGTCAGTGCGTTGAATGCCGAAATGAGCATCGAGACGGCAATGGTCACGGCAAATTGCTGGAACAGCGTGCCGGTGATGCCGGGCAGCAGCGCGGTGGGCAGGAACACGGCGGCCAGCACCAAGGCAATGGCCACCACCGGGCCGCTCACTTCCTTCATGGCGGCAAAGGTGGCCTGGCGCGGGGTCATGCCGTTTTCCATGTGTGCTTCCACGGCTTCCACCACCACGATGGCGTCGTCCACCACCAGACCGATGGCCAGCACCATGCCGAGCAGACAGATGGTATTGAGCGAGAAGCCCAGCATCGGGAAGAAGATGAAGGTGGTCACGAGGGATACCGGCACGGCAATGAGCGGAATGAGTGTGGCGCGCCAGCCCTGCAGGAAGATGAATACCACCAGTGCCACCAGCACCATGGCTTCAAAGAGCGTGTGGGCAATTTCGGAGATGGAGTCGCGCACGGTGGTGGTGGTATCCAGGGCTACGAAACCGCGCATGCCTTCCGGCATCACCTTGGATTTTTCATCCAGCAGGGCTTTCACGCGGTCAACCGTTGCAATGGCGTTGGAACCGGCAGCCTGGTAGATGGCGATGGCGGTGCCGGGGCGGCCGTTGATTCGGCTGGCCAGCGAGTAGCTCTGGGCGCCAAGCTCAATTTGCGCAATATCTTTCAGATACACCGCCTGGGTGCCCTGCTGTCGCACAATGATGGAGTTGAACTCATCCACCGAGGTCATGCGGCCCTGGTTGCGGATGGTGTAGGTGAATTCCTGGCCATCGGGCATGGGCTCGGCACCCACGGCACCACCGGGGTTGATGGCGTTCTGCGTGCTCACGGCATTGTATACCTCGCCCACAGAGATTCCCTTCTGGGCCATCTTGTCGGTGTCCAGCCAGATACGCACGGCAAAGCGGGCACCGAATACCTGCACGTCGCCCACGCCTTCTACGCGTTTGAGCGGGTCCACCAGGTTCAGGAAGGCGTAGCCGGTGAGGCTCACGGGCTCAAAGAAGCCCTCCGGGGAGTCCAGCGCATAGAGCATGAGGGGCAGGCCGGAGGACTGCTTGATGGTGATACCCATCTGGGACACCATGGCAGGCAGCTGGCTGGTGGCCTGACTATAGCGCATGTAGGTGTTCTGCTGGTCGGTGTTGGGGTTGGAACCGGCCTCGAAGATAACGTTGATGCTGCATGAGCCGTTGTTGGAAGAGGTGGAGTTCATGTAGTCCATCTTTTCCACACCGGAGAGCTGCAGCTCGATGGGAGTTGCCACGGATTCTGCCACCTCGGTGGCATTGGCGCCGGGGTAGGCTGCGCTCATGGCAATGGTCACGGGCGCAATGTCCGGGTACTGGGCAATGGGCAGTGCCATCATGCTGATGAGACCCAGCAGGGTGGTCACTACGGCAATGACACCGGCAATGATGGGATGTTTGATGAAAAACGGAGACATGGTTGATGATGTTCGGTTAGTTTTTACTCATACTGGGGAACCACCTGGACCGGTTCTGCGGTGACGGAGGGGGTCACGGTCTTGGTCGGTTCATAGATGAAGGGAACGGGGGTGAGCTTGTTGACGGGGGCCTTTGCTGCCTCATTGGCGGCGAAGACCTGGGCGGCCATCATGGAGCCTTCCACCACGACCGGCGTTTCTTCCACGCTATCAAAGCCCATGTTCTTGAGGCACATGGCCATGAGTGAGTTGAAGCCCTGGCCGAAGGCAATGAGGTCGAGCTCATCCTTGGCACCAGCCTCGCGGAGCACGAACTCCCGGAAATCGGCTGCCGCCTTCTTGCGCAGGAGCAAATCACCCCAGTCGCTCACGCCGGCCTCAGCCAGTGCGCTTTCGGGAATGGGGGCGCCGGCCTGCTTTTCCAGAAGCTCGCGGAAATTGCTCACTCCGGCCTGCTTGAGAACCAGATCGCCCCAGCTGGCTACCTTGGCCTCACCCAGAATCAGAGATTCCAGATTGGGCGCCTTCGTCTTGGCCAGTATCATGCCGGCCACCACGGTTCTGTTCGGTTCCACTACCTGCATGGGCTGCACATATTCCTTACCGGCACCGTTGTCGAGTTTCAGGTTGATGAGGGGGCCCTTGGTAATGGGGAGCATCTGCGGGGTGTTATCCGGCTTGAGCAGGATAATCAGATCCATGCCTTTGGCGAAGAGCGGTGCGCGTGCCGGCACGAGGCAGGCGTTGGGAATGGGCGACATCTTGGCCCGGACGGTCACGGCCATGCCGCTTCGGAGCATTGCATTGTCGTTTTCCACATGGCCCACCACATCGAGGGTGCCGGTGCTGGTGCTCAGGGTGTTGTTTGCTGTGACCACATAGCCCTTCTTGGGATAAACCGCATTATCATCGAGTATGAGCTCGAATTCCTGCTTGGGCGCTTTGTCGGGGTTGGCCTTGCGCACGCGGTAGTTGGCAAAGCCCTGCATGGCTCCGCGGCCGCTCATGCCGAAATCCACGCGGATGGGGTCCACCGAGGAAAGGGTGACCAGGGGGGTGGGGTCGCTGGGACTTACCAGCGCGCCGATGGAGGGCTTGTGAATACCGATGCGCCCGGCGAACGGCGCGGTGACGGTGGTATAGCCCAGGTTGATTTCCGCCTGGTGCACCGCCGCCTGCATCTGGGCCACGGTGGCATCTGCCTTGCGCACGGCTGCCTCATTGGTGGCCACAAGGGTTTCGCTGTCTGTCACGACCTTGTCGGAAACGGCTCCCGGGGTAGATTCGCGGAGCTTGATGTAGCGCTCCAGGTTCTGGCGGCTCATGGTGAGCTGGGCTTCCGCCTGCGTGCGTGCGGCCTTGGCGGCTGTAAGGTTGGCCCGGGCTTCATCCAGTGTGGCCTGGTAGGGCGCCGGGTCGATGGTGAAGAGCACATCTCCCTTCTTCACCAGGGAGCCATCCTTGAAATGCTTCTTGAGGAGGAAGCCGCTCACCTGGGGGCGGATGTCGGTTTCATCCACACCGCGCAGCGTGCCGAACCAGGTGCCGGTTTCGGCCACATCCTGCTGGAGCATCTTGCTGATTTTGACCGGGAAGGGCGGCAGGGTGGACGTGGCTGCGGGGGAGGCCTCTGCTTTTGTTTCGGCTTCCGTTTCAGCGGCGGCCAGGGCAGGGTTGGGCGCGGGTTTGAAGGTGAAAGGCTCGGTCTTGATGGTGGCGGGCTTTTCATCCTTGCCCAGGCGGCTGTTGGCGGATGAGATGTTCACCGCATAAATGGCGTTTTCCGTGTCGGTTACCAC
The DNA here is from genome assembly GCA_937916135.1 of uncultured Verrucomicrobiales bacterium. Lineage (GTDB taxonomy): Bacteria > Verrucomicrobiota > Verrucomicrobiia > Verrucomicrobiales > Akkermansiaceae > Akkermansia. The sequence continues at coordinate 4,737 of CALFTQ010000046.1, forward strand.
CAGTGCTTCTTCCGGATTCTGGTAGCCCATTTCAGCGAGCTTATCCACCAGCGAGATGGAGCCGTAGTCGGTCACGGCCACCATCGTCTGGGTGGAATGGTAGCCGTTCTCCTCATTCACCTTCAGGGAGTATTCGCCTTTGATGTGAACCGGCACCATGTGCGGCTGGTTCTGCTTGTCTACCACCACGATGAAATTGTTGAGCAGCACATTGCGGATGGCGGCCCTGGGCACCAGGTAGGCCTTGGCGGTTTCCAGCGGAATCTTCACGCGCACGGGCATGCCGCCGCGCAGCACGTTATCCGGGTTGGGGATGATGCCTTCCACGTTCACCAGGCCGGACGGCGTGAGCACGCTGTCCATGGCTACCAGTGTGCCCTTGTGGGGGAGTGCCGTGCCATCTTCCATGAGCAGCTGGAACTGCGGGGCTGCCGGGGCATCCGGGCTGTTGGTGCCGATGTTGCCGTATTTGCTGAAGATGTTGAGGAGATGGTCTCCGTTTACGGAGAAATCCACGCGGATGGGGTCAATGGAGGTGATGTTGGCCAGATTGGTGGACGGATTCACCAGGTCACCGATGGAGACATTGGCCGTGCCCATGGTGCCATCATACGGCGCACGGATGACCGTGTAGTCCAGGTTAATCTGTGCCTTGTTCACGGCTGCTTCCTGCTGGCCGATCTGGGCCTCGGCGGCCTGCACCTGGGCCTGCGCGGCCTTCAGGGTCTGCTGGGCATCGGTCAGGTCCTTCTCGGAAACAGAACCGGATTTCACCAGCTGGGTGTAGCGCTTTACATCCAGCTCGGCCTTGGCTGCCGTGGCCTGGGCTGAGGTGAGGGAAGCCTGCGCTGCCAGCAGATTGGCCTTGCTGCGCTCCAGCTCGGCTTCAAAGAGTTTTGAGTCGATGCGGAAGAGAATATCGCCGGCCTTGACCCGCGTGCCTTCCTTGTATTCCTGCGCAATGAGGAAACCGGTGATGCGGGGGTGGATGTTGGTGTCCTGTTCGCCGCGCAGGTAGCCGAACCACTCACCGTAGTCGGTGACTTCCTGGTGCCGGAGGTTGAAGACCTTGACAGCGGGCGCTGTGTCTTGCGCCGCGGCCTGGGTGTCGGTGCCGGGCTTGCAGCCTGGCAGAACAGCCAGTGTGCATCCGCCCAGGGCGATAGCCAGAATCGTGTTGCGTGTCATATATTGGGTGGGTTTGAAATGTATCAGGTGCAGGAGCGAATAAGAATCATGATGCCGACCAGGGCAAAGATGACCATACCCATGCCGATGTTGCTTTCCTCCGGCTGCTCTTTCTGCGCAGGTTTGCGCACAGCGGGGCGGGGCTGCAGGCGCTCGCGCAGGGTATCAACCTGTGGCTTCTGGGCCGTGGGCAGGGGTGGAGGAACCGGGTAGGCCCGGGCTGTGTTCTGCGGCTGCAGGGTGGGAGCGGGCGACTCCGGCTGTGAAATGGGCTCAAATGGCTGCTGATGGGGGGGCAGGGTGGCGTGGTGCTGCTCGGCAAACAGCCGGGCCCGTTCCTCCTGTTCCCGGATCATGGCGTTGAGTTTGTGAACCAGCTGGGCAGACATGGCTTCCAGTGCCAGCCGCTGCGAATCCGTGCTTGCTTGATTCGGGCACTCGTTCATCACTTCAATTTGCCGGGGTTTCCTGTGTGCTGCCGGGAATGGTGCCTTCATGTGCACGCATGGCGTTTAATACTGCGCTCACCATTTTCTGGCGGTCGCAGCGTGCTGCCGCTGCCAGCTGCAGGAAATCCGCCAGGTGGAAACCACCATGAGTGCGCAGAAATTCGCGATCCTTTTCGTCCCCGTACATGATTTCCGGCGCCAGTATACCATAGAGCTTTGCCTCTGCTTTGCGGATGATTCGCGGCAAGTAGGTTATTTCCTGGAATTCATCGGTTTCCGCAGGCAGGTCTGCGGCTTTTATGGGTTTGGCATTTCCGGAAATGCCTCGCATGGCGTTCAGGAAATAATTGCGGCGCACAGCTGCTATGAGCAGGGCTGTGCTGGGGCTTGGAGCCCCCTTTTCGGAGTATTCGCGTATGTAACCGTGCATCTCAGCCGGCTTGTAACCGATGGATTTGAGGAAATCCTGCTCCTCTGGCAGGTAGAAACGCTCTGCAGGGGTTTGCGGATTAAGCAGATAGCGCTCTGCCGCTTCTCTGAACAGGGTCATAAATCGGTCATTCCACTCCATGCGGTGCATTATAGGTTGCCACGCACCCCAATGCAAGCGGAAAAAGTGCCCGTAATTAGCATAACACGAAATAGTTTGATTTACTTGTGCCAGAGCATGCGGATGAGGCAGTATACGGCGCTTCCGAGAGCTGCGCAGCTGACCAGGCACCCCAGCAGAAGTTCCAGGCATAACACCGGCAGATTGACCTGCCCGAATACGGAAAGAATTGCGGAAAAGCCCTGCGGTGCTGCCTGTGCCGCACTGCGGATAAGTTCCATATCCACCCCGCTGCTGATTCCCAGTGCGCTGAGGAACCACGCACCGACCCACCACTGCAGCGGCCAGATGAACACCTGATAGCCCGGAAAGGAAATCCAGCAGGTGAGCACGGCCATGGGAATGTTGCCGCGGGTCCACACGCTGCTCAGCACGGCAAAAATGGTCTGCAGGGGTACCGGCGCCAGTGCCCATGCCACCCCCCACGCAGAGCCGATGGCCACGCTGCGGGGTTCCCAGAGCCAGAGGGCGGGGGTGAAGAGTTTCTCCGGCAGGAGGGTACTCCACAGCCTGCTGGTGCTGCGCTTTTTGCGGAGGTAGTCATCCACCTTTCGCACCAGCCCGTTGTAGCTGAACTTCATGCGCCGTACAGGGTTTCCACAAGCTCCACGCTGCGGCGCGTGGCTCCGGAGTGCACATGCAGGGCGTTGAAGGCGCGCTCCACCCGGGCTGCCGTGGCCTCGCTGCCGTCCAGCGCGCGGGCGATTTCACCGGGCAGTTCCGGAGCTTCGCAGCAGACGATGGCCTCGTCTGCCCGCAACAGGGCTACCAGGTCTGCAAAGTTGGTCATATCCGGCCCGGTGATGACCGGTTTGCGGGCCGCGATGGCCTCCACCGGGTTCTGCCCGCCTCTGGCCAGGAAGCTCTTGCCAATGACCACGGCATCTGCCAGGGCGGTCCAGTCGCGCAGCTCACCGGTTGTGTCGGCCACATAGCAGGCATTTACCGGAATGTCAGCAGGCAGGTCGCCTGCTGTGCGGAGCAGGGGAGTGAATCCGGCCTGCTGCAGGTCGGCCACTACCTGGGCGCGGCGCTCGGCATGGCGCGGCACAATGAGCGGGAAGGCGCCTGCTTCGCGGATGGCCGTGGCGATGAGAGCCTCCTCTCCCGCATGGGTGCTGGCAGCCAGCACCACCTTGCGATTGCCGCGCAGGCGGTCAAGGATGGTGCGGAAATCCTCGCGCAGGCTCTGGGGCGCATCCCCCATCACATCGAACTTGATGCTGCCGGGGGCGGTGATGATATCCGGGTCCACGCCGATGCGGGCGAAACGGCCCTTATCGTTCTCATTCTGGGCGCCCAGGGCGGTGAGCCGCTCGAAGAGCAGGCGGGTGATGCCGCGCACCTTGGCATAGCGCCCTTCGCTGCGGGGGGAGAGCCGTGCGTTGAGCATCACCATGGGAATACGGCGGCGGTGGCAGGCCTCTGCGAAGTTCGGCCAGAGTTCCGCTTCGATAAGCACCACGGCCCTGGGCTCAAAGCGCTTCAGGCAGCGCCCGGAAAGACCGGGTACATCAAGCGGTGAGTAAAGCGGGCGCACGTTCGGCAGCGCAGCATCGCGTGCCACCTGGTGGCCGGTGGCGGTGCTGGTGGCCAGGATGACCGGCTCGCTGTGCGTCTTGCACCATTCGCGGATGAATTTGAGGGCAATGAATACCTCGCCCACGCTCACGGCGTGCACATAGAGCCCGCCTTTGGGTTCCTCTTTGGCGGGTTTGCTGTATATGCCGAAGCGTTCGGATAAGCCGGTGCCGAACCCGCCGCGCTTCTTCATTTTGATGAGGTAGCCCGGTATGGAGATAATCAGGAAAACCGGCAGCAGCAGGTTATAGAGCAGGAGAAAGATGAAGCGTTTCATGGGCGTTCCACTTGGTAGAAGAGAATGACATTTTTGCCGTAGTGGCGGGTATCTGTGAGTTTCCAGCCGGGAAATTCGCGGCTGTGGGAATCACCCACACCGTAGCCTTCCTGCGCTTCGGCGATGAAGTAGCCCCCCTCGGCCAGCAGTTCGTGCAGGCGGTCGGTCATCAGTTCGGCTATCATGTCGCGGTCGCCTATGGCTTTGGCGTAGGGCGGGTCGGCAAAGATGTAATCATAGCACCCGGCATCCCGTTTCACAAATTGCAGGCAATCGCTCTGCACTACGCTGCCGCCTGCCAGCCGGGAGCGCTCCAGATTCTGACGGGCCATGGCGCAGGAGGGGCGTGCGGCATCTACCATGCGCACACTGGCGGCGCCGCGGCTCAGGGCCTCGATGCCCACGGAGCCTGAGCCGCAGTATAAATCCAGAACCCGGGCTCCTTCGATGGTGGGCCCCAGAATGTTGAAGAGGGCCTCGCGCACGCGGTCCTGGGTGGGGCGCACTTCGCCCTGCGGCACTCGGATGGGAAGCCCCTTTGCTGCTCCTGCAATGATTCTCATGGTCGGGTTATGAAAGAAACGGGAGCCTGTGGCGGCCGTGGCCTGGCTCCCGTTGGTTGTGGTAAAGGTCTCTGTGCCTTACTTCTGACCGGGGCGGGTGGCGTGGGCGCTGGCAGAAGTAATCGGGAAGATGATGGCGTAACCGTGGTTGGCAATCACGCTGCCGCTGATGGTGGAGCGCTCCATAAGGCTGTAATAGAGGAATACGGCCTTGCCGTCTGTCGCCTTGGTGATGCGAATCATCTCGTTGAGCGTGGAGAGCGAATCCTTCTTTTCCATCTTCCACTCGGTGCCTGTCTGCGGACCGTAGTCAAAATCCTCGCCGGCAGAGAACTCGCTGCCGGTCAGCTCCCCGTTGTTGGATGTCCATACGTTCTTTGCTGCATTGTAACGCAGGGAACCAATGGTGAGCGGCATGGTGCCGCCGTTGGATACACGTGTGCCGGAAAGTACGCTGTACTCGTTGTTCCCCTCGCTCTTGAGCCCCACGCGCACATCGGCCAGCATGGCAAGCCTGGTCTTCTTCCATGCTTCTTTGTATTTTTCGTATTCTGCTTTGTCCGGCCACAGGTCAGCATCGTATTCCATCAGGCGGTCGGGCGCCCCCTTGGCATTGATGGCCTCCTGCTTCTCCCTGGGCAGCTGCAGGAATCGCTGGATGGCCGCGCGGTGCAGCTCTACGAAGGAATCGTCTCTTACCGGACGAATGACAGAACCCTGGATGGTGCTGCCGTTGCAGGGAAGATAACCGGAAATGGCTTCGGGGGCGGTCTCAGCATACGCTGCGCTGCAGAGAGCAACAGGTGCTGCGAGCATGGCGAAAAAAGCGTGGGACAGATTCATATCAGATGACAACTACTCTAGCACCGTTTTTTTTTCTTGGCAAGCAAGAAATTCGGTGGTATTGTCATGCAGATATGAGAGATTTTCGCCGCTCGCTGTCGCTTTTTCTGTGTGCTGCCTCGTTTATACTGGGCTCCTGCCAGACCTTGACTCCGCAGACGCGCATTGAGCAGAACCCGGTCATGTTCGGAATGCTCAGCCCGGAGCACAAGCTCATGGTGCAGCAGGGCCGCATCTGCGAGGGCATGACCCGGGATGCCGTCTATCTCTCATGGGGAAACCCGAATACGGAACCCGTCATCGGCCAGCAGGATGGCAAGGCTTACGAAAAATGGGTCTACTACGTTTATAAGCCGGTCATGGTCGATTCCATCGGGTTTGGTGCAGGTTGCTGGCACCACGGAGCATGGCATGGCGGCGGTATGTCCACCTCCACCGCCATGGTGCCGCAGGAAGCCGCCTGGGTTATTTTTCAGAATAATATCGTAACGGCCTGGGAGAGCCGCAAGTAAGTTTTATGGATAATCAGATCTACACACTCAGCACGCCTGAGCTCACCGTGCGCATCACCAATTTCGGCGCTCGTGTGCTCAGCTTCGAATACCAGGGAACCGACTGCCTTTATGGGCCCAAGACGCTGGAGGAACTGCCCGCCGATACCTGCTACTGCGGTAGTATCTGCGGCCGCGTGGCCAACCGCATTGCCGGCGGCTCCTTTGAGCTGGATGGCACAACATACCAGCTCGCTGTGAACAATGGCCCCAACCACCTGCATGGCGGCTTGAAGGGCTTTTCGGATTTGCCCTGGGTGGTGGAGGAAGCCACTGATTCCCGCCTGGTGCTCAGCCTCGTCTCGCCGGATGGGCAGGAGAACTACCCCGGCACGGTCACGGTGCGTGCCACCTACGCCGTGGAAGGCCGCCGCCTCACCCTGCTCATGGAGGCCACCACCGATGCCCCCACGCTGCTGAATCTCACCAATCATGCCTACTGGAACCTCACCGGCTCCGGCACGGTGGATGCCCACTGCCTGCAGGTCTGCGCCGCTTCCTACACGCCCATGGTGGCCAATATCCCCACCGGCAACATTGTGACGGTGGAAGGCTCGCTTTACGATCTGCGCCGTCCGGCCTGTCTGGGTGAGCGCAACACCCCCGAGACCATTGCCGGCGGCTATGATGATAACTACGTGCTCGGCTCAGAACCCGGAGTGAAACTGGCCGCTGTGCTCACCAATGGGCGCCGCACCCTCCGCGTGCTGACGGATGCCCCCGGCCTGCAGGTCTACACCGGCGACTACCTGCCGCTGAAGCGCGGCGGCGTGGCGCTGGAAGCCCAGAACTTCCCGGATTCCCCGCACCATTCCCACTTCCCCAGCATCGTTCTGCGCCCGGGCGAAACCTACGCCCGCACCATCGCCTGGGAGATTGATTAGAAGTCCGCGCTCTCCGGCTCGCGGATATCGCTTGCCCAGCCGCCGCTGCCATCAGGCAGCGGCGGCTGGGTCTTTATGGAGCAATCCTCCACGTCCCCGCAACCATCGGGAAACCTCTCCTCCCCATCGTGAAAACTCGCGCTCCGCGCTCGCGTGAAAAGTGAAAACAGCCGCTCCGCGCCTGTGAGCTCTAATTCCCGCGCCCTCCGGACGCGCTAACTTTCTATTTGTCAATCGTCAATAGTCAATTGTCAATTCCTTTCACGCTTCCCAGTGTGACCTTATTGTTTTATTCCCGCATGCGGCGGTCGGCGTGGGTGCCGGTCTTGCCTTCCTCGCGCTCCATGGCGCGTTGCTTCCAGAGGGGCAGGTGGCTCTTGCGGGCTTTGCGGCGCTTGCGTGCGGCCACGCGCTCGCGGTGGCGTTCCTGTTCCTCGGCCAGTTTGCGGGCGTGGTCGCGCTCCCGCTGGGCGGTTTCCATGCGTTTGCGGATGCGGGCGGAGTGGTCATTGCCGGCGGGCGTGATGGTCCAGGGGCCTGCGCCGCCGGATTCGGTGATGGGCAGGCAGAGCATCTGCGGGTCGATGAAGCGCATCTGCCGGTAGAGCAGGTCGCGGATGGTGGAGAGCAGGGCCTTGGGCGGGAAGAGCCCGGTGTTGCCCAGCTCGATGGTGAAGGCCAGGCGGATGTGCCGGGCCTGCATGCTCATGCGGGCCATCTCGCGCAGGGAAATGCCTTCCTCCGGTTCTTCCTCGGGGGCGCAGAGGGCCGCCGTGCGCAGCAGGAAGAGGCAGTCGCGCACCTTGCGGCAGAGCTTTTCCACGAGTTCGCGCACCTTGGGGCGGGCGTTGAAGCGGTAGTCCTTCACCTCGATGAGCCAGAGCTCTTTCTTGCCGGGGTGGTAGAGCACGAAATCCATCTCCTTGCAGCTGTTGCAGAAGTTCTGGGCGTGGTGGGAGTAGAAGGGGGAGCACTCGAAGCGGCACACGTAGTACCCCGCTTCGAAGTTGAAGCGGTGCAGGCCTTCCACGCAGCTGGTACCGGTCTGGAACACGTTCAGATTTCGTCGCTGAGGTTGGGCATGAGGCTGAGGTAGCGGTCTGCCTGTTCCTGTTCGGCTTCCAGGCTGTCCAGGTGGGCCAGCTGGTCGAGTTCCTCGGCCTCGCTCACGCGGGGGCCTGCCACCTGGCCGGCCTGCAGGCCGAAGAAGCGGCGGCTCACGCTGCGGTTCTGCTGCTCGGCCAGCTGGATGACCAGCTCGCGCAGCAGGAAGAGGCTGTGCGTGGTGAGCACCAGCTGCACCCCGGCGCGGCAGAGGGTCATCATCAGGTTCACCAGCAGGGGCAGGTGGCCGGCGTTCAGGTTCATTTCCGGTTCATCCCAGAAGAGGGCGGTGCCGGGGCGCACGGTGCCGTTGCTGAGCAGTAGTCCCAGGGTGCCGATGCGCTTGAATCCTTCTGCAATGAGGTTCAGCTCCAGGGCTTCCTGCCCGGGGCGTTGCAGGTAGAAGCGGCCATTGCGCCGCTGGAGCTTGCCGCCCAGCAGCTGCTCAATCTGTTTCACCACATAGCGCAGGGCCTGGGGCAGGGGGGCGCTGGGTTCGGTTTCCAGCGCGCGGCAGAGCTCCCAGCTGGCGGAGTCCAGCAGCTCCGGGTAGCGCTTGCCGGCCTGCATGTAGCAGGGGTAGATGGAGAGCACTTCGCGCGGGGAGAGGAACACGGCGTTGCTGCTCAGGTAGCGCTCCGGCATGGTGGAGATGCGCAGGCCTTCTTCCTCGCAGTGGGCCTTGAAGGTGAAGGCCAGGTCGGCGGTACCCGGGGGCACCTTGTCGCCCTCCAGCGAGGCGCGCACCCTGGCCACCACATCGTGCCCCCCGCTGCGCGAGGTGAGACTGGTCAGATCCCGCGTGCCGAACACGCGCAGCAGATCCTGCCGCAGGCGCTTCTCCTCGGCCCACACCTCCGGCAAATCGCGCCGGCTGCCGCCGCAGCCCCATTTGCTGATGGCGTAGCAAAGTTTCATGAGGTGGCTTTTTCCGGAATCATTGCCACCCACGATGATGTTGATTCCCGGCACAAAATGGAACGATTCAGGCCGCTGGAATACCGTCATCCCCTCCACCTTCAGCTTGCGTATCATATCAACCGCCATACTATCATATATTGTATGCCGGTGCAAGCACGTAATTCAGGCTTTGTCGTCCTGATTCATGCGTCTCCTGGATTGAGATAGAGCTTGATAAATTGGAATTTGTCGGGCTGTTTGCCCGTAAACGGGCAAATCGAAATTCTGCTCGTGCGAGCAGATCGAAATTTTGCAGAGCAAATCGAAATTGGCTGCAAAGCAGCCATCGAAATTACCGCCGCAACGGCGGTAGAGTTTCAAATAGGCAGCCGGAGGCTGCGGAATTCAAACTCTGCTGCCGCCTGAAGGGCGGGCAGCAATTTCGACAGCCTGTCAGGCTGATTTCGACGGCACGCCAGGGACGATTTCGATCCGCGCGAGCGGAATTTCGATTGCGGTCGCCAGACCGCACTAACCGCCAAATTCCAATTTATCGGGCAGAGGGGGGGATTTTTTCAAAATATTCCAGATATTTCTATTGTTCTCAAAATCTTTGGGACACGTGTGCAGTGCAAACTCCTTAGGTTCTGTTTTTGCTTGACAATGGTGTGGTGCTATGCTTGAATACGGTTGCAGGGTGGAAACGCCTTGTCCCGGGAGGGGTCCCGGGCGTTATTCATTAACTTTAAGGCCGCCTGGCGCTTGTCGTCAGGCGGCCTGAATGTTTTTCTTGACGGTGCTTGGGGCGGGAGCATATAATGCGGCTGCCGCTTCTGCGGCATGGTGCCGTGGGGGCGGCATTTTGTTATGAATAACGATAATACCCCCACCAAAGTTGTGACAATTCTTGCGATTGTCTGGTATGTACTTGAAATCTTCGTGAAGACGGTGCAGCTGCTGCGGTGAAGCCCCCAATTGTCCCCGCCCACGGTTCGTCCTGGGCGGGGCGGTTCATTCTGATGCTCTCGCTCCCTCATGCTTTTAACGATTAGGACTGAGTTTTTCAAAATGCCTAATTTAGGCTTGCAAGCCGTGCCTGCCTTGCGGTAAACTGGGCGCCATGAAGAAGCTGCTCTGTCTTTCCGTGCTCTCTGTCGCGCTGGTCTCCTGCGTGGGTACCAAGGATTTCACCGTGAACACCTTCCCCGAAGGGGCAGATATCACCATCAACGGCGATTATGTGGGCAAGAGCCCCGTCACCACAGAAATTGCGCAGGATAAGACCCTCGGCATTGTGGCCCGCAAGAGCGGCTATGAAATCGGCTCCGAGACGATTTCCCCCGTCACCAGCAAGTTCCTTTCCTTTGTCTGGACGGAGAGCGACCCCAAGGCCAAGTATATAGAGGAGGACTCCGTGGCTATCACGCTTAAAAAGATTCCCACCCCCTCCACCTACACCCCCAGCGTGATGCCGAAGTACACCGGCGGCGGAGGCTCCACCAAGGCCGCCCTCCCTGAGCCCCCCGCCCTCCGCCCCATGCCGGAGCTCGATTGATTTTCTATCTGAGGATATACGGATTTAAAATCCGTAAAGAAATTGTGTAACTGATAGAGTATCTGGTATCGGCAAAAAACAAGCCTGAGATTGTGTTAACTCCGGACTGGAACTCACTGTTTCTGATGCACAGGTTGTGAGATAAGGCTTGAATACGGATTTTAAAAGCGTATAATGGCTGTTCTTTCCAGCCATTATAGCATGACTTCCCAATCTCCTCCAATTGTCCGCCCGGTCTCCGGCAGAAATTACGGTATCGATGCATTGCGTATTGTCGCGATGCTGATGGTATGCGTTATTCACATGAACTTGTTCACTAAGGCTCATTTTGAAGTGGTACCGACAAAGGAATATTTTTATTACTTCGGTATTTGGACTGAGACGGTGGGAATGATAGGTGTAAACCTGTACGCCATGATTACGGGGTATGTCTGCGTGTTGAGTAGCTGGCGATATTCCCGCTATGTACGGTTGTGGGTTCTCGTGGTGTTCTATACAGTTTTGCTGTTTGCTATCGGGTATGCCTTGTCGTTAGCAGGTGTTTTGCCTTGTTCCATTGGGATTGTGCAAATTGCTAAGCAGATTTTCCGCCTCGGGTTTGGCAGTACTTACTGGTATTTTGCAGCCTATACGGGCTTGTTCTTCATCATTCCCTTCCTGAACCAGGGCTTGCAGAGATTGTCCCGGGAAAAGTTCACGCTGCTGGTGATGGTGCTGGTTGTCCTTCTTCCAATTATTAATTCCCGTGCGGGCGATATCATTTATTCGGGTGGCTACAACATGATCTGGCTGACCGCGTTATATGTGGTCGGTGCTTATATAAAGTTGTACCCACCCCGTGTTTTGAGAAGTTTCTGGCTGCTGCTGGTTGCCGGAGTTTGCACTCTGCAGCCATTGCTTTTCGCCTTAATTGGTTTACCTCCCATCAATGGTTACACATGGCCGGTTGCTGTTGTCTATTCTATTGCTCTGTTCATTGTCTTTACTCGCCTGGAATTGAAAAGTGGGGCGTTAAAGCGGTTGATTGCATGGGCGGCGCCGGCTTCCTTCTCCGTGTATCTGCTGCATGTGCATCCCTGGTCGTGGAGCATGTTGGTTAAATATGTTCCCTGCGTGAATATTGCCTGGGACTATCCCTGGTGGTTCCCGCTCGCCGGGGGGCTGGTCATGTATCTCGTGTGCACCATGATAGATATGCTGCGCATGGGGGTGTTCCGGGTATGCAGGGTTGATGCCGTTGCCGATTGCTTTGCCAGTGTGATTGAAAACGCTGTGCGCCGCGCTCTGAATGTGCTGTCTCGCCTGTAAAAAATCTTCTCACGAAAGGAAAAGTTAAAAAAGCAAAATCCCAAAATTACCCAAAGTTGTAATTTTTGTGAAATTGTGCTTGCAAAAAGGCAAAAAGCGTGTAGAATCTGCGCCGACAAATTGCCGCCGTCCGGTGGCGAACAGAAAACACATCTAATAATAACACACCACTATGGCTCGTCTTTTCGGTATCGAAATTCCCAACGAGAAGCGCGTTGAGGCCTCCCTGTGCTACATCTACGGCATCGGGCCCTCCACGGCTAAGAAGGTGCTGGAGCAGGCCGGTATTTCCCCGGACCTTCGCACCGGCACGCTCTCTGACGCTCAGCTGACCAAGATTGTCCAGGCTATCACCAGCAACAACATCCTCATCGAGGGTGACCTGCGCCGTGAGAAGCAGATGGCTCTCAAGCGTCTGACCAGCATCAACTGTCTGCGCGGCATCCGCCACCGCAAGGGCCTTCCGGTCCGCGGCCAGCGCACCCGCACCAATGCCCGCACCCGTAAGGGCCGCAAGAAGACTGTGGGCGCCAAGAAGTAATTAACCCTTTAAGAGAATATACTGAAAATGGCTGAAGAAACCATCCAGGAAGAAGTGAAGGACGTAGTGGCCGCCGAGGCTCCCGTTCAGACCGAGGCTCCCGCTCCCGCCGAGCAGAAGAAGCCCGAGGGTCGTCGCGACATCTTTGCCGAGCTGGGTCTCGCTGATGATGACGACAAGGTCAAGATTCTCAAGGCTAAGGGCAGCAAGAACGTTACCACCGGTATCGTGCACATCTCCTCCACCTTCAACAACACCGTGGTGAGCGTGACCGACCTGAAGGGCAACGTGATTGGCTGGTCCTCCGCCGGCAAGCTCAACTTCAAGGGCAGCCGCAAGAGCACCGCTTATGCCGGTCAGGTTGTGTGCCAGGACGCTTGCCGCCAGGCCATGGGCCACGGCCTCAAGGAGGTCGAGGTTCGCGTGAAGGGACCGGGTTCCGGTCGTGAGTCCGCTGTGCGTGCCGTGCAGGCCATCGGTCTGGAGATTTCCTCCATCGCTGATGTGACCCCCATCCCCCACAACGGTTGCCGTCCTCCCAAGGCTCGTCGCGCCTAATAGAGTTTAACAAGAACCAAGAAAGATAACAGAACATTATGGCTCGTTACACAGGTCCTACCGCCAAGATCAGCCGCCGTTTCGGCGTTGAGCTCTTCGGTGCCTCCAAGGCTTTCGCCCGTCGTCCCTTCCCTCCGGGTCAGCACGGTGCCCGCGCCGGCCGCAAGAAGAAGTCTGACTACGGCATCATGCTTGCCGAAAAGCAGAAGCTTCGCTTCATGTACGGCGTGCTCGAAGGCCAGTTCCGCAAGTACTATGAGGAAGCCTCCCGCCGCCGCGGCGTGACCGGCGATATCCTCCTGCAGCTGCTGGAGCTCCGCCTCGACAACATCATCTACCGCCTGAACTTTGCCACCACCCGCGCCGCTGCTCGTCAGATGGTCTCCCACGGCCACGTGACCGTGAATGGCAAGAAGGTGAACATCGCCTCCTACTCCTGCAAGCCCGGCGACGTGATCAGCGTGGCCGCCAAGGCTCGCTCCCAGGCCCTGGCCAACCGCTTCGTGGAGCTGGCCGCCAGCGCCACCACCCCCGACTGGCTGGAGGTTGACACCGCCAAGCTCACCGGCAAGGTGACCCGCATCCCCTCCGTCGAGGAGATCGCCCCCATCGTGAACGTGCAGCTCATCGTTGAGCTCTACTCCCGCTAATAACGGGGTTCCCGATAGCACAAACTTCAACCGGCCTGCATGCCCCCGCATGCAGGCCGGTTTGCGTTTGATATTGCCATTGCTTGCATCATCGTTACCTTGCTCTTGCGGCAAAATCCCTGCATGTGTCCCAATGTTGGAGTAAAGAGCTCGATAAATTGGAATTTGTCGGCTGTTTGCCCGTAAACGGGCAAATCGAAATTCTGCTCGTGCGAGCAGATCGAA
>CALFTQ010000047.1 GCA_937916135.1 uncultured Verrucomicrobiales bacterium
CGAAAGCGGCACTACGTGCCGCATGGCTCTGGCGCACGCGCCAGAGCTAAATTCCCATTTATCGCGCTGAAGAGGGGAGGCTTCTTCCAAAATCTTCGGGACACATGCATGTGAATTTTCGGGCGTGCGAATTCGTTTCCGCTTGCAATGAATTGCAACACGCGCTAAAATGGGCAACGTGAACGGAATCGACATGCAGGAAGCGGGCCGGCGGGCCTACCGTGCCATGGTGATGGCGCGGGCCTTTGATACCAAGATTTCCGCGCTCTACAAGGCCGGCAAGATATTCGGCGGCGTGTTTCTGGGGCGCGGGCACGAGGCAGTGGCCGCCTGCGAGGCTGTGTTCCTGACGCGCGGGGAGGATGTGTACAACCCCTTCATCCGCGAGCAGGCGGGGCGCTGCGCCTGGGGAGACAGCGTGCTTGAAAGCGCACGTTCCTACCTGGGCAGCATCGAGGGCCGCATGCACGGGCGCGACAGCAACGTGCACTGGGGCTTCCCGGAGCTCGGCAACCCCGCCCCCATCTCCCACCTGGGGGCCATGGTCTCCGTGGTGGCGGGCATGATGCTGGCCAAGCGATTCAAGGGTGAGACCGGGCGAGTGGGCGTGGCCTGCATCGGCGATGGCACCACCTCCGTGGGCGCCACACACGAAGCGGTGAACCTCATTGCCGTGGAGAAGCTGCCCGTGGTCATCGTGGTGACCAATAACCAGTTTGCCTACTCTACCCCCAACAGCCAGGAGTTCGCCGCCGACCTCATGGACCGCGGACGCGGCTACGGGCTCGCATGCCACGAATGCGACGGCACTGATTTCATGGCCACCCTGGCCACCATGCAGCGAGCCATTTCCGCCGCGCGAGCCGGGGAAGGCCCGCAGTGGGTAGTGGCCAATACCCTGCGCATGTGCGGCCACGGCGAGCACGATGATGCCGCCTACATCCCCGAGGAAGTGAAAGCCGCCTATGCAGATAAGGAACCGCTGGCCGTGGCCCGCCGCCAGATGCTGGAGGCCGGCTGGATAACGGAAGCGGAAGCCGCCGCCTGGGATGACGAATGCCGCGACGAAGTGCAGCGGCTGGTGGCCCAGGCCCAGCGTGAGAAAACCCCGAACCCCGCAGACGAGGACTGGTGTGCCACCTCGTGGAACCCCGAATATTGATTTTCCCCGACCATGAGCGTAACCTACATCGATGCGATACACCAGGCGCTGGATGAACTCCTGGCGGAAGACCCGGCAGTGTTCCTGCTGGGCGAGGATATCGCCGGCAAGTTCGGCGGTGCTTTCAAGGCCACCAAGGGACTGGATGCCAAATACCCCGGCCGCGTGATGAACGCCCCCATTGCGGAGGACGCCATTGCCGGCGTGGGCATAGGCGCAGCCCTGGGCGGCATGAAACCGATTCTCGAAATGCAGTTTGCGGATTTCGGCACCCTGGCCCTGAACCAGACCGGCAACAACGCCGGCGCCCACTTCTACCGCACCGGCATGCCGGTGAACATCACCCTGCGTATGCCCTGCGGCGGCACCCCCGGCGGCGGTCCCTACCACAGCCAGAGCCTGGAAGCCCTCTTTGCGCACTACCCGGGGCTGCATGTATTCACCCCCGCCACCGTGGCAGATGCCTACTACATGCTCAAGCAGGCCGTGCAGATTCCCGACCCCGTCGTATTCCTGGAGCACAAATTCCTCTACCGCTGGTTGAAGGCCGATACCTGGGTGGACCCGAATCCCCTGCCCATCGGCCAGGCCCGCATTGCCCGCCCCGGCCAGCACGCCACAGTGGTGACCTTCTCCGCCATGGTGCCGGAGGCGCTGCGCGCAGCCGAGGAACTGGCCGCCACCAGCGGCTACGAACTGGAAGTGGTTGATTTACGCAGCGTGAAACCGCTGGATGTGGAGACCATTCTGGATTCCGTGGCCCGCACCGCCCGCCTGCTGGTGGTGAGCGAAGACTTCCCCTGGGGCGGCGTGGCAGCCGAGGTAGTGGCGCAGGTAAGCGCCCACGGTTTCCACCTGCTGGATGCCCCGCCCCTGCGGCTCAGCGCACACGACACCCCCATCCCCGCGCACCCGGATTTATGGAAGGCGCACCGCCCGAGTGCCGCCAGCATTGCGGATGCCGCCCGTTACCTCATTTCCCTCTGATACCTTTTTTCCCAAGCCATGCCACAAGTTCCCATTCTCATGCCCCAGCTGGGCGAATCCATAGCCGAAGCCACCATCATGCAGCTGCTGGTGAAACCCGGCGACACCGTGCAGGCCGACCAGGAGGTATTCGAGGTCGAGACAAACAAGGCGGTCATGGGCGTGACCACCGTGTGCGGCGGTACCATCGTCTCGCTGGATGTGAGCGCAGGCGAAACCGTGCCCGTAGGCGCCATCATGGGTATCATCGAAGCCACGGAGGAGGAGATTGAACGCTCCGGCGCCACCCCGCTGGGCGAAGGCGCCGCCCCTGCCCCGGTGGAAGCCCCCGCCGCCGAAAAAAACGCCGCCCAGGACGGCGCCCACTTCCGCACCGAAGGCGAGTTCCGCGAAGGGGTGCCCGGTGGTGGCCGCCGCAAGGCGCTGGGTGAAGGTGGCCGCGGGCTGCCCGTGCCCATGGGCAAGCGCGGCACCCGCTTCCTCTCCCCGCGCATCCGCGCCCGCATGGATGAGCTCGGCATCACCGAGGCGGATATGGCCTACGTCATCGGCACCGGCCCGAATGGCCGCATCACCATCGATGACTTCGAAAGCTTCATCAACTATGTGGATGGCTGGCCCTCGCACCAGGCCTCGCCCATGCGCCGCAGCGTGGCCAGCAGCATGCAGCGCACCTGGCGCCGCCCCATTGCGAGCTGCGGGCGCCCCATCTTCATGGCTCCCATCATCCTGCACCGCAGGAACCACCCGCGCAAACCAGGCATCACCCTCTATTTCCTGCGTGCCCTGGCTCTGGCCCTGGCCGAGGCTCCGGAATGCGCCGGCTACATGGTGGGTGGCCGCATCCTGACCCCGCGCCGCATCGACCTGGGTGTGGCGGTGCAGGTGGCAGATGGCGTGATGGTGCCGGTCATGCGCAACGTGAACGAATACACGCTGGATGAGCTGGTGGATGAATACAACAAAGTGGTGAAACAAGCCCGCGACCGCCGACTGGACCCTGCCTACCAGGGTGGCGGTATTGCCACGGTTTCGAACTTCGGCGGCTTCGGGCTCACGGATGCCACCCCCATGCCCCTGCCCAGCGAAAGCCTTATCCTGGGCGTAGGCGCTGTGCAGAAGGTGCCGGTGTGGAGTGATGAGGTGGAGTGCTTCCTGCCGGTGGAGCAGGCAAAAATTGTAGCCTCCTTCGACCACCGCGTGGTGGACGGTGGCGATATAGGCCGGCTCATGCTGCGCATCGCGCACTACCTGGAGCACCCGGAATTCCTGTAAACGCAGTATTTCCCCATGAGCAGCCACCCCCACAACATGGTACTGGGCGTCATCGCATGCGCGGGCGAGTTCCCCCGCATGGTAATTCAGGGTGCCCGCCGCGCGGGGGTGCGCGTGGTGGCCGCAGGCATACGCGGAGCGGTGGGCAGGGATATTCCCGGCATGGTGGATGCGTACAAAAGCTTCCGCGTGGGCGCCATCGAAGCCCCGGCGCGTTTCTTCCGCGAGCAGGGAGTCACCCATGTGATGCTGGCCGGGCAGATCAAGCCCGCCTGCATCTACACCATGTGGCCGGATGCCACTGCCCGCCGGCTGCTCGGCCAGCTGGACCGCCGCAACGCTCACACCATCTTCACCGCAGCGTGCGATTTCATCACCTCCCACGGCATGGAGGTCCTCCCCTCCATCACCTTCATGGAGGAGCACCTGCCTGCTCCCGGCCACCTGGCCGGCCCCGCCCCCACCGCCGAACAGCTGGAGGAAGCCCGCTTCGGCCTGGGCATGGCCCGGGAAATCGCCCGCCTCGATATCGGCCAGAGCATCATTGTACACGGCCGCACCGTGGTCTGCGTGGAGGCCTACAAAGGCACCAACGAATGCCTGCACGCCGGTGGCCACCGCCCGCACAGCGTGACCCTCTGCAAGGTGACCAAGCCCGGGCATGATATGCGGTTCGATGTGCCCTGCATCGGCACCGGCACCATTCACAACGCCATCAAGGCCAATGTGAAGCACATCGTTTTCGAAGCGCACCGCACCATCCTCTTCCAGCGGGAGGAAGTGGTGCGGCTCTGCAATGCGCACGGAATCACCCTGCATGCCATGGTGGTACCCCTGCCCCCGCAGGAAGGCGCCGACCCCGGCCATATCGCCACCGATGAAGCCCACGCCGCCGCCATGGCAGCGGAGATAGAAGCGCTGGGCATCGGTCACTGCGCCGTGGTGTGCGATGGCGTGGTCATCGCGGTGGATGATGCGGATGGCCCGCTGAAATGCATCCGCCGCGCGGGGGCATATATGAAACGGCTGCGCTTTGCGCGGCTCATCAACTGGCTGTGCCGCGTGCTGCTGGGGCGCCCCGGGGCGCCACCTGCGCCCATGGTGCTAGCCTCCACCCGCCCGCTGAGCGCAGAGGAACAAACTGCCGCCCGCAAAGCGGAGATAATGTGCTTGTAATTGCCCTTTCCATCTGCTAGCATAGCCGCGCCAATCATGAAGAGCAAGACCATATCATTCCGCTGCCCGGAGGACGTGCTCCGGGAAATGGAAATCCTCTGTGAACACAACCGGGTAGATCGCAGTGGATTCATTGTGCAGGCTTTGCAAAGCATGTTTGCCGGGCTGGCCAGGCAGGGTATATGCGAAGAAGATAAGCCACTGCCCCCATCCGCCATCAAAGAAAACTAACCCGCTCCACCATACATGGCACGCATCCTGACAGCCCTGAGCGGCGGCGTAGACAGCGCTGCAGCAGCTGCCCTGCTCGTGGAGCAGGGGCATGAGGTTGTGGCGGCCTACATGAAAAACTGGGTCAATGAGGAAAACATACCCGGCGAGTGCCCCTGGGAGCGCGATATCGAGGACGCACTGGGAGTGTGCCGCAAGCTCGGCATCGAGTTCCGCGTGGTGGATCTCATCGAGCAATACCGCCAGCGCATCGTTAATTACCTGATAGAAGGCTACCGCAATGGTTCCACCCCGAACCCGGATGTGCTCTGCAACCGAGAAATGAAGTTCGGCGTGCTGCTCGATTACGCCCTGGAGCAAGGTTTCACCGGCGTGGCCACCGGGCACTACGCCCAGCGGCTCGATATGCCCGGCGAGGGCAGCTACATCCTCCGCGGAGCCGATGTGAACAAGGACCAGTCCTACTTCCTGGCACTCATGCGCCCGGAGCAGGTGGCGCATGCCATCTTCCCCGTGGGCGCTATCACCAAGCCCCAGGTGCGCGAGATTGCCCGCCGCTTCAACCTGCCCAACGCAGAAAAGAAGGACTCACAGGGTATCTGCTTCATCGGCCAGGTGAAGATGAGCGATTTCCTGCGCCACTACCTGCCGGATAACCCCGGCGACATCGTGGATCTCAACGGCCGCAAACTGGGCCGGCACGACGGGCTGCACCTCTTCACCATGGGCCAGCGCAAGGGGCACCACGTGGCCTCCCCCCGCGAAGGCGTGGCCTATGTGGTTGTGGGCAAGGATCTGGAGCGCAACCGCCTCATCCTCGGCTATGAAGGGCAGGAAACCCCGGGACTCTACACCCGCAGCGCCATCGTCGGCAGCATTTCCAACACCCTGGCCCCCCTGCCCGGCCGCGTCATGGCCCAGCCCCGCTACCGTGCCGCCGCCGTGCCCGCCACCTGCACCCACCTGGGCGATGGCAAGGTGCAGCTTGATTTCGACACCCCCGTGCGCGCCCTGGCCCTGGGTCAGGTCTGCGCGTTCTACGCTCCGGATGATAAGCGCGGCGAGAAATTGCTGGGTGGTGGTTTCTTTGAAGTCCGAACAAAGTGAGGATATCGTCTTGCCGCAGGCAAGATATCGTCCGGCGCAAGCCGGATATCGTCCAGCCTCCGCAGGAGGCTGGATATCGTTTCCTATGAAGTTTTATAGTCGCTGTAGCGAAAATCGGGAAACAAACCACTTCCCCTTAGCCTTTGTAATCGAAACAATCAGCATGCGCCGGATACTCCCACATTGATACAGTAAAGGAGCAACTGATTCTTCAACACGGTGTGACGCGCTATTGAATTGCAGAAACGCACAATTGCCACAACAAACGCGAGACTTTGTTCAGCGAGAGGGTGTGATTTCATCATTCCAGATAGCAGCAAACGGTATTACGGAAGGTAAGTTCATTTCCCTATTCCTGCTTTGTCTTTTGCATGGTCTGATAGGAAACGATATCCAGCCTCCTGCGGAGGCTGGACGATATCCGGCTTGCGCCGGACGATATCTTGCCTGCGGCAAGACGATATCCTCACTTCGTTCGGACGTTCACAACACCCAGTCAACCTCAATCTGCTCCGGCTCGCCCTTTTTATTCTCATACACCACGTAGCCGTTCTGCGCGCCGAACTTATAAACCTCCATGGTGACCTTCACATCGTAGCAGCAGTATCGGGCGATATCCAGCATCTTCTGCGCATCTCCGGTTTTCTCATACTCAGCCCACCATTTGAGGGCATCTGTCCCCTCGGCAGTCTTGGAGTTGCCACCCAGGGTCACCTTGGCCACGGAATCCAGCTTCAGGCGGTGCCCCAGGCGGGAGGAAAGGTAGGTGCAGATGTCGAGGTTATTCGTCACATCTGCCACGGTCCAGAAGGTAAACGCCTGGAGCACACCGTAATCAAAGCCGATATGGTTATACCCCACCACGAGGTCGGCATTGCGCAGTTCCTCGATGAGCTCGGGCATCTGCTCCTCGGTGTAAATATGGTAGGCGTTGTCCCTGGTAGAAAAAGTAACGGCAACCGAAACACCCATTTTGGCGGTTTCATGCCAGCCGCCTACTTCGGCAGCTGAGCGGCGGGTTTCCAAATCAAAGTAAACGATATTTTTCATAACTGACCTTCGGGCAGGGTGCGCCGCAGCCCTTCGTAGAGCATGATAGCGATGGAGGTGGAAAGGTTGAGCGAGCGGGCACGTTCCCCCGGCATGGGGATGCGCAGGGCGGTTTCCGGGTGGGTGGCAATCCAGCGCTCCGGCAGTCCCTTTGATTCCGGGCCGAACACGAAGTAATCGCCATCGTTCAGCGGGAGGGCCGCATCCCAGATACTGTGGGTCGCCTTGGTGGAAAGATACCAGAAACGCGCACCGGGAGCCGCAGCAGCTTCCAGTTCCTCCAGCGAATCCCAGAGCTGCAAATCCACATGTTTCCAGTAGTCCAGGCCAGTGCGGCGCACATGTTTCTCATCCAGACTGAAGCCGAGTGGTTTAATCAGATGCAGCCGGGCATCTGTAGCCACAGCCAGCCGCCCGGCTGCCCCGGTATTATGCGGAATCTCAGGGTGAAAGAGAACAATATGAAACATGTCGCTTTATTTCGCGCCCTTACCGAACAAAACAGCAGGAATGGTACGCAGGATAAGCTTGAAATCCAGCCACAGACTCCACTGGTCTATATAGCGCAAATCCTTGGCTACCATGTTATCAAAATCTCCATTATCACTGCGGTCCTCAATCTGCCAGAAGCAGGTGAGCCCGGGCTTCACGCTCAGACGGCGGCGGTGTTCAATCTTGGGGAAAGCCTCTGTCTCATACACAGGCAGCGGACGAGGGCCGACAATGCTCATATCCCCTGCCAGGACGTTCAGCAGCTGCGGAAGCTCATCGATGGATGTCTTGCGGATGAAGTGCCCGAACTTGAAGATACGGGGGTCATTGGTCAGCTTGAAAATAGGGCCATTCATTTCATTACCGTACTTGGCCTTGATTTCATCCAGCATTTTTTCGGCATTCACATACATGGAACGGAACTTCCACATATGAAACACACGCCCGTACAGACCAGAACGCTTCTGGCGGAAAAAGACCGGACCATGCGGATCACTTATCTTGATACCGATAGCCGCCACCAACCACAGCGGGGATAAGCAGATGAGGGCAAGCAAAGCCAGCACGCGGTCAAATATGCCCTTCATTATCATAGACCAGGAAAACTCCGGGGTAGAGCTCAACACCACCATGCGTGTATCCCCCACCTCATTCATATCCACCCGCAGGATGGACGACAAACGGTCTCGCAGCACCAGGTTCACATCAATCCCCTGCACTTCGCACTGTTCAATAATGGGGGCAAAATCATGGTGCGCCACCAGGCCGCCGAAGACGTACAGCGCCGTCACATTATGTTCCTCAATCAGCTTCTGCACCTCCTGTTCGTTGCCGTCTGCCGTGTAAATCCGCCCTGCCACCTTGAAATTCCTGCGCCAATGTTCCGGCATACCTTCCCAGCCGGCCTGCACCAGTTTCTCCTCTCCGGCAAGAATAATCTGCCGGCGGAACCGCTCGGCCCGGTGGAGATTGATGAAGCGGGTCAGCAGGTAACGCAGAAAGATAACCAGAACAATCCCGACGAGGTTAGTCAGCAGAATCTGGCTGTTGTAAATGGGGGTTTCCGTTGCCGCGGTATATACCCCCATGGCACAGAGGTAATACGAACCAAATGCAAGAAGCTGGCGCAACGCCGTGACAGGACGCTGCAGCCCCTGCTTGTGGTAAAAACCCACCTGGCGCAAAATGAGAGGAACAGCCATGATGGCGGCACCCGCCAGGAATGGCGAAGCCAGAAGGATATTGAAGAAGTGCCCCTGCTGCCACCCGAATACGGGCGCCACCCAATTGGTGACGTATGGAGAATAATACGCAAAGATAACAGCTGATAGTAAATCCACCAATGGGTAGAAACGAAGACGATAAAATTTGCTATTACCTGACATAATCCTGTGGGGGGATACTAACATTTTATAAGGGAGCTAACAAGAAAAAAGTCCCGTGCCGACATAAAAAAATCTTTTATCTTGAAAGAGAAAGCGAATTTCTGTAGTATATATTCCGTATGAACCTGCTCAAAAGCATGACCGCAGTTATTGCCATGACCGGGGCCCTGGCACTGGGACAGAATGCGTATGAACCGCATCCCGACTGGGAAAACCCGCAGAATCTCTCTCAGGGGCGAGAGGAAGCCCGCGCGTTCTACGTACCCTTTGCCAACCGGGCAGAGGCGCTGAAGGGGCACCGCAATGATTCCTCCCTCGTTCTCTCTCTGAATGGCAACTGGAAGTTCCACTGGGCCCCCAGCCCGGAGCAACGCCCGCTGGATTTCTACAAGCCGGAGACCGATGTGAGCAGCTGGGCGGAAATTGATGTGCCCAGCAACTGGCAGATGCGCGGCTACGGCACCCCCATCTACAGCAACCAGCGCTATACCTTTGTGCGCGACTGGCCGCGCGTGATGACCAAACCCCGCAACAAGGATGAAGAGCGCTACACCTGCCCCGCCACCGAGCCGAACGCCGTGGGCAGCTACCGCCGCAACGTGGAACTGCCGGCAGACTGGAACGGCCGCCAGGTATTCCTGCGTTTCGATGGTGTGGATTCCTTCTTCTATCTCTGGGTGAATGGCGAGAAGGTCGGCTTCTCCAAGGACAGCCGCACCGCCGCCGTGTTCGATATCACGAAATACCTGAAGCCCGGCACCAACGTGATTGCCGCCGAGGTCTACCGCTTCAGCGATGGCTCCTACCTGGAGTGCCAGGACATGTGGCGCCTTTCCGGCATCTTCCGCGATGTGTACATGTACACCACGCCCAAGGTGCAGATCCGCGATTTCTTCGTACACACCGATTTTGACGGCCAGCCCGGGCAGAAGGATTACAGCCGGAGCAAGCTGAGCATCGAGGTGAATGTGGACAACCGCAGCACCGCCACCGGCAAGACCACGGTGGAAGGCGAGCTCATCGATGCCGCCGGCAAGACCGTGGCCACCATGAGCAGCCCCGCCCTGGAAATCACCCCCGGCTCCGAAGTGCAGACCACCCTGGCCACCACCATTGAGAACCCCGCGCTGTGGAGTGCCGAAAAGCCGAATCTGTACCGTCTGCTGCTCACGCTGAAGAATGAGCAGGGCGAAATCACCGAAACACTCTCCCGCAAGATCGGTTTCCGCGATGTGCAGCTGGTGGACGGCCGCTTCCTGGTGAACGGCATGCCGGTGAAGCTCAAGGGCGTGAACCGCCACGAAAGCCAGCACGCCAATGGCCACACCGTGACCGAGGAGGAATGCCGCCAGGAGCTCCTCATCATGAAGCGCGGCAATATCAACCACATCCGCAACTCCCACTACCCGCAGGTAGACCGTTTCTACGAGATGTGCGATGAGCTCGGCATCTACGTGTGCGACGAGGCCAACATCGAATCCCACGGCTACTACTACGGCGAGCTCTCCCTCTCCCACCCGGCAGAGTGGAAGGCCCAGCACGTGTGGCGCAACAAGAACATGGTGGAGCAGAGCAAGAACCACCCCTGCGTGGTCATCTGGTCCTACGGCAACGAAGCCGGCCCCGGCGATAACTTTGCTGCCGTGCGCGACTGGATTAAGCAGCGCGATACCTCCCGCCTCACCCAGTACGAGCGCAACAACGAACTGGCCGACCTCTGCTCCAACCAGTACCCCAGCGTGAACTGGACCCGCAATATCGCCAGCACCAAGCTCCAGAAGCCCTGGTACATCTCCGAATACGCCCACATCCTCTGCAACTCCATGGGCAACCTGGCCGATTACTGGGAAGCCATCGACAGCTCCGACTCCATCATCGGCGGCGGTATCTGGGAGTGGATTCACCAGAGCTATGACCAGGTGGTCACCCTGCCCAACGGGCAGAAAGTCACCCGCCAGGCCTACGGCGGCGACCACGGCGAATACCCGCACGATGGTATCTTCTGCATCAAGGGCGTCATCTACAGCGACCGCACCGTGACCCCGCTCTATGATGAAATCCGCAAGGTGCAGCAGAATGCCAGCTTCACCCTGGGCGAGCTCACGGATGCCGGCCTGGTGGTCAACATCCGCAACAAGCACCTCTTCACCGACCTGGCAGAGTATGCCGGCAGCTGGAAACTCTGCGAGGAAGGCAACACCGTGGTGCTGCAGGGCAGCTTTGAGCCTGCTGCCGCCCCGCTGAGCAACCAGCAGGTCACCCTGCCGCTCACCGCAGAGCAGCTTCTCTCCCTCAAGAAGGACCGCCGCTACTACCTGACCGTGGATCTGCAGCTCAAGCAGGACACTGAGTGGGCACAGAAGGGCTATGTGATTGCCACGGAGCAGATGGCGCTGCCGGAGGAAATGACCGGCTTCGATGCCCGCACCAACCTCTTCCACCCCAGTGCCGCCAAGGTGGACGTGCGCAACCAGAGCGGGCAGATGCTCGTCATCGGGCCGAACTTCTCCCTCTGCGTGGATAAGGCCACCGGCGGTATCAAGAACTACATTGTGAACGGCCAGCAGCTGCTGGGCGAGAAAGCCACCGTGCACCTCAACGCCTTCCGCGCCCCGGTGGCGAATGATAAGTGGGCCATGAACCAATGGCTGAACAACGGCCTGGGTAACCTGGAGCACGCCGCTACCCCCCTGCTGGTCGAGCGCCTGCACAACGGCATCGTGCGCATCTCCTGCGATGTGACCAGCCAGGGTACCCGCAAGGAAAACCTGAACAGCGGTGAGTACGACCAGGGCACCTACAAGGTGAAGGACCTCGGCCCCATCACCGAAAAGGACTTCAAGTTCACCACCCAGCTGGTGTACACCATCCTGCCGAATGGCTATGTGAGCGTGCAGGCCGGTATCATCCCGAGCGTGAACAAGGTCGTGCTGCCCAAGCTGGGCTACACCGTGAGCATGCCCGAGCGCTACTCCAAAGTGCGCTGGTATGGCCGCGGCCCCGGCGAGAACTACACCGACCGCAAGGCCGGCTCCCACATGGGTATCTGGAACAGCACCGTGGAGGCCATGGTCGAGCGC
This sequence comes from uncultured Verrucomicrobiales bacterium, assembly GCA_937916135.1. GTDB lineage: Bacteria > Verrucomicrobiota > Verrucomicrobiia > Verrucomicrobiales > Akkermansiaceae > Akkermansia. The sequence goes on from CALFTQ010000047.1 coordinate 11,946, forward strand.
TACCCCTTCCCCATGGAAATGGGTAACCGCATGGATACCAAGTGGGTCTCCATCACGGATAATGATGGCGTGGGCCTCCTCATCGCCGCTGAGCCGCACGAGAATTTCAACTTCTCCGCGCTGCCCTATACCGCCCGCGATATCTTTGAGGCCGCCCACCCGGAGGAAGTGAAGCGCGCCGGCGCCACCGTGGTGAGTGTGGATGCCTTCACCCTGGGTCTGGGCGGTGCCGCCTGCGGCCCGCTGCCCATGGACCGCGATATTCCGCTCTCCGGGCCCACCACCTTCGTATTCTCCCTGCGCCCGGTGCTGCGCGGTGAAGACCCGGCCGAGGTAGGCCGCCGCATGCTGCCGCTCACCGGTGCTGTCACCATCTCCCGCGACAGCGTGGGCTACGTGCACGCCAGCTGCGGCTCCCGCGATGCGAATATCGAGGTCACCCTGCCGGATGGCTCCCGCTTCGATTACAAGGAACCCTTCCTGCAGCGCGAGGACGGCATCGTGCGCGCCTATGCCAGCAGCCCCGGCTGCATGGACAGCGTCAGCGCCTTCCAGAACCTGCCTGAGTGGAAACCGGACAACGTGATGCGCATCACGCACTGCTCCAGCTACGCCGGCAGCAGTAACTCCCCCTGGAACCTCATCGACAGCCGCCGCGACACCTTCTGGCACTCCGAGTGGCGCGAAGACCCCATGCCCGGGTACCCGCATGAAATCATCATCGATATGGGGGCGCTCTCCGAGCTGCGCGGCTTCGCCCTCACCCCGCGCCAGGGCCGCTCCGCCTCCCGCGCCGGCAAGATTGATATCTACCTCTCCAACGATGGCAAGACCTGGAACGCCCGTCCGGACTGCTCCATCACCATGGTGGATGAGGACAACGAGCAGCGCGTGATGCTGAAGGAAGCCGTGACCACCAAGTTCTTCAAGCTGGTGTTTGTCTCCCCGCTCTCCGGCCATGAGCCCTATGCCGCCCTGGCAGAGGTGACCCCCATCATCACCCGCGTGGTGGGCGAGTACCCGCCACATGCCTTCTTCTCCGTGGCCTACGTGAGCTCTGACCTGCCGGAGGGCGGCCCCGCCCGCAACGTGCTCGATGGCAACCCGGATACCTACTGGCACACCCTCAAGGGCGTTACCCTCGCCAGCTACCCGCACGAGATTCAGCTCGATATGGGTGGCGAGCGCAAGGTGAAGGGTATCGTCTTCCAGAGCGCCAAACCGGAAGAAGCCCGTGTGAAGGATTACGAAGTATACGTGAGCCAGGACGGCAAGAACTGGGGCGAGCCCGTTGCCCGCGGCTCCATGGCCAACACCGCCGAGAAGCAGGAAGCCCTCTTCTTCACCCCGGCTACCGGCAAGTTCATCCGCTTCGTAGCCCTTTCCTCGCACGATGGTGGAGACTCTGCCGCCGTGGCCGAGCTGAACATCATCTCTGAATAAGCATTCTTCAGACTTTTTCCAAAAGAACCCGCATCCCTGCGGGTTCTTTTGTTTTTCCAGATAAAAAAAGCCAAATAATGGAATTAATTACTGCATATCCGGTACTTTTCTCTTTACATGGCTTGACCAATTCGTTATTCTTGCTTCTGGTTCCATATCTTTGGTATCGCTGTATCTTCATTTTCATTTTCATCAACATTATGAAACTCCACCTGAATCTCACGCTGCGCCGGGCTCTCATGGCTGCCATGGCAATGGTTGCTCTGCACACCGCAGAAGCCGCCCTGACCACTCAACATAACGGCTTGAATGCATACATCTACGGTGATGGCCCCCTCACGTCCAACACGTGGAACGACATCTGGAACAAGCACAAGTCCAGCACCCTCACCATCGGTAACTACCAAGGCACAGCTGTCGCAGAACTGGAAGGCAGCACATACAACAAGGGTGGGGACATCTATATCGGCGGTGTGGGTTATGACTCCAACACCTCCGTGGCTAACAATGGCGAACTCATCGTCAACAAGCTCACCAAGCTGAATGTCAATACACTCAACGTGGGTAACAGCAAGGTCGGCGGTATCGGCACCCTCACCGTAAAGGGCGGTGCAGTCAGCGTCAATTCTTCTGTCTATGTCGGCGTGAACGCTGGCAGCGGCATTGTGAATGTGACCGACGGCGGCTCCATTACCATTGCCTCGGGCAGCACCGGTGCCGTGTTTGCCATGAGCCACCGCACTACCCCCGGCCTTGAAGATACCGTGACCCTGACCGGCAGCACCATCACCGTTGGTGCCAAGGGCGGCGTGCTTGACTACACAGCCATCGGCCACAGCGCCGGCACCGCCACGCTGAATCTCGAAGCCGGCAGCACCGCCACCTTCAACGACCAGCTCCTCGTGGGCGAAAAGAGCGGCAGCGACGGCACCATCCATGTGCACGGCAGCACCCTGAACATGGGCACCACCACCGTGCTGGGCGCTGAAGCCAACGCCTCCGGCACCATCTGCCTGGAAGACGGTATCGCCAAGGGTGCCGATACCCTGGTGCTCGGCAGCAAGGGCAACGGTATCTTCGAAATGAGCGGAGCTTCCTCTCTCTCTGCCAAATCCATCGAACTCGGTGATGCAGCCAGCTCCTACGGTTTCCTCGGTAACCAGGGCACCGGCACCATCACCACCGACCTGCTCACCATCGGCACCTCCGGTTCCGGTTCTGTCTACACCGCCGGCACCCTGACTACCAAGGAAATCGTCATCGGCAAGAACGAGACCGGCTACGGCTACCTGACCACTGAGGGCACAGTAACCACCGATACCCTCCATGCCGGTGAAAAGGGCACGGGCGTTGTCAGCGTGTCAGGCGGAACTCTCACCGCCAAGGACGCCTACATTGTGGGCATTGATAGCAAGCTGGCCACAGAAGCAGGCAAGACCTCTCTGACCAATGCCACCGTGCTGGCCGGCGAGCTGAGCACCGCAGCCGGCGCCACCACCGAAGTGACCGGCGAACTCATCCTCGCTGAAGCCGGCCAGCTTGTCAACAGCGGTACCACCAACCTGAACACCGTTGCCGTGACAAAGGGATCCTCCATTCAGGCCGATGGCGGCACGCTCACGGCCAAGTCCCTCGCCAACGATGGCACAATCGCCACCAAGCAGGGCGCCAAGCTCAACATCACTGAACTTGATAACTTCAGTACCATCAGCAACGGCGGCGAGCTGACCACCGGCTCTGCCACCAACTGGGACAGCATCACCAATACCGGTACCTGGAATGCCACCGGCAAGACCACCAGCACCGCCGGCACCATCGCTAACGACGGCACCCTCAACGTGAGCGGCGAGCTGACCACCGGCTCCGTCTCCGGCACCGGCACCGCCGATGTAACCACCAACGGCAAGTGGAATATCACCAGCGATACGCTGCAGAGCACCATCAGCAACAGTGGCGATATCGTCATTACGGGCGCCGGCTACATCAAGGCCGACAAGATGGAAGGCTCCGGCGACACCACCATCGTTCTTGATGGCACCACCGTGAGCACCGGCCTCGGCGTGGCAGTCATTGAGCTGACTAAGGGCATGGAGAATGTCGATAAGGTGAAGGTAGCAGTTGATACAGTGAATGCCTCTCAGCTTGTGGGTAAGCAGATCAACTTCCTGGAGCAGGAAGCAGACGTGCTCACTGAAATTGCATACGACAATTTCTCCGTCACCGGTGAAGGCGACAAGTTCATCTGGGAGAGCGATTACATCGAGCTGGGCAAGACCGAGCGTACGAACGAAGAAACCGGCATCACCACCACCATCACCGAGAAGCTCAACTTCACGGAGAGCAACAGGCTTGCTGAGAATGACAATGCTGCTGGCACCACGCATCTGTACTTCAGCCGTTATGAGGTTGCCGAAACCACCTCTACGGATCTTGATCTCAACGACGGCATCGCGAGCATTGACCTGGAAGTGAAGACCGAGACCGTGATATCTGCCACTGAGAACGTTGCCGAAAAAACGGTGACCAGTTATGAGCAGGAGATCCCTGAGGACGCCACCGCGGAAGAAAAGAAAGAAATTGAAGAACAGAACAAGGCTAATATCGCCGCCAGCGAGGTGGTGGATAAAGCCGTGGCTGTGAACAAGGCCGAAGTGGCTACCGGTAACACCATCACCGATGCAACCACGGGTGAAACAAAGGACGAAACCATCAACGTTCTGGTAGGTAAGGACGTGGCAAGTACCACCACCAATGGTGGCTCCGTGCAGGTGAAGAGCACCATCGTGAACCAGCACACGACGTTCGAAAGCGGTGAGACGCTTTCTGAGAACATTGACCAGTCCGGTCTTACTCTCGTATTCGAAGGCGACTCCACCCACAAGAAGGACGCTGCCAGTACGGATAAGGCTGAGCTCGGTTTTGCGAAGGAAACCACGACCGGTGTTGTAACCGTGGACGGCGAGAAGCGCGAAGTGAAGAAGATTGACATCGTGGAGGTGAAGGAAAGTGCCAACGTGGCTGTTGAAAACATCGACATGCACGCCACGCACGCCATCACCATCGGCTCTGCGGATGGTGCCAAGACCACCCTCGAGCTCAACAATGTGGACTTCCACGTAGGCGGTGAAACCGACGTGAACGTGCTGCACATGGTGCGCGTCAATGTGTACGATGAAAATCAGGAAGTCACGGGTACCAAGCTCGTCGCAGTAGAGTCTGAGAACCACCTGACCACCAAGAGCACCATCACCAACGCTGAGGTGAAGCTGCTGGGCACCACCATTCTGAAGTTCGAGGAACTGGACTTCGGTTCTCTGGAAGAGGATCTCAAGCAGGATGGCGTCGAAATCAACCGCGAGGAAATCGATAAGCTGCATGGCAACACCACCATCACCGATAGTGAGATTGTGCTGGGTGGTGGGGATGCCCAGCTGGGTGAAACCGACAAAACGGACGATGAAGGCAAGAAGCACAACTACCAGGAGATTACGCTGGAGAACACCAACGTGAAGGGCTCCGGTAAGGTGAAGAACACCAAGATGAAGGGTGGCCGCCTGACGGTGGGCAGCTCCCCCGGCAAGCTGACCCTGACCCAGTTCAAGGCCGAGCAGCGCACAGAAGTCGAATTCTTCATGATTGCCGACCCCGACCGCTGGAATGCCAACGGTATGAACAACAACACCAATCATGAAACGGGCTGCATTTCTCAGTTGGAAGTTGATTCAGATGTAACCCTCACCGACCTGAGCAAAGATGTCATCATCACCTTGCAGGTGTGGGACGACACCGTGGATGATTACACTACTATCGACAAGAACAGCGCAGCTGCCATCACCCTGGGCAGCATGTTCCAGGACGGCGCTGAAATCCAGTTCATCAGCGGCAACCTCGATGAACTCACCATCAATGGCGAAGTTCCCGTTCTGAGCGAATCTGCCCTGCCCACGCTGAGCAATGGTCTGTTCTGGGACACCAGCACCCTGTTCACCGATGGTATCGTCCGCGTGTATGCTGAGATTCTGGAGGAACCGACCCGCGTGGCCAACAGCATGGTGAGCGCCGGCGAGACCGTGCTGAACTTCGGTCGCCTTGCTCAGAACCAGGCAGCTCTGCGCGAGGCCGGCACCACCCGCACCTGGGGCAGCGCCATTGCCATGTTCGACAGCATCGACTCCGGCTCCACCACCAACGGCTACGACTACAGCAACTGGGGCGCCGCCGTGGGTGTGGATCATGCCTTCACGAAGAACACCGTGGTGGGCGTAGCCTTTGGCTGCACCTGGGGTGAGAACGAAGCCAAGGAAGACAACGGTTACTATAATGGCGGCAGCATCGACCAGGATGCCAAGATGATTGGCATCTACGGTGTGCACAAGTTCCAGACCAAGGGCCTGCTGAACGACGTGAAGCTGAGCGCCTTCGCCGCCTACGGCATGTTCGAGAACGACAGCACCCGCAACGGTCTGAAGACCGGCAACAAGGCCGATGCCGAATGGGATTCCGATGCCTGGGTGCTCAGCGCCTCGCTCTCCCGCGATATCACCACCGACAGCGGTGTGGTCTTCACCCCCTATGTGGGCGTGGAATACACCACCGCCGGCATGGATGACTTCACTGAGAAGGGCAAGAGCTACTCCGCCGACTACAGCGCCGATGAGGATTACAGCAACCTCTCCGTCAAGGTGGGTGTGGGCGTGAGCAAGACCTACGGCAGCATCACCCCCTATGCCAACGTGGCCTTCATCAGTGATGTGGACCGCACCGCCGGCGAGGTGACCGCCACCGGCAAGCGTACCATCACCGGCAAGAGTGCCCTGCCCGGCCGCAACGGTTTCGAGCTCGGCGTGGGTGCCACCTGGCAGCTCACCGAGAACCTTGACGTGAACGCCGGCTACTCCGCCGAGATCCGCGACAAGGCCACCGAGCACAACGCCCGCCTGGGCGTGGGCTACACCTTCTGATAAAACAGCAAGGTATTGCAATTCACAAAAAAGGCTCCTCCGGCAGCGGAGGAGCCTTTTTTGTGCGGGCATGTTCGCTCGCAAATGAGGAACCTCTAATAACTCAAAACTAACCAACAAATTGATGTTTGTCGTTGTCGGGGCACGGGACTTCAGTCCCGAAATAACGGTGCTTCCAATCGGGACTGAAGTCCCGTGCTCCGACAGAGTTCCCCCACAAATTCCCATTTATCGCGCTGAGGGAGGCTTCTTCCAAAATCTTTGGGACACATGAAGTGTTCACAAAGACTTGCTAAAAACAACGTATTGTGTTATAAAAAGCTCACCTCGGGCATAACAACAAAATGGTGCATTTTACTTACCAGGGTAAAGAGAAGAAATGCGCGCCACGCACGGCCTGGTGAATTCCACCCAGCCCGTGTACAACAGCGAGGAAGTGAGCAAGGGCCGCAAGCTGCACACCGCCTATGTCACCTTCGGCAGCAGTCTTATCGGCAGGCGCATCAGCGAAACCACCCTGGAATCCGACCACAAGATGGTGCTGGTGGCCGTGGCACGCCAGGGTGAGCGCGTGAACTCCAGCCCGCACGAGGTGGAGCTCCGCGCTGGTGATACCCTGCTGCTGGAAAGCGGTAGCCTGGCCGCCCCGGAGACAGGCCGCGACCTGCAATTCTTCGATTCGGAAGTCATCCCGAACATCGGCTGGCGCACCCTTCTTTCCTCACTCATCATGCTGGGCATGATTCTGCTTTCCGCGTTCAAGGTCATGCCGCTGCTCAGCGCCTGTTTCCTGGCCGCCTTTGCCATGCTGCTCACGCGCTGCTGCAGCATCGAGCAGGCGCACCGCGCCATCAACTGGCCCGTGCTCATGGTCTTTGCCGGTTCCATCTGCCTGGGCACGGCGATTGAGCGCACCGGCCTGGCGCAGATGCTGGCCGATGCGCTGCTGCAGGTCTGCGGCACCAATCCGCTGGTGGTGCTGGCGGTCATCTGCCTGCTGGGCACCTTCATCACCGAGTTCATCAGCAACTCCGCCGCAGGCGCCATGTTCTTCCCCATTGCGTACAAGAGCGCCCTCGCCGTGGGGGCTAATCCGCTCACCTTCTGCGTGGCGCTCATGGTAGCGGTATCCTCCAGCTTTGCCACCCCCATCGGCTCGCCCACCCACATGCTGGTATACGGCCCCGGTGGCTACCGCTTCGTGGACTTCATGCGCATCGGTATCCCGATGAACTTCATCATCATCGCGGCAGATATCTTCATTGTCAGCCTCCTCTTCCCCATATAACTGCCTGTCCGATATTCCCGCCCCAAAGTCTGAGTACAGAGCCCGATAAAACTCCGACTTCCGCCTTACCTGGTAAGGGCCACCGCGCGCAGGAAGGCGGGGCAGAAGCGGCGCAGCAGGAAGAACAAACCGCTGCATATCGCCAGAATCACCAGCGGCATGTAGAGGCACTGGGTCTCAGTGAACTTTCCGCCATAAGAACCGGTGATAGCCAGACGCAGCGCATGCAGCACGATGTAATGCGTCACATAAATGAAGAAGGAAGCCGGGGCCAGCGCCACCACGGCGCGGCAGAAGCGCGGCAGGTACTGCTCGCACAGCGCGCCGATGCCCATGGTGCAACTCACCCCCAGCAACACCAGCGCACTGCTCTGCACCGGCGGATAGAAGCCGAACAGATACACCAGCGGCAGCAGCAGCAGCGCCGCCACCACCGGAGCCCAGGCATAGCCGCGCACCCAGGCCGTGAACTGCGCAAAATCCGCATGGCGGCGAATCCAGAGCCCCAGGGCATAGAAGCCCAGCGCCAGGATGCTCTCATATAAACGGAAGGGCAGCCAGCCCACATACCAGGACTTGTGGCTGCGGGCGGTCTCGAAATCGCGGGCGCAGAGCACATCACTCCCCGCAAAGCAAAGCAGCACCAGCACCAGCAGCAACTTGCCCGGCAGCCGCTGCAGCAACGGGCTGAAGAGCGCCAGCAGAATCAGCGTGCGCAGAAACCACAGCGGCACGTTGTCAAAATCCCAGTAACACCAGTTGAGCAGCCCCATTTCCCGCGGCACCAGCTCCCAGCTGAACCAGCTGAAATCCCCCGCCAGGGTCTGACCCCAGTGCATCATGGGCTGCAGCAGCAGGATGGAGGCCACCGACGTCCAGAAAATGAAAGGCACCAGCAGCGTGCGCGTGCGCTTCCAATCCAGCCACTGCCCTGCAGCGGCCTTATGCGTAAAATACCCCGCTGCCAGGAAGAAGAAGAAAATCAGGCTGCGGTAGTTGAACAGGTCGATGATGTAGTTGAAGCTGCCATACGGCCGGTCCACGTGGCGCAGCACCACGAAGAATGCCGTCCACACGCGGCAGAAATCTATCCATTGAATGCGTGAGGACGGCATAAGCTGTGGAAATGAGGATTAAATCTGGGCCTCGTCCTCATCATCCGCAGCCTCAATGGCGCGGCGCATGCGGCGGGTCAGGAAGGGGCGCACCACCAGGCCATAGCCCAGGTAGCACACGAAGACGAAAGCCGGCGCAATCCACGGGAAGAAGATGAAGGCGCAGATGACGACAACCGCCATGAGGATGGCCATGGCCGTGCCCTTCTTCTCAAAGTTCACGTGCTTGAAGCTGGGGTAGATGACGCGGCTCATCATCAGGATGGCCACCACGGCCATGACAGCGGCCATGATGTACTGCCACACCGGGGGGATGATGAGGTTGCGGTTGGAGGTAAGGTCAATCACCAGGTACATGGTGCTCACCACGGCACCGGCAGCCATGGGCACCGGCAGCCCCACAAAGTCCATGCTCTGGTTCGGCTTCTTGGGAGCGGCGGCCATGCAGTTGAAGCGGGCCAGGCGCAGCGCAGCGCACAGCAGGTACAGCACCGCAATAGCCCAGCCCAGATAAGGCACATCCAGGTTGAACAGCACAGCCTGAGCCAGCAGCATAGCCGGTGCAATGCCGAAGGAGACCACATCGGCAATAGAGTCGAACTCACGGCCGAAGGGGCCATCGCTCTTGCACATGCGGGCCACGCGGCCATCCAGCAGGTCGAATATGCAGGCAGCAAAGATGAGGTAGGTGGCGTGCTGGTAATGCACGAAGGCCTCTTCTGTGCCGGACGGGAACTTCATACCCTCGAAGATGGTGAGGATAGAGAAGAAACCGCAGAGGAGGTTGCCGGCCGTAAGCAGGTTCGGCAACACCGGAATCTTGGGTTCATCCGGATAAACCGGGGGCTGGGGAGTAGACATATTGTTTTGTTTCTATTGGTTTTGTAAGTTTATCATTCAGTTCAGGAGAGTGCTTCCGTGGCCTTGGCAACGAGTTCATCCTTGGCGGAGATATCCTTGCCGGAGCCGCGGGCCATATCGGCCTTGCCGCCGCCCTTGCCGCCCACAATGGGAGCCAGCGTGCGGATGAGATCGCCGGCCTTCAGACCGGCAGCCTGGGCCGCCTCGCCACAGTAGGCACCCAGGGAAAGGCTGGCTCCGTCATCCGCCACCAGGAAGGCGGCAGCAGCGTAGTGGCGCTTGCGCAGACCATTGAAGAGCTCGGTGAGCAGTTCATTGCCCCCCTCGGCGCAGACCACCACATTGCCCCCGGTCAGCTTCTCGGCCAGCAGCGCATCGGCAGCACCGGCAGCGGCAGCCACCTGGGCCTTCTTCAGCTGCTTCTCGGCCTCGATGGCGCATTCCTTCAGCTTGTCGCAATAGGCGTTGTAGTCATCCAGCAGGGCGTTGATGGTGGCGATATCCTTTGCCTCGTGAAGCTTCTGGGCGGGCTTGGCATCGTTGGAAGGCACGGGCACGATGGGCTGGCCCAGGTCGGCCAGCTTGCCGTTGGCCTCGGTGAGCTTGTCGAGCATTTCCTTGCCCTCGGGGATGCGGGCGGCCACCATATCGCGCACCACCTCGTAGCCGGCGGCACCGGTGGCAGCCTCGATTCGGCGCACGCCGCTGGCAATGGCGCCTTCGCTCTTAATCTTGAAGAAGCCCAGCTGCTTCGTGCTGGCGGCGTGTGTGCCGCCGCAGAGTTCCATGGAAACGCCGTTGAACGCGCCGGCCTCGCCACCCATCTGCACCAGACGCACCACATCGCCGTACTTATCGCCGAAGAACTGGCAGATTTCCGGGTGCTTCTTGATTTCGGTCATCGGGTACTCATTGCAGACCACGGGCAGGTCCTCGTTAATCCACTGGTTCACCAGCACCTCCACGCGGCGCAGGTCAGCCTTGGAGATAGCGCCGCTGTTCACGTCGAAACGCAGGCGGTCGGCATCCACCAGGGAGCCCTGCTGGGCGATATCCTCGCTCACCAGCGTGCGCAGGGCCTTGTGCAGCAGGTGCGTGGCGCTGTGGTGCGATTCCAGCGCACGGCGGCGTTCCACATCCAGCTGCAGCTCCACGGTGTCGCCCACGGCGGGGGCCACGCCATCGGCCGTGGAAATCAGGTGGGCGCGGGCCTTGCCAATCTGCTGCACACCGATGACCGGGCAGCTGTCGCCCCCCAGGGAGAGGGTGCCGCCATCGCTCATCTGGCCACCCATTTCGGCATAGAAGGGGGTCTTGTCCGTAATCACGAAGAGAATGCCCTCAGCCTCGTGCACTTCCGTCACGGTGGCGGTGGTGGCATCCTCAGTGTAGCCGGTGAACTCGGTCACCTGCTCGGTCTTGAGATCCAGGGCGCGCACCACCTGCTTCTTCTGGGCAGCCTTGGCGCGCTGGCGCTGCTCTTCCATGAGCTCGTCGAAGCGGGCGGAATCCACCTCCAGCCCGCGCTCGCGGGCCATGAGGGCGGTCAGGTCAATCGGGAATCCGTAAGTATCGTACAGCTTGAAGGCGAAATCGCCGGAAACCTTGCCGGTGGAAGCCACTTCCTTATCGAAGAGCTCCAGGCCGCGGTCCAGCGTTTCGTTGAAGCTGGTTTCCTCACGCAGCAGCACCTCTTTGATGGTGCTCTTGCGGCCCACCAGCTCGGGGAACACGCGGCCCATCTCGCCGGCCAGCGTATCCACCAGCTCGCTCAGGAAAGGCTTTTCGAGCCCCAGGGTGCGGCCATAGCGCACGGCGCGGCGCAGAATGCGGCGCAGCACATAGTTGCGGCCGTTGTTGCCGGGCAGAATACCATCCGCAATGGAGAAGCTCAGCGTGCGGATGTGGTCGGCAATCACGCGGAAAGCCACACTCTCGCGCAGCGTTTCCTGCTGCTCCGGGGTGGCGTCCTGTGGGTAGATATCCACATACTTGCGGCCGGAAATCTCCTCAATGCGGCTGAAGATGGGGCGGAACACGTCCGTGCTGTAATTCGACACGCGGCGGGAGAAATCCGCGAAGCCCCTGGTGCACTGCATCATGGCGCAGGCACGCTCGAAGCCCATACCGGTATCCACATGGCAGGCCGGCAGCGGGCGGAAGGTGCCATCGCTCTCGGCATTGTACTGAATGAACACGAGGTTCCAGATTTCGATGCACTTGTCGCTGTCGCCATTCACCAGGCGGCCCTGCGTGTCACCCTCGGGGGTCAGGTCCACATGCAGCTCCGAGCAGGGGCCGCAGGGGCCGGTCTCGCCCATCATCCAGAAATTATCCTTCACGCTGCCGTTCACCACGTGCACCTTCGGGTCCATGCCCTTGGCGGCAAACAGAGCAGCCCAGGTATCATAGGCCTCCTGGTCAAACTCACCGGGGTCGCCCTTGGACTTATCCGGGGCATACACGGTGGCATACAGACGCTCCACGGGGAAACCCCAGCGCTCCACGATGAGCTCCCAGGCCCAGGCAATGGCCTCTTTCTTGAAATAGTCGCCGAAGGACCAGTTGCCCAGCATCTCAAAGAAAGTGTGGTGGTAGGAGTCCTGGCCCACATCCTCCAGGTCATTGTGCTTGCCGCCGGCGCGGATGCACTTCTGCGTGTCGGTGGCGCGGGCGGGTTTCCACGGCGGGGTCCACACACCCAGGAAATACGGTACAAACTGGTTCATGCCTGCGTTCGTGAAGAGCAGGCCCGGGCTCTGCGGCATGAGTGAGGCGGAAGGCACTACGGCATGCTGCTTCTCCTGGAAGAAATCAAGGAAACTCTGGCGAATCTGCGCGGATGTCATCATAATGATGGAAGTATGCGGTAAAGATATATTGGTACGCGCCTAGCATACACCGCTTCCGACCCCATGTAAAGCAAATATGCGCGTTTCTCTCCACGTCCCACGCGTGTCCCAAAGATTTTGTAGAGAATAGAAATATCAGCAACATTTTGGAAG
>CALFTQ010000048.1 GCA_937916135.1 uncultured Verrucomicrobiales bacterium
CAGAGCGGTTTAATGCAGCGGTCTTGAAAACCGCCGAAGGTTAATCCCTTCCGTGGGTTCGAATCCCACCCCATCCGTACGGAATATACCCCGGCTGATGCACATCAGCCGGGGCTTTCTGCATCATGAAACAGCCCGCATGGCAGCCATGGTATCCGCGCAGCCTACGCGGCTTTCGATATCCACGCCATCCGGCTGGCAGCTGTGCAGCATGCGCTGCAAGACTGCAGGAGCCACGCGGCCGGAGAGAATCCACGGGCGGGGAAAGCTCACGGCGGAGAGCAGTGCGGCGTCCTCTGCCTCCACCAGGAAGGCGCGGCAGCAGGGGGCCCAGGCATCCAGCTCGCGTTGCAATTGGGCCGGGGTGCTTTCCTTTCCCAGGCGCAACGCGCGGATGACGCGCTGCGGGCCGATGGCGCGGGCATCGGCCATGGTGCAGGACTCCTGCAACTGGGCCAGGTGCAGTCGGGCCTCTGCCATGGTGCGCCGAATCTTTGCCGCTCCCCCTCCGTTAAAAACACCGACGCGCTTTACATTGGCCGTATGCATGCCGGCGACATGCGCGGGGCTCACGTAGTGCTCACTCCCCCGGCAGAAATTAAATCCGACGTAATCAGCCCCATACGCGGCGGCGCAATCTACGGAGCCGGCGTAAGTCAGCCCGCAGACTTTGATGAAAGAACGGCGGTGGGTGGTGGTGCTGATGTGGTTTGTCTTCATTTCTGTATGGTGGATGGAGTGAAAATAAAAAAGCCCGGGCTTTCAGGAAGCCTGGGCATCGTCTTTTTTCTGTTAAAGTGCCCGCCTGGAGCACTGGTGATGAGCTTCCCGGTGTCCGATCAGAGCGTATAGTAATAATACATGGCAGCTGCGCCATGCATCATACTCTCTCTGTACACCGGGGTGGTCATCTGCGGGCAGTATAGAACACGGGCCGCACGCAGGCAAGTTTTTTCTGCATCATACATATTCGCGCTCCCGGGACAGGTAGAGATATAGATTGCGTTTGCGGGCAGCTGCGGGTATGAGAGATGGATATGGGACAGGAGAAGCAAGAGAAGGTGCATTTCGTCATCATATTCCTGCTGGTGAGCTTCAACCTGCGCATGGGATTCTCGGCGGCAGACCCACTGCTGCTGCAAGTGATGAAATCCATGCACATGGGAAGCGGAAGCAGCGGGTTATTCGGTATGCTCCCCATCATGGCGCTGGGCATTGCCGCGCCGGCGGGGGCAGTGCTGGTCCGGTGGGTATCCCCCCGGCGGCTCGTGGTCTATGCCCTGCTGCTGGCCACGCTCGGTATCATCTGGCGCAGCTGGGGCTCACTGCCGGGCTTGTTCGGCGGCACCCTCATCATCGGGTTCGGGCTGGGGGTGGCGGGCTCAGTCATACTGGGTGTAGCCAGACAGGTGGTGCAGCAGAACCTGCCGGTGCTCATGAGCGCCTACACCGCCTGCGTGAGCCTGGGCACTGCGGTGGGAGCCGGTGCAGCCGCTCCGGTGGCCCGCATGCTGGGCGGGTGGCAGCCGGGGTTGATGTTCTGGGGGATTCCGCTTCTGCTGGCAGCTGCTTTGTGGAGCATCCACATCATGAAACACAAGAACTCCGGCGGGCGGAGCCACCCCCTGCGCGCCCCTATCCTCCCCCTGCTCCACCAACGGAACGCGCGCATGATTACCCTCTACTACCTCTTCCGCGTGGCCAGTGCCTGGCTGCTCATCGTCTGGCTGGCATCCCTGCTCGGGGAGCGCGGTCTGCCTGCATACGAAGCCGGGCTGGCGCTTTCGGTGGTGACCGCCTGCCAGATTCCCGGTGCGCTGCTGGCCGGCACGCTGAGCCACTGGCTTGGCGGCATTCACCGTCTCATAGCCCTGGCCACACTGCTGGCCGTGGCGGCATGCTGGGGGCTGCTGGTAGCGCCTTTATCTGCCTGGCCCTGGGCCGCCATGTGCCTGGGTGCCGGGCTGGGGAGCATCTTCTCCGTAGGCATGTCGCTCATAGCAGCCTCGCAGCCGGATGAAGGCAGCACCATTGCCCTCTCCGGGCTGGCTCAGGGAGTGGGCTTCATCGGCGGTGGCCTGCTGGCATGGGGGGCCGGTTTCTGCGTCAAGCTGCCGAATCCCTGCCTGTGGATGGCGGTCACATACTCCACCCTGGCACTCTGCGGCCTTTATTTCGGGCTGCAATGCACAGAAAAGCCGGCCCGGTGACCCCAGGCCGGCTTTTCGTTTGAGGGAGTTCCGGAAGCTTTACTTCTTCAGTTGTTCCGGGGTTGCGGGGGTAATCTGCACGGGCACCTGGATTTCGGGCAGGCCCTCGGCCTTCACCGTTACCGTGGCGGTGCCGCTGGCTCCGCGCTGGCCACGCACAATGGCCAGGATGCGGCCATTGAAGAACTTCTGGTTCTTATCCTGCATGCAGGTGTGGTCAATGGGGTTGCCATTGCAGAAGCCGACCAGGTCGGCCGGGCCGGAGATGCTGAAGCTCACCTTGCGGCTGTCCGTGGGCACCACGTTGCCCTGAGCATCCGTCAGCGCGAGCGAGATGTGGCAGATATCGCGGGCATCGCCCACGATGGCAGGGCGGTCTGCCTGCGCCGTCACGGCGGCGGATTCGCCAGTGGTCACGCGGGAGGCAGTGGCCCAGGGCTTGCCATCCTTCTTCACCACCACCTCAACCTTGCCGGGCTCATAGACCACATCTTCCCAGACGAAGCGGTACTGATTCTTGTTCACCACCAGGCTCTTATCCTTCTGGGTGAAGGTGGGGCCCTCGCCACGGCGGCGCACACCCTGGCTCTTGCCATTCACGAAGAGCTCAGCCTCATCGCCGCTGGTGAACACCATCACCGGGGTCTTCTGCCCCTCGCGGCCGGGCCAGTTCCAG
The DNA here is from genome assembly GCA_937916135.1 of uncultured Verrucomicrobiales bacterium. GTDB lineage: Bacteria > Verrucomicrobiota > Verrucomicrobiia > Verrucomicrobiales > Akkermansiaceae > Akkermansia. The sequence continues at coordinate 2,887 of CALFTQ010000048.1, forward strand.
TGCGGCAGGATATGGGCCATGGCCTTCTCCGGGTTCCACTGGCTCTGGTAGAGGTAGTACACATCCTTCGGGAAGCCGGCGAGGTCAATCAGGCCGAAATAGGAACTGCGGCTGGGGGCCTTGTTGCCCATGGCCTTGAGCTGCTCCATGGCGGCTTTCTTCTCAGCCTCGCTGGCGCCGATGAAGTTGCCGATGTTGGAGGCATCCTGATTGTAGGGCGTGGGCTCGCCTATGTAGTCGAACCCGGTCCACACGTATTCACCGCCCAGCTCAGGAGCCAGCGTATGGGCGTGCATCTCGATATCCGGGCAGGAACCCCAGCCGGTGGAATACAAGGCGTAGCTGCTCACCTGGAAATAGCGGGCACCATCTCCCACGCGCCAACCCATCGGGAAGAAGTAGGTATCGCGCGTGGAGACACAGCTGCAGGTCTCCGAACCGATATAGGGCATATCGGGATGCTTCTCGCGGAAATCGCGGTAGAGGTGCGGCTTGTAGTTGAAGCCATACACATCCATGGTATCGGCAAAACCGTTCTTGTATGCGTTCAGATTATTGCAGCCAACGGTATAGGGGCGGGTGGTGTCATACTTACGGAATTCATCTCGCAGATTGGTGGCCACCTTCAGGTTTCTTTCGTGTACCCTGGGGTCACTATGTCCCTGCTCAGGGATTTCATTGCCACCGCTCCAGGCGATGATGCAGGGGTGGTTGCGGTCGCGCAGCATAAAGTTGCGCACATCCTTCTGCCACCACTGAGGCCAGTAGATATGGTAGCCGTTCACCTTGTCGTACTTCTGGTTCTTCCAGATATCAAACAGCTCATCGATGACCAGGATACCGTGTTTATCACACAGGTCGAGCACCTCAGGGGCGGGCGGGTTGTGCGTCATGCGGATGGAGTTGCACCCCATCTCCTTCAGAATCTCAATCTTGCGCTCGTATCCGCGGGCGTGGAAAGCCGAACCGAGGGCACCGAGGTCATGGTGCTCGCATACGCCCTTGAGGCGGAGCTTTTCACCATTCAGGTAGAAGCCGTCCTTCTTCCAGGCAATGCTGCGCACACCGAACGAGGACTCCTTGCTGTCCACCACCTTGCCATCCACCAGCATGCTGGTGTGCATGGAGTAAAGGTGCGGGGACTCACAGCTCCAGAGCTGCGGGTGCGGCAGGCGCAGTTCCTGCTCCACAGTGCCGCTGGTGCCGGGCTCCAGCGTAATGGTGGCAGGCACCGCCTGAGCGCCATTCACCTTCTGCAACACCGTAATTTCAGCCTCGCGGTCCCCGGTATTGGTCACCGTGGTCTGCACTTTGACCACGGCATAATCCTCCGTGATTTCCGGGGTGGTGATATAGGTAGGCCACTGAGCCAGGTGCACCGGGCCGGTCTTTTCCAGCCACACGTGGCGGTAGATACCGGCACCGGGATACCAGCGGGTTGAAAGCGGCAGGTTGCTGGCCATTACCGCTATCAGGTTATCCTTGCCAGCCTCCAGATACGGGGTAATATCCACCCGGAACGAATTATAGCCATAAGCCCAGTTTCCGGCCAGCTTGCCGTTCACGTATACCTGCGGGTTGGACATCACCCCGTCGAAATCCAGGTAATAGCGGTCCTGCTCTGCACTGAAATCAGCCGGCACGGCAAAAGTCTTGCGGTACCATCCCCAGCCATTCCAGGGAAGTTTGCCGGTTTCATTGGGCTCAGCCATAAGGAAGGGGCTCTCTATGGCCCAGTCGTGCGGCAGCTGCACCGCCTTGTACTCACTTTCATCGAGCCCCACGGCAGCCTGCGCCACAGCGGGCTGGCCTTTCTGCACCTGCAGCGGCTCGTTGTTCACCCCGGTGAACATCACCTCGCGAATGCTGGCCCAGGTCTGCCCGGTGGCATCGTTCACCGTGAGCTTTATCGACCGCACGGGCTTACCCCCCACGTCAATGAACGTGGCAGCCTGGTGCCCCACGCGGTAACTGCGGGCGGTCCGGCTTCCATCCCCGTGGTCGATAACCACATCCAGCTTCATATTGTTGCGCTTTTCCCAGTAAACCACCGCCATCTTGACCGGGGCGGAAAAGCCGGGACGAATGAGCAGATAATGCCCCTGTCCTTGGTTCCGGGCACACCAGCGCGTCAGCAAATCGCCATCCACCGCGTGCGCGGCCGGGTGCGTACCCTGGTGCGAATCCGTATCCACAGGCACACCAGCCTCAGCCGGGTCTCCGGGACCGAAGTACTTGAACTTCCACCCGAAATCAAATGTTTCGCGCTCACCAGCCCAGGCCGAAGCCACACTCAACGCCAGCAACGGCAGCATGTATTTAGCTTTCATGGTATATATAGATACGCAGCATTTTAGCATTTTATTTCTCAGTGTAAATAAAAAAGAAAACCATCACACCCGTAAGCAGGCCTTATGCCTGTAAAGGAACCACAGCATAAGCCACAGAAGGGCATATGATAAAGATTCATAAAGCAAGGGCTCTCCAGCCCAGCGGAAAAGCGGATACACAATGCTGTCCCAAAGGCTGCGGCCGCCCAATCCCGGCGTGTTGGTCAGCATATACGCCAGCAGGGCATTGCACCCCACCACCTGAAAAGGATACGCCAGCCAGGCAGTCCGCGACAGGATATCAAACACCACATGAAACACCGCCAGCAGCAACAGGCACCAGCCCCCGCTCCACAGCACCATGGTGGTCGTGAACAGGTGTTTGATGAGCGGTGTATCATACTCCAGCAGCATGGCTGCCCCGAGGCAGAGTCCCCCACTGGCAGACAAAATACCGGCAGCCCTGAGACCTCGCATGCGGAATACCACCCCGCCCCCCAGCACTCCCATGAGGGTGATGGCGCCGAAATTCAGCGTGGTGAGAATCCAGGTATAGGGCGTGCCGTCCTGCCAGTGCCCCTGCAAGGCGCAATCAATATAATACGCCAGGTTGTTATCCGGTCGGAAAAGGCCGGCAGGCTGCCCGTTATAAGGCACAAAACGGAGCAGCGCCCAGTACGCAGCCATGAGCACCAGACAGCTGGCCAGTTGCCCCCGCCAGTTCCAGAACATGAGCACCACCGCACTCACCAGATACCCCGCTGCAATCGCCTGCAGCGTATTGCAGAACAAACTCATGTGCTCCGGCTCCCCGCTGCACAGATTCCCCTGCACCACCATGCCCAGCACAAAGAGCAGCACCACGCGCCGCAGAACCCGCCAGGCGGTGCGCAGCTTCCCCTGCTCCCGGTAGCGGCTGAAGGCTATAGGCATGGAGCATCCGGTAATGAACAGGAAAAGCGGCATCACCAGATCCCAGCAGGTGAACCCGCAGCCCCACTCCGCATGCCGGAACTGCCGGGCCAGCCACACCGGAACCTCATTTCCCCACCCTGCCCTGCATAACTGCCACAGCACCGCAGCACCTCCGGAAAGCAACACCATATCCAGCCCCCGCAGGGCATCTATGCTCACGATTCGCCGTTTCTCCTCACACATGCCGCCAGTCTACACAATTTTTTCACCCGCATGAAGAAAAATCTTAAATACTTCTTGATTTTTCCACCTTGCAGGGTAGAATAAATTGCGAACCATACCAACACATATCATGAAAGTACTCATTACCGGCGGTGCCGGCTTCATCGGGTCTCACATTGCTGAGCATTATCAGGGTATCGCAGAAGAAATCCGCGTGCTGGACAACCTGCGTACCGGTTACAAGAAAAACCTGGACGGCCTGAAGGTGACCTTCATCGAAGGCTCCATCACCGACCGCGAGCTCGTGGCCAAGGCCGTGGAGGGCGTGGACTACATCTTCCACATGGCTGCCATGGTATCTGTGCCGGAGTCCATGCAGAAGCCCCGTGAAACAGTGGATCTGAACGTAAATGGCCTGCTCACCGTGCTGGAGGAAGCCACCAAGGCCGGCGTGAAGAAAGTAGTGCTCGCCTCCTCCGCTGCCATCTATGGCGACAACCCCATCGTGCCCAAGGTGGAGACCATGTACCCGGAGCCGAAGAGCCCCTACGGCATTACCAAGCTCGATGGTGAGTACTACATGGAAATGTTCCGCACCACCGGTCAGGTAAACACCGGCTGCTGCCGCTTCTTCAACGTGTTTGGCCCGCGCCAGGATCCGAAGGGCGCCTACGCTGCCGCCGTGCCGATTTTCATGGAGAAGGCCATCAAGGGTGAGGATATCACCGTGTTCGGTGATGGTGAGCAGACCCGCGACTTCATCTATGTGAAGGATATTGTGGGCGGTCTCACCTTCGTGGCCGAGCATCCGGAAGTGACCGGCGTATACAACGTGGGCTACGGTGGTCAGATCACCATCAATGACCTGGCAAACATCATCATCGACGCCGCCGGCTCCAGCTCCAAGGTGGTGCACCTGCCCGAGCGCCCCGGCGATGTGAAGCACTCCCGCTCCTGCGCCGATAAGCTGCGCAACGCCGGCTGGGCTCCCAAGCACACGCTGGAGGAAGGTCTCAAGACCACGCTTGAGTACTTCAAGAGCGTCACCAAGTAAACATTTATCCCAACAGCCGGGGTTCCACCAGGAGCCCCGGCTTTTTTATCACCCTGTGAGCTACGATGAATTCGCCCCGCGGCTGAGAGCCGCTGATTTGAAGAAACTGGCCGAGGACCGCCAAGCGGAGCTCCTGGCAGATGGAGTGGAACTGCACCCGGTGCAGAACACCACCCGCAAACTGGCTACCCACTTCTGGGGCAGCGCCTGGATGAAGCAGCTGGCCCACTGTGAATCCGGCGGCATGTGCCTGGCCCCGGGCCGCGCCCTGCTACGCCACGGCTGCGTGCTGGATGTGCGCATTTCCCGCTGCTGCATCACCGCCCTGGTGAGCGCAGAGGAGCTCTTTGAAATTGAATTGCACCTTGCGCCGCTGGACGATGAGCACCTGGCCGAGCTGGCCCGCAGCTGCTCCGGCCACATCGATTCCCTGCTCTCCCTGCTGGAAGGCAAAGTGGACACCGCCGTGCTGGAGCAACTCTGCCACCCGGAGACCGGCCTGCTCCCCACCCCTGCCGATTGGCAGATGCGCTGCAGCTGCCCGGACTGGGCCGAACCCTGCCCCCACGCCGCGGCCGCCATCTATGCCGCCGGGTGCCTCATCGATGCTGAGCCCGCCCTGCTCTTTACCTTGCGCGGCATCGAACCCGCCCAGCTGCTCAGCCAGCCTGAAAACGCAGTGGAACTTGACCCCGCCAATCTCTCCGCCACCTTTAGTATTGAGCTTGACCTGGGGAACTGAGCACACACGACGTGTCCCAAAGTTTGAGAAAGGTGCTCGATAAATTGATGTTTGACGCTGTCGGAGCACGGGACTTTAGTCCCGAAATCACGGTGCACATAATCGGGACTGAA
>CALFTQ010000049.1 GCA_937916135.1 uncultured Verrucomicrobiales bacterium
GGGTATGTCGCCCGTTTCACGGGCTTTGAATGCCGCTCGCCTACGGCTCGCCAAAGTTCAATTTGTTGATTAATTTCGAGTTATCAGAGGTTCCCGAAATGTAATCACGCATCCACCAGCACCTCGCGGGCGCGGGTTGCACCGGAGGGGGGAGAGATGATACCATTCTTCTCCATCTGGTCCATAATCTTGGCGGCGCGACCATAGCCGATGCTGAATCGGCGCTGCAGGAGAGAGGTGCTGGCCTTGCGCTCCGTGACCACCAGCTGCACACAGCGGGTGTAGAGTTCGGCATCCTCATCGTTCATATTCTTGGTGCCGATGCGGCCGCCGTTGTCAGCATTCGGGGAGCCACCATCGGCATTATCCATCTCAGCGGCCACGCCCTGCTCAAACTTCTGCTTGGCATGAGCAGCGCAATGGGCAATAATCCTGGCAATTTCTGCATCGCTCACAAAGGCGCCCTGCACGCGGGTCATCTTAGTGATACCACCCGGGGGCAGGAACAGGCTGTCGCCCTTGCCCAGCAGGTTTTCAGCACCTGCCGTATCCAGGATAATGCGGGAATCCAGCGGGCTGGCCACGCGGAAAGCGATGCGGCTGGGGATATTGGCCTTGATGGTGCCGGTCACCACATTGGCACGCGGGGTCTGCGTAGCAGCCACCAGGTGAATACCGGCAGCTCGGGCCTTCTGGGTCAGGCGCGCAATGTAGTTTTCCAGGTCTTCCTTCACCACCATCATGAGGTCGGCAAGCTCATCGATGATAATGACCACATACGGCAGTTTGAGCGGGATGGGTTCCGGGTCGTTGAAGTCGAACTCGTCCTGTTCCTCTTCCGGAAGCTCCAACTCATCCTCCGCCTGGCGCTCAATCTCACTGGCCATGGCCTCGATGGCGGCATAATCGATGGGGGCCTCCTCTTCCACCTCGGGCTCATCTATCGGCCCGTCATCCTCGCGGTTGTTGAAGTCCTCGAAATTACGCACGCCCACCTGGCTGAACAGGCGGTAGCGGCGTTCCATCTCGTTCACCGCCCAGCGCAAGGCGCCAATGACGCGGCCCGGCTGCGTGACTACGGGGCAGATGAGGTGCGGCAGCTTGCGGTATGGCTGCATTTCCACCACCTTGGGGTCAACGAGAATGAGTTTGAGTTCCTCCGGGCGGAACTTATACAGCATGGAAAGAATCATGCTGTTGATGCACACGGACTTACCGGAACCGGTGGTACCGGCCACCAGGGTGTGCGGCATGGCAGCCAGGTCACCGATAATGGCATTGCCATACACATCCTTCCCCAGAGCCACGGGGATTCGCAGCTTCGGATTGTTGAAATTATCTGATTGGAGGAGCTCCCGAAGATAGACCGGAGATTTCTGGGCATTCTCCAGTTCAATGCCCACGGTATTCTTGCCCGGAATGGGAGCCAGAATATTCACAGACTTGGCACTGGTGGCCATCATGATATTCTTATCCAGAGCCGAAATGCGATTCACTCGCAGACCACGGGGCGGGTAGAATTCATAACGAGTGATACTAGGGCCACGGGTAATATCCCCGGGAGCCACTGAGATCTTAAAAGTATCCAGGGTATCGATGATGCGCTGCTGCATCTCCATCATCTCATCCTGAGCGGCATCCGTCAGCTCCTGAGATACCGGTTCATACTTCAGCAAATCATAAGGAGGCAGGGGATAATCCTCGTACTGCACGCGGGTATCCTTATCATCAAGAGTTTTGGGGCGGGCCGGTGCCTTCGGCTGGGCAGAAGGTCGGGCGGCAGGCACGGAACGTGCAGATTCTGAACCGGATGCAGGAGCCGGGGCGCGAAGCCCCATACGCCGCTCTACCTGACTCTGCAGGCGCGGGTTCACCGAAACACGCCCCGTCTGCGGCCGTTCGGGTTCTACATCAGCGCCAGGGGCATTGCTCAACGCAATCTGCTTCTCGACCGGAGCCATCAGGTCCAGCAGATTAGAGCGGTTTCTGGAAGCCGCATACTGGATATTGCGCCCCGTTGGCGGGCGTTGAGTTCCGACTCGCTGCGCCTCACGAATCCGGCTCTCTTCCATTTGTTTCTCAAAGGATTTCACCGGTGGATAATCAGGTTCCTCGTAAACAGGCTCAACCGGTCGGCGTGCGGATTGAGCAGAACGGGCAGCCTTGGGGGCAGAATTCGGTTGTTCATTTTCCAACAAGGTCTTGGCACCATTTTTACCAGCAGCACGACGTGCCTCATAAGCTGCAACCTCAGCATCTGCGGCTGAGGATGCAAGCGCAGCAGCCGTTTCGCGATCCAATTGTTCCTTACGCTCACGAAGTCTCTGCTCGCGCTCAGCCCGGCGGCGTTCGCGCTTCTCTGCCCTGCCCTGCTGCCAGCGGCACCACGAACCGTACATGTCGTACCAGGCCTCACGCCAGAATTGAAGAAAGGTAAAACGGGCAAAGTAAATCCAGGCAACGGCATGCAGCAAAAGGAAAGTGACCAGCGACCAACGAGTACCGAGGAGCGGTTCCACCACACAGCAACCGTCCAGATATCCCAGCACGCCCCCTGCAGAATACAGGGTATGAGCACGCTGCCAGCTACTCAGGAACCATGGCTGCAACGCGAAAATTGCCGAAGCAAACATCACAAGACAGAACATGGCCATCATCTGCAACGCATATGGACGACGAGGCCAGCCCACCAACCCGACGGCAAAAATAATGAGCAGGACACAGGCATAGATGGAGGCCGCCCCCAGCATCCAATTACTCAGACCGGCAAGGTATAAACCGACCAGCCCCAGCCAGTTCGTGCAGGGAGCCTCCTCTGCCCTGATACCACCGGTGGGGTTCAGGAAATCCCAGCCCATCTCTCCGTGATTATAACTCAACAGGCTGGCAATGAGCACCAAAGCCACAAAGATAAGACATGAGCCCGCCACGCGCGTGGGCCATGTCCTTTCCTGCCTGGGTGGCATCTGCGGCTCTGTCTCGTACTCCATAGGTTCGTCCGCTTATCATACGCGCTTGTATATGCACGCGCAAGCGCAAAGTGCGTTCTATCCCGCAAATCCTCCGATTTTGCTCATATTCCCAATCGTTTTACAGCAGATTAAAACACCAACAACATCGTTGCGAATTCCACCCTTCAACCCGGAAAGAGGAATTTGGCGGAGAAACTTTGCCAAAGCACGAGACTTCAGGCCCGATTAAGCGCACCGAGATTTCGGGACTGAAGTCCCGTGCTCCGATTGCTACAAACATCAATTTATCACGGTTTTCACTGCGAGGTGCATGAGCCGAGGTTTCGTGCACACTCCTGCCCGTGCCCGCAGATAATCCCGACCGCCTGCATCCAGGAATAGATGGTAACCGAGCCGACAAAGCGCATACCGCGGCGTTTCAGGTCACGCGACAGCGCATCCGAAACGGGCGAAGACGTGCGATGGTGCCACGGTTCGTGAATCACCTTTCCACCGGTAAAGCCCCAGGCGTAATCAGCAAAGCTGCCGAACTCCCTCTGTATTGCCAGAAACACACGGGCATTCGAGATGGCCGCCTGAATCTTGCCACGGTGCCGGATAATGCCGGGATTCAGCATCAGCCGCTTCATCTCGTCCGCGCCGAACCCGGCCACCCGCTGCGCATCAAATCCGGCAAAGGCGGCGCGGAACGCCTCCCGCTTGTTCAACACACACTCCCACGAAAGCCCTGCCACAAAGCACTCCAGCAGCAGCATCTCGAAGAGGTAGGCGTCATCCCGCGAGGGGCGGCCCCACTCCTCATCGTGGTATTGCACATAGAGCGGGTTCCCCTCATTCACCCATTGACAGCGCTTCATCGGTCTAAAAAACCGGCGCAGGTTTTCCTGCGCCGGGATAATCAACAAATCGATTGAAAGGAGAGCCTCTTAGTGCTTCTTGCAGAAGTCCTCCAGGCGGTCCAGACCTTCCTTGAGCACGTCCAGAGAGGTGCAGTAGGAAATGCGGATAGCACGGTCATTGCCGAAAGCGATACCGGGCACGGCGGCCACCTTGTAGCGGTCGAGCAGCTTCTCGCAGAGGTCGAGAGACCCCATGCCGAGCTCCGTGGTATCCAGGAAGAAATAGAAGGCACCCTTGGGCTCCACCACCTTGATCTTGGGCATGGCTGCCAGGCGGCTGTACACATACTGGCGGCGGAAGTCGTATTCCTCGCGCAGGTCGGAGATGAAGCTCTGGTCACCGGTCAGGGCCTCGATAGCGCCATACTGACAGAAGGTCGTGGCGTTGGAGGCGGTGTGATCCTGGATGAGCTTGATGTACTTGGCAATGTGAGCCGGGGCGGCGGAGTAGCCGAGGCGCCAGCCGGTCATGGCATAGCCCTTGGAGAAACCGTTGATGGTGATGGTGAGGTTGTAGATTTCCTCGCTCAGGGAAGCCATGGAAACATGCTTGGTATCACCATATACCAGGTGCTCGTAAATTTCATCGGCAATGATGAGGATATCCTCGTCCACCGCAATCTGCCCCAGGGCGCGCAGCTCGTCCTCGGTGTAGACGGTGCCGGTCGGGTTGTGCGGCGTGGTCAGGATAATCATCTTGGTGCGGGGAGTCATGGCGTTCTCAAACTCCTCGGAGGTAATCTTCCAACCGTTCTCAGCCTTGGTCTCCACAAACACCGGGGTACCGCCGCAGAGCTCCACCATGGAGGGGTAGCTCACCCAGTACGGAGAGGGGATAATCACCTCATCACCTGCGGAGATGGTGGCGCGCAGAGCGGTGTACACCGCAGGCTTGGCGCCGCTGCACACGCAAATCTGGTCAATGCCGTACTCCAGGCCATTATCGCGCTTGAGCTTGTCGGAGATAGCCTGGCGAAGCTGGGGCAGACCCACGGAGGGGGTGTACTTGGTAGCACCGTTGTTGAGGGCTTCGATAGCAGCCTTCTTGATGTTCTCGGGGGTGTCCTTATCGGGCTCGCCGCCGGCCAGGCCGAACACCTGCTCGCCGCGGGCTTTCATCTCCTTAGCCTTGTTGGTCACAGCCAGGGTAAGGGAAGGAGACAGAGACTCAGCGCAATCTGAAATGAAATCCATCATTGTTCTATGAAGTGGTTGAAATTGGTACACAGTGCATGCGCTTCGGTACGCAGCGCACACCGCGACCTATTTTACGCACACCCCCCAGCTTTGGCAAGGAAAATATATGGAGGTGACACACATTTGAAGTACGAATTACGAAGTAGGAAGTACGAAGTAAACGTGTTGCTGTTTCTCTTGCTTTCAAAATCGCCGGAATGCATGAGGATTGACACGTTTTCTGTGCGTTCGGCCTTGCATTTCAGCAAAAGGGGCGTAGAATGAGGCGCAGTCATGTTGAGCATTCTGCAGAGCATCAGTGCGTGGTTATCCCGCTATACTTCCCCCTTCGTCATTGCCGCCGCGGCAGTCGCATTCGTTGTGCCCGGGCTGTTCAGCTGGGTGCATGGCGATGTGCAGGCGCTGGTGCTGGGCTTCATCATGCTGACCATGGGCATGACCCTGCGCCCGGCAGATTTCCGAATTCTGGCCGCGCAGCCGCTGGATATCCTCATCGGGGCCGTGGCGCAGTTCAGCATCATGCCACTGGTGGCCTGGGCACTGGTGCAGGGCTTCGACCTGCCCCGGGGCATTGCGGCAGGGCTCATCCTGGTGGGCTGCTGCCCGGGCGGCGTCTCCAGCAACATCATGAGCTTCCTCTGCAAGGGAGATGTACCCTACTCCGTGGGCATGACCACCGTCTCCACCCTGCTCGCCCCGCTCATGACACCCCTGCTCATGCTCTGGCTCGCCGGCGAAAGCATTGATGTAGACGCCGCGGGCATGTTCCGCAGCATTCTCTTCGTAACCATCCTGCCCGTAGCCATAGGCGCCTTCTGCAATGGGAAATGGGGCAAGCGCCCCGACTATGCCGAAGTCTGCAAGGTGATGCCCGGGCTCTCCGTCATAGGCCTGGCATGCATCGTCGGCGGCGTGACCGCGGCCAAAGGCGGCAGCTTCTTCACCAGCGGCGCACTCATCTTCCTCACCGTATTCCTGCACAATGCGCTCGGCTATGCCCTGGGGTACAGCGTGGGCCGAGCCACCCGCATGCCCCGCCCCAAGCGGCGCACCCTCAGCATCGAAGTCGGCATGCAGAATGCCGGGCTGGCCACGGTGCTGGCCGGGCGGCACTTCCCCACCATGCCGGAGGCAGCCGTAGCCTCTGCCATCTGCTGCGTGTGGCACAGCATCTCCGGCACGCTGCTGGCGGGCATCTTCAACCTCATCGACCGCAGGCGCAAGCTCTGAAAAGCTCCACCTCCTGCTCAAACTCCTCCAGAGCCTCCGGGCGGGTGCGGTTGGTCTCAATGGTGAGCATGGCCCCCGGAGCCAGGATACCGGGAATGAAGCGGGCAAAATCCAGCATCCCGTGCCCGAGCCGCGTGTGGTCATCAATGAGCAGCTCCGGAGACTTCATGTCTGCCAGGTGATACATGACGGGGTGCAGGCTGTTCATCTCATGCAGCATGCTCATCTGCTCCTGCTGCATATAATTGGCCGCACAGAGCGCGTGCGGGATATCCAGACAGAACCCGCAGCCGGCCACCTGCAAGACATGTCGGATTTCCTCCACAGAAGCCCCGCGGCATTCCAGGATGCTCCCCTCATTCCGGGTGATGGCTGGTTTATTCTCAATCAGGGCACGGGGTTCATGCAAAGCTTCCAGCTGCCGGGCCGTTTCCGCAATGCAGCCGAAGGTACCCCCGTGAAAAATGATGTACAGCGCCCCCAGCTCATCAGCAAAGCGGCGCATTTCATCATAAATCCGGCGGTTTGCTGCGGTGCAATCCTCCCTAGCCAGATTAAAGCCATGCTTGAAATGAGCTGCGTGAACCACGCAGGGGATTCCCAGCGCTTTCCACCCGGGCAGCGTATCAACACTGCCAGGCACCGCATACAGCTCCAGATAATCATACACCCCGGCATCATACAAGCGCCGCGCCTCACGCTGGCACACGCCTGTATTCACCGACCACAATTTCAGGCCTATCTGATATCCCGGCACAGCACTCATACACATCAAAGCTCACGGAAAAACTCTTCCACCGGCTGCGAAGGACCGGGAATGGGCACATTCCCTAAATCCTCGACGGTTTCAGTCTCGAAATTGAAATAGTGAAGCGCACCGGATGACTGGCGCAGGTACAGTTCGGTGGGGTAATTCTTCCACGCTGCCGTGCCGCCCTGGAAACCGATGCAGCAGTACCATGGCTCTTTGCCATCAGAATCCAGCCCATCCCATGAGGAGGTCTTCACGTTGTAAAAGAGCTCTCCATCGATATCGCAAGTCTCCATGTACCAGCAGCGGGAATCGCTGACATGCAGAATCTTTGAGCTGAACAAGCCGCTGATGGAAGCACTCAGCAACAGCAATGCAACAACCCCGAAACACCCGAGGGAACACCCGGAGGCGCACCCCTTCCCCCGCGTCCTGAACATCCAGCGGCCCACCACAGCCAGCACAACCAGGAGGGCTACAAAGCTCACATAAGGCTGAATGTAGTACCACATAATTTTATCAGGCCAGTTCCGCGTCCGGCACCGTGGCCCCTGTCATGCGGTCATGCAGTTCAATGAGGTCAGATTGCATCTTGCGCCCTGCGACATCCACCAGGCGGCAGACGGATTTCCCGCGGCACGCGGATTCGTAACGCTGAATCCAATCCTGCGCCTGCGGAGAGGAAACCGACTCCGAATCCACCGGCCGGGGATAGCCCGGCACGCCCACGCGGTATGGCTTGGGGGTGAGGCGGGCGCGCCAGCATTGCTGGCGGGTGCAGAGCGATTCATACAAGGGGTCGGCATGCAGCAGGCGGCATATCCGGTGCATCCGTTCGGAATCCGGCGCCAGTTCCCTGCCCGTCAGCATGACACGCCAGCCATTGTGCGTGCGGTACAGGCGGGCGCCCAGCGATTCATCTGCCGCGCACAAATCGCGCAGCGTCTGGAGCAGCTTTTCCTCCGGCGTGGTCCTCCGGCCGAAGATACCTTTCAGCCTATCCCCCAGCGAGAGCGGAAAATCATCCACATCCACAAAGCAGAGGGTAGTGCTGTTGAGCACCTGCACCCCATAGCGATTGCGAGTGATAATATTCTCCGCATCCACCTGCTCCACCACCGGCTCCAGCAGCAGGGTGGCGTATTCCTCCGACTTCAGCTCATCCAGCGCACGCAGGCGGGCGCAGTGTTCAGCCACCGCCTCCTCGCTTACCCCACGCCGCGCGGCAAACTCAGAGCGGATGCGGAAGCGTTCCTCCAGCCGCTCCCGCGCCTCGCTCATCGAGCAGTACGATATGCCGCGCAATTTCCACAGCGAACCATCGCAGCCCCTGCGCCTCTCTGTAACCCAGTAGGGAGGAATCTTCATAATCCGGATGATATTCCCCAGCCCACTCCAAGTCAACAAAAAAACGGGAAGTTCTCTGCATTTGCTTGACCTGCCGGCCATTTACTGTATCCTATTGACGATGAAAGTCAGCATCCAATCGCCCGCCACAAAGAAATTCATTTCCTTGTATATTCCGCTTGAGGGCAGGATTTATTCTGAAAGCGGGCAAATGATTGCCACCCTGGAGTACCGCCACAGCAGTGATTGCTTTCCGCGGCTTTCAATTCAGATGGGTGAGAATACCATCGAAATACGCTCCGATTGCCGGACAGGCAGCAAGGGTGAAATCTGCTTCAATGGCTCCCGGCGTGGTCGTTTCGACTGCACCATCAGCCACTACCCGATGTTCTTTGACAACTCGGGGGCCAGGATTCTGCATATGGAGACCGATGACTCAGACCGGCGTTTTCTCTGGGCTTTCCGCAATGGATTCAGCAAGAAAGAAGCAAAGGCCTACGCCGCCGCGCGTCATGCCTTGCTCGTCGGGCCCGATTATGTGCTGGCTTCCATCAACTCCGGCGTGTACAGGCCGGATTCTCTCTTGAACAACTCGCTCTACCCCCTGATGAACGAATCGGACGAGCAAATCTGGGCTTCCCAATCCACCGAGACGCAGCTACTCATTCTGACAGGGGCCTGCTGGTGGCTGTGCTACGGTCTGCATTATGCCAGCAAAGAAAGTGAGCACGCCGTCAGGAGCTGGGATGTTCAGGTAAACGTGCCCTCGACACGCTGTCTGGAGGGGCGGCTCATCCTCAATCCGGAGCACCTGCCACCCGTGAACGCCAGAACGGAATACCTTGCCACTCACCCGCTCATTGCCGGCATCTGGCTGGTATGCGGACTGCTGCTGGGGCTGGTTATCCTGCCGCTCCGCCAGCAGGAGTTCAATGCGGACTGCCTAGCGGCCACCATCTATACCTCACTCATTCCGGCCATCTGGCTTGTGGTTCGCCACTTACTCAGCAAAAACTCTGCAAAAAAGATTAAGGAGATTGAAATTCAGATTAATTCTGCAAATCGAGCTTGAAATACACCCAGCCGGTGGAAGGTGAAAACACCACCTCCCCGCTCCTCTTCGTGCGCCACAGCAGCAACCGGATTTCCTCGCTGCTCATCCAATCGCTCACGGTCTCCCCGGTGTAGGTCTCGTACCCCTGCGGGTTTGCGGGTATTCCCTTCCCGGGCAAAGCCTCGGGAGCAAGTCTGAATGCCCCTTCGATGCAGTATTCGGCATCCTGCCGTGGAATGCTCCGTGATTTCTGCACATCCTCCCCGGTGAGCTTATCAAGAACTGCCCAGGAAGCCTCTGCAACATCATCCATCTCCACACGAAACAGCTTGCAGACCGTTACCTTCTTCTCCCCCGAATCCTCCGTTACCACATAAACCACGGCAAGCACCAGAACTAGCGCTAGTATCACTTTCAGCACAACTCTCTTCGTGGCGGGCATACTCAGGAACTGTACATCACTCACAGCCTCACAGTCAAGTGCCTTTCCTGATTTCGTGCAAAAATCTGCATGGCAGCATTGCGGCTTGCACATGATGGGGAATGGTGGTATGCTGGCCGCGTTATGTGGACAGGACGTTTTTCACAGCCTACGGCAGATTTGGTATTGGAGTACGGTGAATCCGTTTCCTACGACTGGAAGCTTTATGAACACGACATTGCCGGCTCCACGGCGCATGCCCGCGCCCAGCTGAAAGCCGGCATGCTCACGCAGGATGAGTTCGATGCCATTGCCAACGGCCTGCAGGAGATCCTGGCCGACATCAAGGCCGGCAACTTCAGCTGGAGCATGAAGCTCGAGGATGTGCACATGAACATCGAAAGCGAGCTGACCCGCCGCATCGGGGCCCCCGGTGCCAAGCTGCACACCGCCCGCTCCCGCAATGACCAGGTGGCCACCGATACGCGCCTGTACTGCCGCACTCAGATTGACAAAACACTGGAGCTGCTCAAGGATATGCAGCGTGCCCTGGTGCAGAAAGCTTCCCAATATGCGGAGGTCCGCATTCCCGGTTACACCCACCTGCAACGCGCCCAGCCGGTCACCATCGGTCACCACCTGCTGGCCTATGTGGAGATGCTGGACCGCGATGCCGCCCGCCTGGCCGATTGCCGCCGCCGCGTGAACGTGAGCCCGCTGGGCAGCGGTGCCATTGCCGGCAGCACCATCAACCTGGACCGCGCGGGTATCGCCGCCGAGCTGGGCTTTGATTCCGTGAGCGAAAACTCCATGGATGCCATCGCTGACCGCGACTACATCATGGAAACGCTCTTCGACCTCTCCCTCATCGGCACCCATCTTTCCCGCCTGAGCGAAGACCTGGTGCTGTGGAGCAGCGCTGAGTTCGGCTACTGCACACTGAGCGATGCCCACACCACGGGCTCCAGCCTCATGCCGCAGAAGAAGAACCCGGACGTGTGCGAGCTGACCCGCGGCAAGAGCGG
>CALFTQ010000050.1 GCA_937916135.1 uncultured Verrucomicrobiales bacterium
AGAAGGGTGCCTACTTCGCCAACCCCTGCTTCACTCAGATTCACCCCACCTGCATCCCGGTGAAGGGCGACTACCAGAGCAAGCTGACCCTCATGTCCGAGTCTCTGCGCAACGACGGCCGTATCTGGGTGCCCAAGAGCCGCGAGGTGGCCGCCAAGATCCGCCGCGGCGAGATGAAGCCCTCCGATGTGGCTGAAGGCGACCGCGACTATTACCTGGAGCGCAAGTACCCGTCTTTCGGTAACCTGGCACCGCGTGACATTTCCTCCCGCGCCGCCAAGGAAGCCTGCGACGACGAGCGCGGTGTGGCCAACACCGGCCGCGGTGTGTTCCTTGACTTCAAGGATGCCATCAACCGCATGGGCAAGGAGTGGATTGACGGCCAGTACGGCAACCTCTTCGAGATGTACGAGGAGATTACCGACGTGGACCCCCACGAGCAGCCGATGATGATTTACCCCGCCTCCCACTACACCATGGGTGGTCTGTGGGTGGACTACAACCTCATGTCCTCCATCCCCGGTCTGCACGTGCTCGGCGAAGCTAACTTCTCTGACCACGGCGCCAATCGTCTGGGTGCTTCCGCTCTCATGCAGGGCCTCTCCGACGGCTACTTCGTGATTTCCGCCACTCTGCCGACCTACCTCACCACACAGACCCCCGGCAGCGTGACTACTGCCGCCCCCGAGTTCAAGGAGGCTGAGGACGCCGTGAAGGCTCGCATTAAGAAGATGATGGACGTGCAGGGCACCAAGAGCCCCGATGAAATCCACCGCGAGCTGGGCAAGCTCGTGTGGGAGGACGTGGGCATGGGCCGCACGAAGGAGTCCCTCATGGATGCCATTGAGAAGATTCCCGCCATCCGCGAGGAATTCTGGACCAATGTGAAGGTGGTGGGCAGTGCCGAAGGCGTGAACCAGGAGCTCGAAAAGGCCTGGCGCGTGGCTGCATTCCTCGACTTTGCCGAGGTGCTCTGCTACGACGCCTTGAACCGCGAGGAATCCTGCGGTGCTCACTTCCGTCTTGAGCACCAGCTGGCCGACGGCGAAGCCAAGCGCGATGACGAGAACTTCGCCTACGTGGCCTGCTGGGAATACAAGGGCACGGACGAGCTGCCGGTGCTGCACAAGGAGCCGCTTACCTTCGACACCGTGCACCTGGCCATCCGTTCCTACAAGTAAAGAAACTCATTCCAACCCTTTAAGATAGATTATATAATTATGGCTAATCTCAATCTTACGCTCAAGGTCTGGCGCCAGGAGAATGCTCAGGCTCAGGGCCGCATTGAAACCTACAAGGCTAAGAACATCCCGGATGAGGCTTCTTTCCTTGAGATGCTTGACATCGTGAACGAGGAGCTCGTGCACGAAGGCAAGGAACCCATCGTGTTCGACCACGACTGCCGCGAAGGTATCTGCGGTATGTGCTCCCTCACCATCAACGGTGTGCCGCACGGCGGCAAGAAGGTGACCACCTGCCAGCTGCACATGCGCCAGTTCAAGGACGGTGATACCATCTGGATTGAACCCTTCCGCGCCCAGGCTTTCCCGCTGCTGCGCGACCTCATGGTGGACCGCACCGCTCTGGACAACATCATCGCTGCCGGCGGTTTCGTGGATATCCGCACCGGTTCTGCTCCGAACGCCAACAACATGCCCGTGCGCAAGAAGACGGCCGATGCCGCTTTCGATGCCGCTGCATGCGTGGGCTGCGGTGCCTGCGTGGCCAGCTGCAAGAACAGCTCCGCCATGCTCTTCACCTCTGCCAAGGCTGCTCATCTGAACCTGCTGCCCCAGGGCCAGCCGGAGAAGAACAAGCGCGTGCTTGCCATGGTGCGCCAGATGGATGCCCTCGGTTTCGGCAACTGCACCAACCAGTACGAGTGCGAAGCCGCCTGCCCGAAGGGTATCTCCGTGGATAACATCGCCAAGCTTAACCGCGACTACATGATTGCCTGCGCCGCCGAGGCCGTGGGTGTGTTCGCCTGATAGCTCCGCAACCACGCAATAAGCGTCTTAAACAAAGCCGCCGGGATTGAAATAATCCCGGCGGTATCTTTGTTTAAACAAAAAAACAAATAGAGTTGACATTGCGCTTTGTTTGTGTTAAATTTAAACCGAACAAAGAAAGAGCCCTATGAGTATCAAAATCTTCATCAGCAGCGTGCAGGCAGAATTTGCCGAAGAACGAAGGAAGTTGTTCGACTATATTCAATCGGACGCCTTGCTGGGCCGTTTTTTCATACCTTTTATCTTTGAAAATGAGCCAGCCGGAGCAAAATCTGCCCAATCTGTATACCTCAGCCAGGTGGCAGAATGTGATATCTACCTGGGTTTATTCGGTTGCAGATATGGATACGAGGATGCCGAAGGCGTATCCCCCACAGAACGCGAATATGACCTTGCCACAGCCGAATGCAAACACAGACTCGTTTTCATTACGCGTTTGCAAGGCCGCAAAAAGCGCCATCCTAAGCAAATAAAGTTGATTGAAAAAGCCGAACAAAGTGTTGTACGAAAATCTTTTTCTGATTATGATGAACTCCGGGCATCGGTGTATGAATCATTAGTCCGGTATCTGGAAGAGCAGGACTACATTCGCAAATTACCCTTCGATGCCTCATTCTGCCATGGCGCCACTCTGGATGATATAGACCCCGAAAAAGTTGCTCATTTTGTGATGCTGGCCAAGGCACACCGCGGCTTTCCAATACCGTTTTCGGCCGGGTTGCCGACCATCCTTACCCATTTGAGGCTCATGACAGATGCCGGAAAACTCACCAACTCAGCCATTCTGTTGTTTGGCAAGCGACCGCAGGATTTTTTCCCGACATCGAGTATCAAGTGCGCCCAATTCTACAGCACAACCATTACCAAGCCACTGCTTTCCCACTATAAGTTCAATGGGACAATCTTTGAAATGATAGACAAGGCCGTCGACTTTGTTATGTCCCGCATCAATGTGCATGTCGGCACTCGCGCTTATAGCAACACAGCAGATGTAACATGTGAAATACCACGTGAAGCTGTGACAGAAGCCATTGTCAATGCTGTGGTGCATCGCGATTATGCAAACAACGGCAGCGTTGAAGTCATGCTGTTCAAAGATCGGCTGGAAGTCTGGAATCCCGGAAAACTCCCCTACGGTGTCAGTCCGGATAAACTCCGCTATCTGCACTCTTCCATACCCGTGAATCCCATATTGGCTCATCCGGCCTATATGGCCGGTTATATAGATGAAATGGGAACAGGTACTACAGATATCATTGATAAGTGCATGAATCACGGTTTGGATATGCCGGAATTTATTCAGGCTGAAGAGTTCAGAGTGATAATCTGGCGTGAGCGTATAGATGATGCCTTCGGGGTATCCATGGTAAGAGAAAACGAGGAAACCGCGCTCTACACGTGGGAAAAACGCCAAAAGCAAACAAAGATGCAAAAAGCTTTGTTTGCAAACAAAGAAAAACGAATAAACAGAGCAGACGTCCAGGCCAAACAGGAAGCAGTGGTGCAGTTTTGCACAGAACCACGGAGCAGCCTGGAGATAATGGAGCATATAGGAGTGTCGAGACAGACACGCACGGTCAACTTGTATATCGGTGCTCTGGTGAAAGCAGGAAAACTCCGCCTTATGATACCTGATAAACCCAACAGTCCGCGGCAGCGATACATATCCGCATACCATTCCGTGTGAAAATACTTGCTTCCCTTCACTAACTGGTATAACATGAACGCGAACATGAAATTTTACATTGTCACGCCCACATATAATGCGCTTTCCTGGCTGCAGCGTTGCGTTCGCTCCGTTGCAGACCAGGTCGGGGAGGGCGTGGAGGTGCACCACCATGTTCAGGACGGGGCTTCAACGGATGGAACTCCTGAGTGGCTGGCAGAGTGGCAGCAGGCTCTTGCTGGTGCTCCCGGTTATACTTTCACTTACGAAAGCGCCAAAGATGCCGGCATGTACGATGCCATTAATAAAGCATGGGAGAAAATGCCGCCAGACGCCGCGGTAACAGCGCATCTCAACAGTGATGAACAATACCTGCCCGGGGCTTTGAAAGGCGTTTCTGAAGTGTTTGAGGCGCATTCTGATGCGGAAATAATACTGGGAACCTATATCATAGTCGATGCCGATAGCCGTTATATCTGCCACCGGCGACCGGTTATGCCTGCACGGTGGCGCAGCCAGACAGTGTGCGAAATTATAACCTGTTCCTGTTTTCACAGGACAGAGGCATTCATCCGCCATGGGATACGTTTTGATACAAACTACAAGGCACTGGCAGATATGGTGTTTTACCGGGCAATAGTGGGAATTTCGCCGCGTATATGCGTGCAGCCTGAGCTGGTAACGAGTACATTTACTGTGACGGGAGGGAATCTTGCATGGACAGAGCGTTCGCAGCGGGAATGGGATGCTGAGATGAAGGCGTTGCCGTGGTATGTATCCCGGCGGCACGGTATTGCTTACCGTTTCAATAATATCTTACGAAGATTAACCGATATCCGCAGTGAGTCTCCACGTTCATACGCCATCTATATGCCTCATGGAGAGGATCGAATCGAGCGGATAATCAAAAGGCCGACAGCCCGCTGGGGAATGCGCACAGTCTCGGATGAAACCGATTAGGGATGTTGTAGAAGTTTTCTTACTTAATTTGATTCAGCCTTGCGGGGGGGTATGTCTCCATATGCCAGGGTGGCTGCAATCGGAAGTCTCCGGGTCAGGACATAGGTGAAGTAGGAAAGGAAGAAAATTGCCAGTGATGCCGTAATCATCACCCACGTCTGGTATAGATAAGCGGGGAGGTGCAGGTACGAGACAACTTTAAATACCACGCTCTGAATGACGTAAATTCCCAAGGTCGCAGAGCCGATGTTTGCCAGGTGTAACCTGTCAGAGCACTGATGCATTATCGCCAGAAAGACACAGCCGGAGGAAAAAGCTGCAGCGAGCCGGAAAAGAGCTACGCCGATGGAACTGAGCGAAAGGGAGAGCGGGCACGTATAGACATACCAGTCATCCTGGAACAGGTAGAAACACAATATGGCTGCTGGGGCAGCCCAATACCAATGAGGGGTGATACTGAGCCGTGAGAAACCTTTGTGGCGCGAATACATGCCAATGACAAAGCAGGGCCAGGCCAGCCCCAGGTAGTCTGCATAGGGAATATATTGCGGAGCAACCAGGCAGAGAACAAAGGGCAGACACAGGGTGACGAATCTGATTATCCGGTTCCGGGTTGCCTTCAGCAGATAGGCGAATAACTGGCATTCAAAGAGGTTCCAGAGAAACCAGAGACAAACGTAGCACCTCCACACGGAAGTTGGTTCAAAAGACTTTCCCTGCCAGAGCATCAGTATCAGTTGCAATGAGCCCATGGTAATATAGGAGGCAGCAGACGGAGAGCCGTCTTTTTCAGACCGGCGAACCGGTGCTTCCTGATGCTGGCGAGGGCAAAATAGCCACTGATGAAAAAGAAAAGCGGGATATGAAACAGGTATATGGCTTTGAAAAGAGGATGGCTGAAAAAGCCGGCCCCGACAAATTGTTGAATAGTATGCCCAAGGACAACGAGCCACATGAGCACAGCCCGGGTGTTATCCCAGAACGCTTCTCTGACGGCTTGACTCATTGATGTTTGATGGCGTCTGCGTAAAGCCTATTTATAACTTCCATTTTTTCATCCCATGTAAATTGCTGGCAACGAGCCAGAGCACCCTGAGAAAGGAGCTGCCGCTCTTCTTCATGGGTGGCCAGATAATCCAGATGCCGGGCGTAGTCTGCAATGACCTGTTTCCGGGAATTGATGGGGATTTTGATGCCGCTGGTCTCATCAATCACGGTAGAGAAACCACAATGATCCAGCGCGATGATTGGTAGCCCGTAGCGGAAAGCCTCAAAAACCACGGTGGAGGTATCTTCCCGCACGCTGGTGATGCAGAACACATGGCTGCTGCTCATGATGCGGAATGCGTCTTCCCGCGGTACAAAACCGTGAAAGGTCACCACGTTATCCAGCCCCAGCTGGTGGGTCAGGTGTTTCCACGCTTCCATGCGGGGGCCTTTGCTCAGCACGTGGAGCTCCATCTTTTCCTTGCACTGCGGCAGAGCGTGCAGAAGCAAATCCAGCGCTTTGCGGGGGATGTGCTCACCAGCCCAGCAGATTCGCAGCGGGGTGCCGGGAGCGTGCGTTGAAGGCGCGTGCTGAGTGTGGCTGGTTTCCAGCCCCACCTCATTCATGAGGACGGCTTCGCGCCCCCAGAATGCCCGGATTTCTTCCACAGCCTTGGTGGTGCTGGTCAGAATAACCGCCGAGTGGCGTGCTGCTGCGCGGGCAGAGAAGCCCCAGCGTTTCTGAATACCATTGAGGATATTTCGAATTCCGAAATGCAGGGCACCCAAGGGGCCCAGGCTGCTGAGCAGGCACCAGGGCGCATCCGTGAAACCACCCAGCGGCCCCCAGATGAAGGGTTTGCCCAGTTTCCACAGGAAACCCGGTTCTCGGAAACCGGAAATGGTCACCTGGTGGACGATGTCGAAATCTTCCTCGGCATCCAGCAATTTTGCATACTGGTATGCTTTGCGGTGCCAGACCCGGTAGAACCAGTAGTAGCTGGGCGGCCAGAACTTCCGCAGTGTTTCATGGTGGGTTCGGCGTACAAAGTGGAAGGTGATGTTCTTCACAGCTTCCGGATGTTTTGCGGCAAATTGGGTGAGCGTTTCTTTGAACTCACCTTCCTCGACAATTGCGTGCACGTCATGATGCTTCGCAATGTTGCTCACGAAATTCCAACCCATCCCCGGTTCTGAACCATAACCGGGGTCGCAGGCATAGCAGCCCAGCAGAACTTTGAGACGCTTGTTTTCCATAGGAACGCACACAGTCTAGCAGGCATGCGCCTTGCGGTCAATAAAAAAGCCCGGAGACAATGGGTCTCCGGGCTTGGAGTGGAGTAAAAATGCTCACATCGTCATGCCGCCATCGACTACGATGACCTGGCCGGTGATGTAGCGGGCGTCATCGGAGGCGAGGAAAAGGGCCGCGTTGGCGATATCTTCGGGCTTGCCGAGGTCGGCCAGGGGGATGCGGGAGAGCAGGGCCTCGCGGGCCTTTTCGGGAATGGCATCGGTCATGTCCGTGGCGATGAAACCGGGAGCAATGGCGTTCACTGTCACCTTGCGGCTTGCGATTTCCTGGGCCATGGACTTGGTGAAGCCGATGACGCCGGCCTTGGAGGCAGCGTAGTTGCTCTGGCCCACGTTGCCGGTCATGCCTACGATGGAAGAGATGTTGATGATGCGGCCGGCGGGGCTCTTCATGAGGGTGCGCTGCAGGGCTTTCACAAAGAGGAACACGCTCTTGAGATTGGTGGTGAGCACGGCATCCCAGTCGCTTTCCTTCATGCGCATGAGCAGGCCGTCCTTGGTGATGCCGGCGTTGTTCACGAGAATATCGATGGCGGGGTACTCAGCTTGGATTTCCTTGATGCAGGTTTCTACAGCGGCGGCATCGGCCACATCGCAGGGGAAAGCCTTGCAGCTGTCCGGGAATTCGGCGTTGATGGCCTCTGCAGCGCTGCCGCAGGAGGCGGGGTTGCGGGAAATAAGGATGACTTTGGCCCCTTCAGCCGCAAAGCTGCGGGCAATCGCCTGGCCAATGCCGCGGCCGGCGCCGGTTACAACTGCTGTTCTACCTGCAAGTTTGTTCATAGTGATTGCATTCTAGCGGAAAGCTAGAGTGAAATCAAGGAAAATGTATACATAAAAAACAGCGCGTTTCCGTGGTGGAAACGCGCTGTGGGGAAGGGGGGATGCTTACATGTTCACCTGGAACAGCGGCTTGTTGTTGTTCGCCGGGTTCAGGATGGCGAAGGCTTCTCGGTGGATGGAGGGGTCGCTGCGGAAGATGAGGCGGCCGGCGCACTGGCGCTCCAGCTCCATGAGGAGCTTGGCGTCCTCATTCTTGAAGCGGCTGAGCACATCGCTGTTCACCACCACAATCATATCGCCCACGTTGTCGCGGTAGCGCATGATAGTGGCTTTCAGCTGGCGTTGAATCTCCACGCTCATGGTCATCACGCTCTTCACGCGGCCGCGGCCGTGGCAGTACGGGCAGTGGTCGTTCACGTAGTCCAGCAGAGATTCGTTGATGCGCTGGCGGGTCATTTCCATGAGGCCGATGGGGGTGATCTGCATCACCTGGGTCTTGGCCTTGTCGCGCTTCAGGGCGTCCTTCATAGCCTTGTATACGGCCATCTGGTCCTTGCGGTGGCGCATGTCGATAAAGTCCACCACCACCAGGCCGCCGATGTTGCGCAGGCGCAGCTGGCGGGCGATTTCCCGGGCAGATTCCAGGTTGGTCTCCAGGATAGTCTTGTCCAGATCCTTGTTGCCCTTGTTGCGGCCGGTGTTGATATCGATGGCGATGAGCGCTTCCGTCTCATCAATCACGAGGTAGCCGCCGCAGGGCAGCAGCACCTGGCGCTGGAAGGCCTCGTTAATCTGCTTCTCAATGCCCAGTTCCTCGAAGATGGGTTGGCGGTACTGGTGGTACTGGATGTGGCGCTTGGAGCGGCGGGAAATCTTGCCGGCAATCTCCTGCATGCGCTGGGTGGTCTCCAGATTATCGCACACGATGTTGTCCACATTGTCCGTGAGGAAGTCACGCGCCGTGCGCTCGATGAGATCCGGCTCGCGGTACACGCACATGGGCGCCGGGTTGGTGGCGAACTTCTCCTCCACTTCGCGCCACTGGGTCAGCAGCATGGCGAGGTCGCGCACAAAGTGGCGGAAGCGTTGCCCCTGAGCCACCGTGCGCATGATGATACCCATGCCCTCCGGCACGTTGAGCTTCTGCACAATCTGGCGCAGGCGCTGGCGTTCCTTGGGGTCATCAATCTTGCGGGAGATACCGAACTGGTCCGTGAAGGGCATGAGCACGATGTAGCGCCCGGCCAGGGAGATATTGGTGGTCACGCGCGGTCCCTTGGAAGAGATGGGACCCTTGGTCACCTGCACCATGATTTCGGAGCCTATGGGGTAGATATCCGGAATATCCTTGCTGGTAATCTTCTTCTGCTTCTTGCGGGGGCGGCCTTCGCGCTGGATTTCCTCCAGCGAGGAATCGAGCGCCAGGGGCAGGGCATCCCAGAAGTGCAGGAATGCGTTCTTCTCATAGCCGATGTCAACAAACATGGCCTTGAGGCCCGGTTCGATGTTCTTGACCCGGCCCTTGAAGATGCCGCCTACGATATTGTCCTCGCCCTCACGCTCAATGCTGTATTCCTCCAGCACGCCGTCCTCGAGCAGTGCGACGCGGCGTTCCAGTTTTTCGGCGTTGATGACGATAGTGGTGCCCTCCCTCGGGTTGCACTGGCCGAACCCGAGGAAGTGTTTAACAGTGTTAATCATTTTGGAAATAAAAGACAAAGTTTTAGGTTGAGGTTGGAGTTTTTTTCACCTGGTAAAAACGGGGGAGAGAGAGGGCTACCCGGTTGCGTTCCTTCAACACCATGCAGCGGCCCCGCAAGTGGTGCGGTGCCGGGCCGGTGGGTCGATTCGGAATGCGGAGCAGCTTTGCCGTTGGGGGTCAGCGGTCAGTCTTACTCCTCATCAAACACATCATCGTTTTCCTGAAGATACATGCCGGTGCCTTCTGCCACAGCGCTCAGCGGGTCTTCAGAAATCATGATGGGCAGGCCTGTCTGCTCATGCAGCAAGTCACTGAGCCCACGCAGCAGGGCACCGCCGCCGGCCACGGTGATGCCGTGGTCGTACAGGTCGCTGGCCAGCTCCGGGGGGCAGTGATCCAGCGTCTGGCGGATAGCCGATACGATGATGTTCAGTTTATCCTGTAAAGCTTCGCGAATTTCTTCGGAGCGTACGGTGACCGTCTTGGGAAGACCAGTGCCGCGGTCCCGGCCTTTCACCTCCATCTGCAGCTCCTGCTGCAGCGGGTGGGCAGAGCCGACGCGGATCTTGATTTCTTCCGCCGTGCGCGGGCCCACCAGCAGGTTATGAGCCGAAAGCATGTGACGGGTAATCGTTTCATCCAAGGCATCGCCGCCGCACTTTTCTGATTGGCTGTACACGATGCCGGAAAGGGAGATAATGGCCACTTCCGTGGTGCCGCCGCCGATGTCAACAATCATGCTGCCAATCGGTTCTGTTACCGGAAGCCCCACACCGATGGCCGCTGCCATGGGTTCCTCGATGAGACGCACCCTGATGGCACCGGCTTCATAGGCGGATTCTTCGATAGCGTGGCGCTCCACTTCCGTGATGCCGGAGGGGTGAGCAATGAGGATACGCGGCCCGCGGAGACTGCGGCCCTGGCAGGCGCGTTTGATAAAGTAGCGCAGCATGTTGTGCGCTACCTCGAAATCGGCTATGACGCCTTCTTTGAGCGGGCGGATGGCCACTACGCTGCCGGGCGTGCGGCCCACCATGCGCTTGGCTTCCTCGCCCACGGCCTTCACCTTGTCACCCTTCATGGCAACAACTGAAGGCTCACGCAGCACGATACCCTGGTCTTTGATGTATACCAGCGTATTGGCTGTGCCCAGGTCTATCCCGATATCATATGAGAAAAGACGGGCGATTTTCTTAAAAAAACTCATTATATAAAAAGGGGGATTGGAGTGGTTGGATGCGAGGTGCCTTTCTTTCTACCCGGACGATCCTCCTTTTCAGGGGAATGAACCGTTCGCACTCCGGGTAGTCGTGGGGCAAGGGAATCTGCTGTCGCTTACACGCACCCACGCGGAGTATAGGTGTGTGTGTTGTGTGTGTCAAGTAAATAATAGTATGCTGACAGGGATTGAATGTATACGCATTGCCTCAAAAAAAATCGAA
Source organism: uncultured Verrucomicrobiales bacterium (assembly GCA_937916135.1). GTDB lineage: Bacteria > Verrucomicrobiota > Verrucomicrobiia > Verrucomicrobiales > Akkermansiaceae > Akkermansia. The sequence goes on from CALFTQ010000050.1 coordinate 10,864, forward strand.
CCCAACGAGGAATCGCCGTTTCGCCGGCGGT
>CALFTQ010000051.1 GCA_937916135.1 uncultured Verrucomicrobiales bacterium
TGGATATGTCGCCCTGACGGGCTCAAAATTCCTCGGGCTTTCAGCCCGACAAATTCCAATTTATCGAGATTAGTACTCAAACTTTGGGACACGTGTGGAAACCGGGTGGCATGAAAAAGGGAGGGGCGGCTTCATCAGAAGCTGTCGGCGGCATCTATCTGGCCTTCGGGGGTGACAGGTGCCGGCGCGGGATCCGGGGTTATTTCCGGGGTGAGGATGGGTTTGTCGCCGGGCTGCACAACGGGGTTGTTGTTGTGCTCGATAATGGTGTCGTCATCTTCATCAGCGGCAGCTTCCCGGCGGGCCTCTTCTTCGCTGGTGGGTGCAGGCGCAGCAGCCGGTGCTGCGGGTGCGGGAGTTGCTGCGGGGGTGGCCGGGGCCAGCGGCTGGCGGGTGACCGGATCCACCTCCACGCCGTTGATAATCATGCGGGTCTTGATCTGGCCGGTGGCGGGGTCATACACCCGGCTGGTCTGCACGGTCTGCATCTGCGGGCCATTGGCACCGCCTGTTGTGAAGGAGAATGAAGAGCTGCTGCTGGAGTATTGCACGCTGCCGCCGGCTGCAGACTGCTGAGCACCGGGAATGGGCAGGGGGGCCGGAGCCGCTGCCGGGGCGGCAGGCTGGGCATTGCGCCGTGCAAGACGGGCACACACGCGGATGGATTCGCCTTCCTGCCCGGTGATGAGGTAGAGGTGATCCACGCGCATGACGACTTCCTCACCGGGCTGCAGGGTGGAAATGGTGTCTACATTTTCAGCAGGCTGACCAGGCAGTTCCTTGTTCATGGCTATGGTGAACTGCATGCCGGGCACCAGCTGCCCGTCGCCAATGCGGTTGAATCGGCGGTAGGCCAGGTTGTTGATGACCTGGAACACGCCCACCTGCACAGTGGTGGGTTCGCTCTGGTCGACTCGCTGCACGGCCAGGTCGCGCAGACCCACGAAGCTGGCATTCACTGTGTTGGATGCCATGAGGTCGCAGTTGCCACGAGCCTGCATGGGCATGAGCCCGGCGGGCATGGCGCGCAGAGCGGGTGCATTATTTGCCAGAAGCATAGGAGTACTCATGGCCAGAGCCATGACCGAGCTAAGGGTTAAGATTCTGCTCATGATTACACTTGTTGACACAAATTGTACGTTAAATGTTCAAGACTTCTATCAGATTTATTGCATTTTCAGGAGCTTGCCCGCCAGCTGCACCGGGCTAGCGGCATCATCCTCAAAAAGATTACCTTTACCGAGCCCTTGCATGGTGCCCGGGGTGGCAAAGCCGCACCACTCAGCCAGGGCGGTGTGCCCCACCTGGCTTTCCAGCGCGGAATTGACCCACCAGCGGATTCCCAGAGACTCTGCCATCAGCGCCCAATTCTGCGCGGCAAGCAGCCCGCCATGCAGCGAGGGCTTGATGACGATGGCCTGTGGGCGGATTGTTTCCAGCAAGTCCGGTGTGTGCCCGATGAGTTCTTCATCCAGTGCAATGGGCAGTGGGGTATGGCGGCAGAGGGCTGCCATTTCCTGCCATTGACCGTGGCGGATGGGCTGCTCAATGAGGGAGACTCCGGCTGCAGCCAGTGCTTCCAGCTTTGCCGGAGCTTCCTGCGGAGAGAAGGCCCCGTTCGCATCTACCCGCAGCTCTGCCCGGGGGAAGGCTGCGCGGGCATGTTGCAGAAGCGCCAGTTCATCCTCGAACGGAAGAGCCCCGACTTTCATTTTCAGACAGGTGAACCCGGCGTTGATACCCTGCTGCATGGCCTCCAGCATGTGGTCGATGCTGTCCATCCAGATGAGGTGGTGAATCGGGATACCTGCCTCCCCGCGGGCAAAGGGGGTATCCCACCGGGGCTGACCCGGTCTCAGTGCTGCCAGCAGGGCACATTCCAATCCGAACTGGATGGGCGAGGGTGCGGCTTCAGTGGTCAGTCCCTGGTTCTGTTCGACTCGGCTGCACCAGTAATCCAGTTCCTGCGGGGCCGGCTCCGGCAGCAGACCAGGCATGGTGCAGCACTCACCCCGGCCGATGCCATCGGCGGTTTCTGCCTCGATGATACAGGTGCTTCGCTCCGCCAAGGCTCCGCGCGAGGTGGTGGCGGGGCGTTTGAAATGAAGCACACGCCGCTGCCACCGCAGACGGAAGGGCTGCGGAAAGTGCATCAGCGTTGCGGCATCGATGAGCTGCATCAGGGCAGTTTCGGGTATTTCGAGTAATCCGGCTTGCGCTTTTCGAGGAAGGCGCGGGAGCCTTCGTGCGCTTCATCGCACATGTAGAAGAGCATGGTGGCATCCCCCGCCAGTTCCTGAATGCCGGCCTGGCCGTCGAGTTCGGCATTCAGTCCGGCCTTGATGAGGCGCAGGGCAATGGGGGAGTGCTGCATCATCTCCTCGGCCCACTGCACATATTCGTCCTCCAGCTGCTCCAGCGGTACCACTTTGTTCACCAGCCCCATCTCCAGCGCTTCCTGTGCGTTGTATTTCCGGCAGAGGAACCAGATTTCGCGCGTCTTCTTCTGGCCGATGCAGCGGGCCATGTAGGAGGAGCCGAAGCCGGCATCGAAGCTGCCCACGCGCGGGCCTGTCTGCCCGAAGATGGCATTTTCGGAAGCGATGCTCAGGTCACACACCACATGCAGCACATGCCCGCCACCGATGGCGAAACCATTCACCGCCGCAATCACCGGCTTGGGCAGGGAGCGAATCTGCTTCTGCACATCCAGCACGGAGAGGCGCGGCACGCCCTCGGTGTCCACATAGCCGCCGCGGCCCTTCACGTTCATATCACCACCGGCACAGAATGCCGTATCACCTGCGCCGGTGAGCACCACCACGCTTATCTCCTGCATCTCGCGGCAGAGTCGCAGGGCATCGCTCATTTCCGCCGTGGTAAGCGGGGTGAAGGCGTTGCGGTAGCGTTCGCGATTGATGGTGATGCGGGCAATGCCGTTGTACTTATCGAAGATGATATCCTTGTATTCCTTGATGGGAGTCCACTCGCGTTTCATATCTTTATCAGTGATTCTTGTAAAATTCTTTCAGAATGGCGGCATCCTGCTCAGTTTTGGTGCAAACCTCGACGATGACAGCCCCGGGCTCAGGATCCAGCAGAAGTGCCATAGCCGCCGGCCAGTCGGCAGCATCGGTAACCTGCCTGCTGCGGAGATTGCTCCCCCCCCAGGCCATGATGCTTTCGCCGTGCGGTGCGCGGATATGCGGACAAGCCGGCATGCCGGGCAGGGTGCTGAAGATGCCTCCCTCGTTGTTGTTCAGCAGGAGAATGCGCAGGTTGTCGCATTGTTGCGCTGCCAGTAGACCGTTCAGGTCGTAGAAGATGCTCAAATCGCCGATGATGAGGAAATGAAGCTGCTCAGGGGCGGCCAGGGCATATCCGGCGGCGGTGGAAACGCTTCCTTCTATGCCGTTTACTCCACGGTTGCAGAGTACTTTGTGCACCCCGGCGGGCAGGGGGTAGAGCTGCGCATATCGCACTGCCGAGCTGTTGCCCAGGTGGAGCACGCTGTTTTCCGGGAGGTGAGAAATCAGCTCGCCCACGACTTTCATGCCGCTGAACTCATGTTCCGGCAGGGTGATCGGGGGGGAGAGCCAGCGGGTGCGGTAGGCTTCATCTCCCTCTTCTGCAAAGGCGCAGAGCAAATCCCAGAACTCATCCGGCTCCCCCTCCAGCACGCGGGTGAGGGCGCAGAAGGTATCCACCACCTCACCATCTGCCGAGATGTGCCAGTGAGCCTTGGGTGGGTGGGTGCGCAGGAGCCGCTTCATGCGCTTGGAGATGATATCTCCCCCGCAGGTGATGAGTAAATCCGGGCTCCAGTCGGTAGCGGGCATGGCGCCGATGAGCGTATCCGGGCGGCAGCAGTCGGCAAAGGGGGCATTGGCAAGGTGCTCGCCCACCAAGGCAAATTGCTTTTCTGCAGCCAGCTTTGCCAGAAGAGGTGAGGGTGCATGCTGCTGACCCAGCAGAATCAGGCGGCGCGGCAGGGCAGCGGCCTCCTCTAGCAGGGCTTCTTCCTCATCTGCTCCCATGCGGGCTGCCTCTGTGCGCCCGATGACCCGCACCGGCGGCAGGGGTGAGTCTATCATGCCGAAAAACGGCTCTGTGAGCGGCACGTTCAGGTGCACCGGACCACCCCCGCGGTGGTGGAGCTCCAGCAGAGCCTCATTGATAATGCGGTTGGCATGCCAGGCGTCGTACTCGGGCACCTGGGCGGAGAAGCGAACCAGGGAGTTGAACACGCCAGGCTGCGGCACGGTCTGTCCATCGTTCTGCCCCACCCAGGAAGCCGGGCGGTCTGCAGATATGATGAGCAGGGGAGTCTTGCGGTAAAAGGCCTCGGCCACGGAGGGGTGCAGATTCAGCACCGCACTACCGGAGGTGACTACCACTGCCACCGGGGCCAGCGCCTGCTGGGCCCAGCCCAGGGCTACGAAACCCGCGCTGCGTTCATCCGTCACGCTGCGGCATTCTACCCCGGGTTGCGCCGCCAGAGTCGCGACAATGGGCGAGTTCCGGCTACCGGGGCACAGCACTGCCCGTGTTACTCCATGCGCCAGCATCAGCGCCACTAATTCCTGCACCACAGGCTTCTCGCTTATCATGCGCTCATTCTAACACAGACCCTGGTTTTGCACAAGGCGGGATATTGCCCGCTGTCGGACATCTAATAATTTCTACTTTTTTGCTGGACATTTGATTTCCTATATGGTAGGAAGGACGAATGAAGCGAGTAATGCTAATGAGTCTGCTGGCGCTGATGCCACTGGCGGCAGAAGCCGGAGTGGAAGCCATGAAAAATCTGCAGCAGCCCGTGGAGGGTAAGCCGGCGGTATTATCCTTCGGAGGCGAAGGGGGGCGCGAGTTCATGCTGGATGGCGTGCCGTTCCAGATTCGCTCCGGCGAGATTCACCCGCAGCGCGTACCGCGCCAGCACTGGCGGCACCGCATCCGCGCAGCCAAGGCTATGGGGCTGAACACGATAGCCTTCTACACATTCTGGAATGCACTGGAGCAGCCGGATGGCAGCTGGGATTTCAGTGGGCGCAATGATATCGGGGCTTTCATCGATATGTGCCAGGAGGAAGGCATGTGGGTGCTTTTCCGCCCCGGCCCCTATGTGTGTGGCGAGTGGGATCTGGGCGGGCTGCCCACCTATCTGCTTAAGGATGACGAGACCAGGCTTCGCTACACCGGCAATGCGCAGTTCATGGAGGCACAGACCCGCTATCTGGAAAAGATGGCAGAAATCGCCATTCCCCGGCTGAGCAAGAATGGCGGCCCCATCCTCATGGTGCAGCTGGAGAATGAATACGGCAGCTACAAGAGCGAGCATGACGAGATGGCCTACATTGAATGGCTCAAGAATTTCTGGGAAAAGAAGGGCGCCGGGCCTTTCTATTTGTCGGAAGGTAGTTCCCCGCACCACCTCCGCTTTGTGCCCAAGGGGGTGGCCGTGGGGCTCGACCCTGCGGATAATGCCTGGCAGATGCAGACCGCATTGCGCGTGGCTCCCGGGGTGCCGGTATTCAGCAGTGAGACTTATCCCGGCTGGCTGCGCCACTGGGGCGAGGGGAACTGGACTCCCAGCCGCAATGCGCTTAATTCCGTGCGCTGGTATATGAAGGACGGCGTTTCGTTCAACCTCTTCGTGCTGCATGGCGGCACGAGTTTCGGGCTCACTGCCGGGGCGAATACGAACCCGGATGGTTATAAGTTCGAGCCGGACCTCACCAGTTATGACTATGGGTCACCCATCGGGGAAAATGGCAATTTAACGAAGGAGTATTTCGAATACCGCGATATCATCAAAGCAGCTTTGCCAGCTGAGGCCGAGCTGCCGGAACCGGTGCAGCCTGTTGCCATGGAACTGCCGCCGTTCCGCCCCACGCTGGTGTGTGATTTCTGCGATATTCCAGGCGTGCAGGAAGAGGAAACCTTTGTCCGGCCCCCCACACTGGAGAGCCTGGGGCAGAATCAGGGGCTTGCAGTCTACACCACCACCATCCCCGCAGGGCCGGGAGCCACGCTCAACTGCCCTGTGCATGATTATGCGCTGGTCTACCTCGGTAATCAATACCTCGGGACTCTGGACAGGCGTTTGAATCAGACCTCTCTGGAGCTGCCGTCGCGTGGTAGTGCGGCTTCGTTGAAAGTGGTGGTAGATACTTTCGGCCATGTGAACTTTTCCAAGTATATGGAGAAGGACCGCAAGGGGCTCATGGCGCCAGTCACGCTCGGTGATTCAGAGTTGACCGGTTGGAAAATCGAACGGATTGACCTCACCCGCCCGTTACCTGAACCGGTGCCGGGGGCCGGACATCTGCGGGGGCGCGAGCTGGGCGGCTTGTACCGCGCTGAAATCCAGGTGGACTCTCCGCTGGATACTTTCCTGGATATGACCGGATGGGAAAAGGGCTATGTGTGGGTGAACGGGATTCTGCTGGGTCGCTACTGGAACATTGGCCCGCAGGAGCGCCTGTATTGCCCCGGCGAGTTCCTGAAACAGGGTATCAATACGGTTGAGATTCTTGACCTGCATATGGTCACTGCCTCACCCCCTCCCGTCAGCGGAAAGAAGGAACGCAACATGGAGGTGCACAAGCATACGAAGAGCCTCAATAACCAGTGGTGAGCCACTGACCGGAAGCCCGTGGAATTCCACGGGCTTTTGTGTTAGTGTTGCTGCCCGCCACGCAGCGCATTCAGGAGCTTACCGAGCTGCCTGAGAAGCCCCGGAAAGGGCAGCAGGGCGGTGAAGGTGGCATTGAGCAGTGCCGCCACCGGCCAGGGCATGCGGCTGAGAGAGATGAGGGGATAGGGGATGCAGCGGGCCCAGGGTGATGCCTGCCAGAAGCGGAAGAAATCTTCTTCGAGCTCATTGCGTGGGCCGGTCAGGATGTTGGGCTTCATGGCAGCAAAGTGCACAATGGCCGGCGAGGCGTAAGCCGCCTTTGCCTCATCGCTTTCGTTTTCAAGCTGTTCGCAGAAGAGGGGGATGACATTGTACTCCAGTGGCAGGGGCGTGATTTGCCCCCGCAGCGTGGCATTCAGGGCATCCTGATCGAGCCAGATGAGTTTTTCTCTGGGGGTGTTGCGCACTGTTTCGATGATACGGGCCGTGGTGCCGCAGCTACGCATGGCCACCAGATCCATGATGAGCAGGGAGGCGTAGAAGTAGGGGGTGCCATCATCCGCAAAACTGAAGCGCTGCGGGAAGCTGCGCAGGTGCTGGCCGTATTCTTCGCGATAGTGCCCCAGCACTACCCAGGGGACAGCCGCGATGGAGTTGCCCTGCAAATCTGTGTGGTAGAGACTGGTGAGGTCGTATTTAACCACGGTGTCGCAGTCCAGGAAGATGATGCGGGTGATTTCCTGCGGCAGCAGGGTGGGCAGGAGGAAGCGGTGGTAGGTAGCAGAGGGAAAACGCTCGTAGACCGGTAAATCCCTCATTTTATCCGCAACATCGTACCATGTTATGTTGGTGAATCCGCCGCGCAGAAGTAATTTGCGGTCTACTCCGCTATCCAGAATATGGAAGTGGTAAGTGCTCCCCGGATTTGCACTTTGCATGATGGAACGCAGGCAGAGCCCCAAGGGTACTGTGAAGGCCTTATTGGCGCTCAGGGCGATGTGGATGGTTTCAGTCATCGTTTAATTCTTGCGGAATACCGCTGGGAGAGAGGTAAGGAGAACAAGGACGGCGCAGAGCACCACGGCCCAGTCGCCCAGCAGGGCATAGAGGGTGTATCCGGCGTTCCTGTCCACGGGCAGCACGGCATAACTGTGGCCGGGCAGGTGAGGGGAGCCGTCCGCTTTCTGAAGGATATCGATGAATGCACCGTTCGGGGCAATGGCGCAGGTGTAGCCCATGTTGGCCGCGCGGACCATGGGGCGGCGCAGCTCGATGCAGCGGAAGGCGGCATTGCGGGCCTGCTGCTCGCCGCAGCATGAGTTCCGGAACCAGCCGTCGTTGGAAATGTTCACGATGACCTGCGGCCCCTTGCGCACATATTTGGTGAGAAGGCGGCCCACCGTATCCTCATAGCAGATGGCGGGGATGACGCCCACTGTCTCGCTGGTGCCGGGAACGGCCACGGGGATGGGCTCATCTCCCGTGCCGGGGTGAATGCCATCGCCCACCTGGGTGCCGGTAAGCTCAGTGTAAAGCTTGCCGAGCCATTCCATGTGCTCCACAAAGGGCAGATACTCGCCGAAGGGCATGAGGTGCTGCTTATTGGCCGTGGTGATGGAATCGAACCCGCCGGGAATGATAGCCATGGAATTATACATGCCGCGGGGGTAGAGATAGCCGCGCTGCTCATCCCGCTCCCAGCGGTACTGGTCCACCCCGGTGAAGAGCACGAAATCCTGCCCGCCGAGTTCCCGCACCTGCCGGCGAACCATCGGCAGCCCCTCTTCACCGAAGAACTGGCGCGTGGTGGTGGGGTCGGCAATGATCGATTTTTTCTCCACATCCAGGTGAATCGGGCAGCCCATGGCGCTCTCCGGCCACACTACCCACACCGGCAGCTGCTGGGTGATGGCCAGCTCCGGGTTCTCCACTGCCTTGCGGAAGGTGTCTTTCTGCACCTCGGTAAAGGCGTTGCGCGTGGTGCGCAGAAACTCGCCGTACAGGCGTGGCTGCATGGGGCCGTCCTCGATGCGCTCCTCCTGGTCCAGATTAAGCTGCACCCCCATGACCGGCAGTTGCAGCACGTTTTCCTTCTTCAGCATCACCAGCGGTGAATACATCTTGGAAAGCGCCAGCCCACCGGCGAACATCAGGAAGAGAATGACGATGAAGCCCAGAAAATCCCATGGGCGGTTGCCGCGGCCGGTGGCTCGGTATTGCAGCCAGGTGCGGCGGCTTGCGCACCACAGGATGACCGCCCCCGCCGTGGGGAAGAAGGAGAGCGCAGCCGTGCCGATGAACTCTGCCCACTGCACCAGGGAGAGACCATTGTAAAGCGCCATGCCCATGCTGTTCCAGCTGAATCCCAGGGTGCCATTTGCGCGGAGCCACTCCACGCAGACCCAGGCAGCGCCGCAGCCCACTGCACTGCGCAGGGTGCTCAGCAGGTCAGCCGTCACCCAGCTGTTCCAGGCTTGCTGCTTCTGGATGGGCTTTGCCAGATTCGCCGTGTCCGGAATAGCGGCCAGGCGCGGGCGGAGCAGGGTATTGGCCAGCCCACCCCATAATCCCACCAGACACGAATACACCGTCATGAGCGGCAGGAAGGCAATGCCCACAAATACAGGCAGAGGAATGCGGAATACATAGCCCACGTTGTGAATCCACCAGAAGCTCACGCAGTACCAGCCCATGGCGTACAACCAGGCATACCCGAAGCCGCGGCGGAAGCCCCGCCGGCCGTTCCACAGCACGCAGAGCAGCGGAAGCAGCCCCATCCACACGAGGTTGCCTAAATCATACGGCGGAAAAGCCAGTGCCATGAAGGCACCGCCGAGGAGGCAGACCAGTGCGTTAATCAGGCGCTTGCGCCATTTGTGCGGGGCTTCAGAGATCATGAGGAATTACGCTGAGATGACCGAGGGGCTGAGGTTCGCCACCCTCCGGGCGGCAGTCCACTTCCACACGCCAGAACCGGGCATCCTGGTTGAACTGGTGCAGGGTGTACTCATCCTTGGTGAGGAACCCGTCCTCCAGACGCACGGTGGCTTCTGATTCTGTCACCTGCATGCTGTTGCTTTCGCGGGGAACGAATTTGCCATCCTTGTACGGAATGTACACGCGGTCACCCATCTGCACACCGTCTCCGTTGAAAAAGCGGACGGTTATCTGCCCGGAGCCTTCTGCTTCATTCAGCACCAGCCGGCAGACAGGGTAGGAATATGCGCGCAGCTCCATGCGTGCATCGCCGGCAGAGGCTTTCCAGAAAGCTTCCGCATCATCAATGCACACACCGGCCCCTTCCCAGGCAAGGGGCTTGAACTCATTGCGCCATTCGGCATGTGGGAGTTTCGCAACAGCAGCCCAGAATCCACCAATGCCACATACCAGAATCAGCAAGGCTACAATCGCCCATGCCTTGTTTTTCCATCCTGATTTTTTTGGTTTATCTTGCTCTTTGCCTTGCATGACTCTATTCTGAACCGAAAAATGCCGCGTTGCAATAAAAAAGGATTGCATTTCCGGAAAAATAGGTCATAAATAGGTGTGGGTACAACCCCCACATACACGACAATGGCCGATATCGACGATAAGACTGAAAAGAATGTTCCCGGCAAGTTCTATGTTGACTGCAACTGCATCGACTGCGACCTCTGCCGCGAGACCGCCCCTGATTTCTTCGCCCGCGACGATGACGAGGGTCTTTCCTTCGTTTGCAAGCAGCCCGTGACCGATGATGAGATTGCTCTCTGCACCGAGGCCATGGAAGGCTGCCCCGTGCAGGCTATCGGCGACGACGGCGAGTAAAGAACCCGGTATCATTTCCTCAATGGGGCAGCCCGGTTTCCGGGCTGCCCGCTTTTTCCGGTGCCTCTGCATGGCCGGACGCAAAAAGAAAGAACCGGAGCTGACCATGAGCACGCCCTTGCCCGTGGCGCGCCCGCGCAAGCGCTTCTACATGCAGAAAATGCCGGATGGCGTGGGCGAGCGTGCCGTTCGTGTGCGCGGTGTGCGCGCAGGCGCCCGCGACCAGGCTTTTGCCGATTTTTTCGGCGGCGGTGGTGAGCTGGCTGCATCGAGCAATCAGCGGAGCATGGAAAGCCTGCTGGGCGAGCTGCTCAGCGAACTCGATTTGCAGGAGGACTCCCTGGCTCCCGAGCTGCTGGCCGAAGCCTGGGCAGATGCCGTTGGCCCCGGCCTCTCCTCCGTTTCCTCCCTCGTCAGCGTGGCCAAGGGCCGCGCTCGCGTCACGGTGAACCACCCCACCGTGCGCTACGAAATCACCCGCATGAAACCCCAGATTATCCGCCGCCTCAATCAGATTCTGGGTGCCGGCAGCGTCAAATCCCTCCTCATCGCCTCGGCATAGGCCGGGCACCGGCGGCTATTTTTGTGCCCCAGATAGGGAGGCGGTGCCGGCGTGCTCGCAACATAGCGAAACACGCCGGCCGCAGCCTTATTCACGCGGCTGCATGAATTGTTGAGATTCAATTTACAAGACCGATATAAATTTAAAATGGCACTTGCGTGCAGGTGTTTTATTTGACATCCGGATAAATAGTTATACGATTGTTGTAATAATCAAGAATGCACCATAGATGCCTGGAAAAATCGACAGTCCCCTTGAGCGCTTCCTTGTGAGTGTCGACATCAATTTGAATGTCTCGTTTTGAGGCATCTTCTTTATATGCTCCTCCGTTAAATCGGTTCGTATTACATGGAACGAAGTCTTCAATAGAATAACTGCCGCCTTTAATTTTATAAATATAAATTTTCGAATCCGGCCTGAGGTTCTTGTTTATATCTATAATATCTCTTTTTCCTGCTTGCAAATACAAGTCATTATCTAATTCTCCGTTATCAACTGTCCATATTGACGTTCTTCGGTCATTATAGATGCTTATTTTAGATACTCGAAGTTTAGCATTTATTGGTTCTATGATATTTGAGATGTTTACTCCCTGCGTTTTTTCTGCAGAATCTTCAGAAGTTGATTCTTGGGTGAGGGGAACATCATTTACTGGAGCTTGAGCAATGCTTTCGCGATTTAAGAAAGCCCGGACGCGTCCGTCAATTTTAATGTCGTTTCTAGTTAAAGGCCTTGTCAGATGAACTCCCTGTAAAGTTTTTACTCGACTCAGGGCCACATAGACCTGTCCTGGAGCAAATGCTGTTTGTCCTAAATCAATGAGAACCTTGTCCCATGTCTGTCCCTGTGATTTATGAATCGTTATGGCATAGGCCAATTTCAAGGGATATTGTTCATACGAACCTATTGTTCTCGATGTTAGCTGGCCATTGTCAGCTTTAACATATTCCTCTTTGTTCCATACAGTACGCTGCAAAGTTACAAAATTCCCGTTGTCGAGAAGAATTGTAATATTATCATTACCAAATGCAGCAACTATTCCCATTGAACCATTGACATACTTTTCATTGGTATCGTTTTTGCAAACCATTACTCTTGCATTGAGCTTTAACTCCAACGTTTGCGGAACGGGATAGTCAGTTTCCGGGTATTTGCCCTCAATTGTTGCCTCAAACATTCTAGGTGCCCCCGTCAGCTCATTTAATCTTCGAGAGTTTTCTGCGTCAGCATTATTTCGAGTAGCTGTAACAATGGGTACTTCTTTATCATTTTCACCGCTAATTACACGCTGATTGAAATACTCTAATGCCCGGTTGATATCCTTGCCGTCTCCTTGGCTGATGATTCTCAAATTATTTATAAAATCGCTATCGCCATGCTGTCTGTGATTCTCTTGCAATTCGATTAAGGAAAAATCGTTTTTTGCATAACACCGAGCATCAAAGAAAAATGGGGTTGAGTACCCGTAAGTATTTTTGAGGTACTGTATTGCTTCCTCGTTCCCGTTATCATATACAGGAGGTAATTGGTATAAGTCACCTATTAAAACAATCTGAATCCCTCCGAAAGAGCGGCTTTCGCCCTTTGCTCTCTGGCATAATTTATCAATGGTATCAAATACATCCGCCCGTAGCATGGAGACTTCATCAATAATTAAAGTGTCGATATGCTTAACAATGTCTTGATATTGTTGATATTTTTCTACAATGTTGAGAGGAAAGTAATCGTGCGCACCCAATTTAAAGAGAGAGTGGATCGTTGTGCCACCGATTAATTCAGCAGCAATCCCCGATGGCGCCACAACAGCACACAATCTATTTTTGCTTTTTAACTCTTCCTTGATAGATTTTATCAGGGTAGATTTGCCTGTCCCAGCCTGTCCTTGTATAAATAGATTCCTGTGAGGCTCGTTTTTAACAATCTCCAATGCTTTTTTCTGGCATTCGTCCAAGTTTTCCAAGGGAATATTCGACATAATAAAATCTTTCTTTGGTGGTAATTAAAATTTAGCCCATGTGCGTTTAAGAGACGTGACCTACAAAATCACAATATCATATTACTTCTTGTGGGCCATTGAGTCAACATCATATTCATGCGAGAGTGAGAGAAGAGAGCAAAAAAGCAGCCACGCAGGAGAAGTCTGCGTAGCTGCTTTGCCAAACTGTGGGGAATTAGTATTCGCTTTCTGCGGTCTTCTCCTAATAATTTAATTATTTGCTCGCTATGGATATGTCGCCCACTAACGTGGGCTATAAATTCCGCTCGCCTACGGCTCGCAAACTAATCGCCAAATTCCAATTTATTGAGCAGAGGGGGGGCTTCTTCCAAAATGTTGCTGATATTTCGGGCAGAGGTGAACGCCGTGGCTGACAATGGCCGTACCCCGCTGCATTATGCGATTTCCGTGCCGGTGGCTGAATTGCTGCTGGAGTATGGAGCTTCTCCCTTCGTGAAGGATAAGGATGGCCACCTGCCTTGTACCCGTGCTGTTTCTGTGCCCCTGAGCTCTCTTCTGGAAAATGCCATTTACGAGGAAATAGAAAAGAAGGCACCGCCCCGGCAATCCCCCCGGATAGAACGCCTCTGGGAGGTGCTGCAGCTCACTTCTCTGGAAGAAATGCGCAGCGCCCTAGATTCTCTGACCCACCAGGCGGAGGCCGGGTGTGCGGATGTTGCGCCGGTGGCAGAAAGCGCTTCTGCCATAAAGCTCGAGACGCAGGAAATCAGGAGCTCCATCCGCGCTCGCCTTTTCAAGAAGTATCAGTTGAGCAGGCACGAGGAACTGGAGACCTGGGACTGGTGCGATATCATGGATGATGCCGTGAAATCCCTTTCAGAGCGGGAGTTCGAGGTGATGGTCGAGCTGGCCGACAAATATGCCGGCAATGAATACTGGAGCATGCAGGGCGCCGCATTGTGCCTGAAGATGCGCCAGAAGTACAGCGATGAATTATTTATCCGCGTGGCGAAAATGACCGACCGACGGTTCTCGTTGGCTGACCCGGATAATAAGTTCATGGCATATCTGCTGCATAGTTATGAGCCCGCCCTTATTCGCCGCCTGGTAGAGGAGGTGGGGCTTCCGGTGAATGCAGAGTTCTCCGGGTTTGAGGTTGTGCCAGATGGTACGTTGTTGTGCTATGCCGCACGCGAAGGCCTGGAGAATTTGTGCGTATTCCTGCTCGAAAAGGGCGCAGACCCCGCTCTCGCGGTGCGGGAGCAGAGCTGTCCGCTGGTGGAAGCCGTGGTGAATGCCCATCATGCCATTGCCTGGCTCCTGCTGGAGCACGGGGCGCCGCAACAGAATCTGTACTACATGGGCAGGCCGTTCATCCCCCTGGCTCACGCCAGGGAGCAGCACGACCTCGCCATGATGGATATTCTGGCTGCCTTTCAGGCCTGAAACCGCGTTAAAAGATATTTGGGGTAAAGGCCTTCTTAATACTTTGAGAAAAAAGAAATAATTTTTAATCCTATCATCAACCTCGTTGAGGAGATGCTGAGGCTCTTGCAGAAAGCAAAGAAACCCTCCTGGTACTCAGTCCCCGATTGAGAAATCCGCCATGCCTTCCGGCATGGCGGATGAACGGGAGTATTGGCAGGAGTGCATGGATGGCCCAACAAAAGATTCATAACTCATCGCCTCGGCATAGGGCGGGCACCGGCGGCGAGCAGGGTATCCACAATTTCTGCGTGGGCCTTTTCGGTGGCCAGCATGAGGGCAGTGCGGTGGTAGCGGTCTTTGGCGTTCACCTCGGCACCGCCTTTCAGCAGGAGTTCCACGATTTCCAGATGGCCGCGGTAGGCTGCGTGCATGAGGGGTGTGTGGGCGGAGTGGTCGGCGGTGTTCACTTGGGAGCCCGCTTGAATCAGGGCTGCCACGGCTTTGGCTCTGCCTTCGCGAGCCGCCAGAAGGAGGGGCGACTTGCCGTTGGTGTTGGGGCACTCCATATCGGCACCGGATTCGAGCAGGATGCGGATGCTTTCCGGGTTGTTGGCCAGTGCTGCGTAGTGCAATGCGGTGTTGCCGAGCTTATCTTGCGTTGCAATGGCTGCCTGGTGATTGAGCAGGAGGCTGACAAGTCCGGCATTCCGGTTGCGGGCGGCGAGCATGAGCGGGGTCGTTCCCCATTTGTCTGTGCAGTCAATCCGGGCTCCGGCAGATATCAGGAGCTCTGCTGCTTTCTGATTGCCGCGGATGAGGGCGCACATGAGCGCCGTGCGCCCTTCGCCGTCCGTTTTGTCTACGTCTGCTCCGGCTTTAAGCAGCAGTTCTACGCAATCAGCCTTGCCTTGCAATGCGGCAACCTGCAGGGGAGTCCAGCCGTAGGAGTCCACGGCATTCACGCGGGCTCCGGCTTTGATGAGCATGGCTGCTATCTCCGTGTGACCATTCGCGGCGGCTGCTGTAAGCGGGAGCTTGCCGTAGGCATCGAATGTGTTCGGATTGGCTCCGTTGGACAGGCTGGCGCGCGTGGCTGCAATGTCGCCGCGTGCCACATGCCCGCACAGGCCGGTGAGGTGCGGAGCAGGGGCTGCCAGGGTGGCTCCAGCCAGAAGGATGGTGAATAGAAAGGGTGTTTTCATGCTCACTTAGCAATGTAGCATGATGCGTGGTGATAGGCGAGAAAAAAACGTACCAGATACTTGAAAAAGTCAAAAATGGTTATCGCCGCTTCTGTCCCGTGTGCCGGGAAGAAAAAAACATCCGCCATGTGCGGGGTACACATGGCGGATGGTCGGGAGTGTTCTGCCGGGTCAGCCGGCCTGGGCGAGCATGGCCTCGGCCATGGCGTTGCCCATGGCTGCGGCGTGCTTGAGGGCCACGAGGGCTTTGTCTGTGTCCTTTTCCATGAGGCGGCCTTCGATGAGGCACATGGCGAGCACGAAGAGGGCCACGTGGTCACCCCCCTGCGCGGCGGATTCCAGGGAAATGAGGTCGGAACGCGATTTGAGCTGGGCAAAGTACACGCGTGCGAGCTGGTTCTGCGCTTCGGCGTGCCCGGCAAAGGCTGCATTGCGCAGGTGCTCTGCACCTTCCTTGGCATGGCCGGCCTTGAACGCGGCGGCTCCGGCTTCGTATTCCTGCTGCGGGTCCATTATTTCTTCCTGGGCTGAAGGTTCGGGTCAACCGTGGGGCCGGCGGGGGTGGTGTGCTTCACCTCCAGGGAGTAGATTTCACCCTTGAAGCTGCTGCCGAGTGTTTCCAGCGGCAACACGAAGGTGTTGATGAGCCCCTCGGGCTTGCGGTGGAAGCGGGTGAGCGTGCACTGGCCGGCAGGCTGACCGTTCAGGTAGAGCTGGGTGCTGCCGGGCTTGCCGATGAGTTTCAGCGTGACTTTCTCACCCACGGGCAGCTTGCAGTTGAAGGAGAATTCCATGCTGTCGCTGCGGCGGAAGCCGATGGTGCCATCGCTCAGCGCGGCGCAGAGCACACCGGAATCGCCTTTGAGCAGCACCTGTTCCTGGCCGGGGACGGGGGCTTCCTTGAGGGTGAGTTCCATGGTCAGCTCATAATCCGGGCCCATGCAGGGCTTGCCGATGGCGTACGGCAGAGAGGCCGGGGTGCAGGAGTAGGTGGCGCCATTCTCCCACAGGGCGTAGGGATTCACTCCCGGTACCTTGTTGATGGACTTGAGGAACTCCTTGTGCTCCGCATATTTGGTGGTTGTGGCATCGCTGCCCCACATCTTGCCGGCCAGCACATCCACGGAATTGGTAATCATGTGCCAGATATCGTAGGCCCCGTAGCCCACATAGCGCTGGTCAATCATGTCATTCCAGATACCGAAGGCGGCACCCAGCAGCTGCGGATGCCCGGTGGGCACCACTTCGCCTGCAATGTCATTGACCTTCCAATGCTCGTGCACCCAGCCGTGGCGGGCATCCATGCGGTAATAGGGGGCAAAGGGCACGATGTAGAGGGCGCCGTCATTGGTGTTGATGACATCGAATCCCTGGTTGATGGAATCCCAGGCCTTGGCCCAGCCGCCGTTCCAGAGGTTCATCTGCACCCCCTTGGAGTGTACGGGAGTTTTGCCTTTCTTGGTGTTCAGACTGCCCCAGATGCGCGGGGTGTAGCCTTTACCCTGTACCACTTTCAGGATACCATCGGCATAGGCGCGGTAGTGCTCGGCATTGCCGTGGAACTCGTCAGCGCCCACATGCACTACATCGCAGCCATCGAACACGGGCTTCTGGCCGTTCTGCGGCAGCAGGTATTCATCGAACACCGTCTCCACGAACTTCAGCGTTTCGGGGTTGCTGGCATCCAGCATTTCGCAGCCGCGCTTGTTGTGGCTCTTGTAGATGAGGTCGGGGCGCACGCGGGTGAAGGAAAGGGCGTGGGCGGGGGTGTCGAACTCCGGCACGATGTTTACGCCGTGCGCCTTGGCAAAGGCGATGAACTCGCGGAACTCGTCCTTGGAGTAGGAGAGGTCATCTGCGGTCAGCCGCGTGCCATTCTCACCCACCATATCAGATTCCAGACGGAAGGCAGAGTAGGATTTCTCGAAGGGGTTTTCTCCCTTGTCAACGTATTCTTCGTGGAAAATGTAATTATCATTCAGGTGAATGTGCAGGTCATTCATCTTGTACCAGGCCATGTACTTCACCACGTCCTTCACATAGCTCATGGGGATGGGCAGGCGGCCTACGTCGAAGAGGAAACTGCGCACCTGGTAGCGGGGAATATCCATTGCGCTGCCACAGGGGGCTGAGCCGTTGCCCTTCTGCAGCATCTGCAGCACGGAGCGGGTGGCCCAGTACAGGCCGGTTTCCGTGGGGGCTCCGGCGGTAATGCCCTTGTCGGTGATGTCGAGGGTGTAGCCCTCCTTGCCGAGTGTGGCATTGTTGGTGATACCCAGGCGGATGTCTGCCTGTTCTCCGGCGGGTACCAGTTCCACCTTGCACTGGAGCATTTCTTCCAGCTCGGCGGCAAACTCGGGGGCAAACGGAACATCGGCTGCCACGCGCACAAAGGAACCCAGCTTGTATTCGCCGGTGCCGCCCACCCAGTTCAGCAGGGCGGGAAGTACCTGCGGAGCTGGATTGGCACCAGCTGCGGGATTCTGCGCACCGGGCACGGTGACGTCATAATCGCGGGAAACGGCTTCCTCGCCATCCTTGCTGACCACGAAGCTGACCTTGACGGCAGTATCCGTAAGCGGCTGGGCAATGCTGCCGTCCGGGCGGATAATCTGCTCGTAGTCGGCACCCAGCAGGCGCACCTCTGCGCCCGGCACGGTGGGGAGCTCCAGTTTCTGCCCGGTGGTGCGCTGCACCACGGGGAGGTTATTTGCAATTTCCTGTAGAGTCTCTGCCATAAGCGGGGTTACGGAGAGAGCGGCCATCAATAAAAAGGTGGTCTTTCTCATGTCCTTTATAGTATCATGTGCTGCGGGTAATGCAAGTTAAAAATACCTGCCATGCCGGTGGGGTTATTTGACTTCGAGTCGGTAAATCTTGCCATTGAATGAACTACCAAGTGATTCGAGCGGCAGGATAAATGTTGTCATGCGGCCATCCTGGCGCAGTGGGAAGCGCACATTTTCCGGTTCCCCGGCGGAAACACCGTCAATCAGTAGCTCGGTGCGGCCCATCTTGCCGATGAGCTCCAGCTTCACCTTTCTGCCCACGGGCAACTTTGCGTTGTAAGCGAACTCGATGGTATCGCTGCGGCGCAGGGTGATGCGGCCATCCTTGCCGGCGGCCAGCAGCTGGCCCTGGCGGGAACCCAGCAGCACCTGCTCCTCGCCGGGGATGGGCTCACGGGGCATCAGCACCTCCATGGTCAGGTGGTATTCCGGCCCTTTGTTCCCCTTGCGCAGGCGCATGGGGGTGAGCCCGGGGGTGATGCTGAATGACTCATCATTCAGGTGCAGCGGGTTGCAGTAGGGAATCCTGTTGAGCTTTGCGGCCAGGGCCTGGTGCTCATCGTAGCTGCGGGGGGCGGTGGGCTGGCCCCACATTTTCTGCGAGAGCACATTCACCATGTTGCCGATAGTTCCCCACAGGTCGATGGCACCATAGCCGCGGTGCAGGCGGTCAATCTCATCGTTCCAGATGGCGAAGACGGCACCCAGCAGCTGCGGGTGTCCGGCGGGCAGGGTTTCATGGCCGAATCTGTTGGGCACCCATTTTTCATAGAGACCCTTGCAGTTTTGGTCGGCCCGGTAGTAGCGGGCAAAGGGCACCACGTAGAGGTCTCGGTCGTAGGTGGTGATGACCTCGTAGCCCTCATTCACCGAATCCCAGGCACTGGCCCAGTCCTTGCTCCACAGGTTCATCTGCACTCCTTTGGCCCGCACCGGGGTATTGCCCTTCTTGGCCTTCAGGCTTCCCCAGATGCGCGGTGTGTGGCCGCGCTCCTGGATGTGCCCCAGCAAAGCATCGGCAAATTGGCGGTAATCCTCCGCCGCGCCGAAGAATTCATCTGCCCCCACGTGCACCACCGGGCAATCCTCGAATGCGGGCTGCTTCCCTTGCAGGTATTCATCCCACACCCTGCTTACAAAGCTCAGGGTTTCGGGGTTGGCGGCATCCAGCATTTCGCAGCGGCGCTTGGCGTGATTCATGGGCCCTTGGTAAATCAGGTCCGGGCGGACCCGGGTGAAGGAAAGCGCGTGGCCGGGGACATCGAACTCCGGCACGATGTTCACGCCGCGAGCTCTGGCAAATTCCACCAGGTTGCGGAACTCCTTTTTGGTGTAGAACAGGTCCTGTGCGGTGAGTGCGGTGCCGTCCTGCCCCTTCATGTCGCTTTGCAGGCGGAAGGCAGAGTACGATTTCCTGAACGGATCTTCGCCGGCATCCACATAGTGCTCATGGAAGATGAAATTGTCGTTCAGGTGCAGCTGCAGGTCGTTCATCTTGTACCAGGACATCAGGCGCACCACGTCCTTGAGGTAATCCATGGGAATGGGCAGGCGCGCTACATCCAGCATGAAGCCGCGGACGCTATAGCGCGGAGCATCCCAGGCGCTGCCGCAGGGGAGTTCGGCCGGATTCTGCACCAGCATCTGCAGCAGGGTGCGCGAGCCCCAGTAGCGTCCGGTTTCCCCCGGAGCGGTTATGGTGACCCTGTCCTTTGTGATATTCAGCTTATAGCTTCCATCCGACTTGCCCTTGGTGGCGCCAAACCCTATGTGCGCCTTGTTGGGAGCCCCGAGTTTCACGGTGTATTCTTCCGGGAGCAGGGCATTCATTTCACGCACCAGTTCTGCGGCAAATGCATCCGGGCAGGCTACGATGATTTCCTTCGGAAGCTTGAATGCGCCCTTGCCACCGGACCAGCTCAGAAGCTCAGGGATAATCTGCGGTTTCGGATTCGTGCCGACCTTGTTGCGCCCGGGCACGGTGATTTCGTAGTCGCGGCTGATGGCGGAGGCTCCATCCTTACTGAGTACAAAGCTGACTCGCACCGGGGTATCAGTCAGAGGTTTGCTGATATTGCCTTTGCTATCAATGATTTGTTCGTAATCCGTACCCAGCAGGCGTATCTGCGCGCCCTTGACTCGCGGGATAGCCAGCTTTTTGGAGCTTGCGGTGGGGGCTTTCACCTGCAGATTGTCTGCAATCTGCTGCAAATCGCTTGCCACCAGGGTGGTTGCTGAAAGGAAGGCAATGGAGAGAATGGTGCTCAGTCTCATACTGTACCATCCTAGCAGAATTTTCTGCCTGGTCAAGCTAAAATGCGATATCAGAGATGCTGCCGCCATGGTGCTCCGCCTACTCTACTGGCGGGGATGGCTTCATCATTCGTGATTTTATAATTGCGGTACGGACCGTAATTTACCCTGTTGCAGGAGTTAAGAGTGAAGATTGTGAGTGTGAGTAAAATGAATATTTTCATCAGATGGAGAAATGAAAGAGTCTGCAAGTTCTTTACCCGACGTGGTGGGGATGATAAAAAGCCCGAAACGGGCGCGGGTGCAGGCCGTGTAGAATTCCTTTATGTCGAAACCACGACTTTCGCCCAGCCCGATAACATCTGTCACAATAATGTAGGCTGCTTCCTGCCCCTTGAATGATTTGATGGTTGAGGAGAAAATGTGAGTTGCGTCAGCCCGCCGGCAGGCAGCACGGCGTGCAGCGGCCTGTAACGGTGTTTCGTCAGAGGGGGCGGCAGCAAGCCCGGGAACCAGATTGAGAGAGCATCGCGGGTGACTGGTGCGCCACGGGGAGAGTACCACGATATCGCGAGGGGATACGTTCTTATCATTTCCCAGCAGGCTTTTTATGATTGCCTGCACGTGTTGAGCCCGTTTTTCCGGTGTGTCTGCTGCGGGGGTGACGGTGACTCCGGCACCGGTCATGGGCAGAATATCGCTGTTTTGTTCAGCTACGGGGAGCATGGAGCGGCTGAAGTCGGCAATCTGGCGGGCATTGCGCAGGTTGTGGTGCAGGTGCAGGCGCGTGGGGAGTTCCGGCATCTGCTCATAGCGGTCATATAAATCCTGGTTCTTATCGGCAAAAATGTAGAATTTGCCGCCCGGTGCAAGCAGCCTTCGGATAATCTGCCACCAGCTACTGCGAAAATCCTGGGCTTCGTCTACAAAGATGGCATCGTAAGGGGATATCCCAGGGAGTAGTTCATTAATTTTCTGGATGGCATCGTCCGGTAATCGGTCGCCCTGTCCGGTGTAGTTGACTAGCTGGGCGAATCCGCCAGGGACAAGAATATGATGGATGCAGAAATCATGGAAGGTGCTTACATGCAGTGCTTCGCCTTGCTCGGTCAGGAGCGGGTTCAGGAGCAATTCATCTGCCATGGCATGATTAAAGCAGAGCACGAGCACGTGTGGGCTTCCATCCCGGGGGGCGAGGGAGGCCAGCCGCGCGGCCTCGGCACAAGCCATCACCGTTTTGCCACTGCCAGCACATCCTTCCACGCGTATGCCCCCTGTGCTTTTGTACAGCGCAGGTAGCAGTTCGAGCAGGTTGGCGGCGGCCATATCCATCTCACGCAGGTAATTGGATATGCTGAGCTTGAAATGCACGCTGGGGGCCAGCATTTCTGCCACTTTCTGCATGCGCCGGGCAGACATGAGTTCTTTCTGCCCCAGAATGAACAGAGATTCCAGGCGGTGCTGCAATTGGCCAAGAGCATCCGCACCGCAGAGGTAGAGCGAATCAAAAGGAATATTATAGCCGTTTTGGACCACCGGGGTTGCCTGGGTGAGGATGGCCATGTGGCGGTGCTCCGGCCAGCGCGCAGGGGTCTTGGGCAGGCAACCGCTGCGGGTGAGACTGCGCATGATTTTCTGCAGCGCAATGTTGGCTTGTTCGAGCGGGGCGTGAGTGTGGCGCTGCCATTCGTCTGCCTCGTGCCTGCGACTTTCCCACACGCCATCGCGGATTCTCGCCTGTGGCCAGTCCTTCACTTCGATGACCACCAGTCCTCGCTCTGGCACCAGTACCACAAAATCCGCTTCGTAGTGTATGTAGCGGTCATGCTCCCGGTAATCTTCCTTGCAGCTGTGAAAAATCACCCAATCCTGCGGGAGCAGAGCCATGGCCTCATAGACCATGCGTTCGCCTCGCTGCATATTCTGCACAGGAATTCGGGAATAGAGCTGCGCCATGGGTCGTCAGGCCTTCTTTTTTTTGCTGGCTGTGCGTTTGCGGGGAGCAGCTGGCGCCGCTTTGCTGCTCTTTTTCTGTCTGCCTTTGGATTTGCGGGGGGAGGGTGCTGGTGCAGAAACTCCGCGTTCCTTCAGCCACAGCCAGAGCAGGAGACTGATGATGCCGCATCCCAGCAGCATGCAATTGCTGCCCCATATGAATTTCCACTTGTTGATATGGGCCCGGCTGGGATCCAGCTCAGGGGTGATGACTTCCACCTGCTGACCCACGGTGTAGTCTGTATCGTCCGCATCCGTCATCATGCGGTCGATAAGCAGCCCGCTCGGTACGGTGTAGCGCACGATGGCCTGGTAGGAAGTGGAGCCGCCTAGTGCCAGGTTGCCGTGGCTCAGGGCTTCGCCTGTCGATTCAAAGGGCTTCTGCAGCACATCCGTCACAGTAGCGGTGACCACCACGGATTCGTGCACATACATGGCGGTGCGCAGCAGTTTGTACAGCGAGAATATGGTGAGCAGAATGCCCAGCACCAGGAACAATCTGTTAGCCCGCGGGCCGACCAGTCGTTTGATAAAGGATTTAACCATAGATATCAGTTGACAGCTACTCGGTGTTCAAAGGGTTCTACGCGCCCGCGCTCGGCGCAGCCGCGCGCCCAGTGCAGCACCACGGCAGTATCCGGCATGGCGGCAGCTGCCCGGGCAGAAAATTCGCGATGACGCGGGCGGGCCAATGTGGTCTGCGGCAGACTGGCCAGCAGGGTGCGCGCATCATCTGTGCTGAGGCGGAAAATCTCATCTGCCCGCGGCATGGCGTCCATGGCGGGTTCATCGGCATCCAGACAGCGGATACCCACGCCGTAGCGGGCTGCCAGGTCGGTGAGTTCCTCCTCATTGGCCGCACCGGGCAGCAGGAGAAGCTCGCATTCCTGGGCCCACTGTCCGCAGGCCAGTGCGCGGAAAAAGGCCTGGCGGCAGCTTTCCTCGTCTTCGGCAAAGCCCACGCAGATAGCGCGGAAGGAGAGCTCCTCCTGCCCATCTTCCATGATGTAGGCTCCCTCGGCATCCCAGGCCCCGGCGGGCCACTGAACGGCCACCAGGTCGGGGTGCCCCCAGCTTTCCTCTTCTTCTACCGGGTAGACGAATACGCCTTGACCGGCCGTGTCGTACAGGCGCACTGCCAGTGCCATGGCGCGGTGCAGCATGGTATCTCCCTCGGCACTGCCGCCAAAGACGGTCTGCAGGCTGGGGGCGTCTTCATCACTGCGCAGGTAGTAGCCCTGGCCGTTTTCCACACGAGCCAGGCATGAGCCTGCATCCAGCACCATGAACGAGAACTGGGAGCGGAGCGAGTGGTCGGAATACGCCTCACCCAGCACGGCCCGCACCCGGGCAATCAGTTCCTTGCCCTTGATGGCGTTTTCTGCTTTCTCCGGAAGGAGGGTGGGCAGAATCTCGTCAAGTCTTTCTCGTAGTCCCATGGTTATTTGCGGAGCTGCACGCCGGCAAGTTTGAGGTTCGGGTCAACAGGGGTATCGAGCGGGGAGAAATCGCCGGATCTGGCACGGAGCAAGCCGGCAAAGGCAATCATGGCGGCATTGTCAGTGGTCAGGCTGTTCGGCGGCAGAATGAGCTCGATGCGGCGGCGTTCGCACATATCCTGCAGCTGGGAGCGCAGTCCGCGGTTGCAGGAAACACCGCCGGAAACGGCCAGCACCTTGTGGCGGCTCTTGCGCAGAGCCTTCATGGCCTTGTGCAGCAGCACATCGATGATGGCCTGTCGCACCCCTGCGCAGAGGTCGCACATGGTCTGCTCGTCCAGATCATGCGGGTTGCCGCTTTCTACCAGTTTGGGCAGGGTGTAGAGCACGGCGGTCTTCAAGCCGGAGAAGGAGAAATCCAGGTGGTCTTCGTGCATCATGGGCCGGGGCAGCTTGAAGCGCTCAGGGTCACCCCGCTCGGCCAGTTTGTCAATCTCCGGCCCACCGGGATAGGGTAAATCCAGCATCTTGGCCACTTTGTCGAACGCCTCGCCGGCTGCATCATCGCGGGAGCGCCCCAGCAGTGTGTAATCGCCGGGGCCTTTCACATCAATGAGCAGACTGTGCCCCCCACTCACTACCAGGCTGAGGTGGGGCACCAGACCGGCGGGGTGGGTGATGAAGGGGGAGAGCATGTGCCCCTCCAGGTGGTTAACGGCCACAAAAGGCTTGCGGGCTGCCAGTGCCAGGGCCTTGGCGGCAGTGTTGCCTACCAGCAGGGCGGCCACGAGCCCGGGGCCGGCGGTGCTGGCAAACACATCCACCTGGTGAACGCTGCGGTTGGCTTTATCCAGCGCCTCGCGAAGCACGGCAGGCAGGTTGGCGGAGTGGTTGCGCGAAGCGAGTTCGGGAATCACACCGCCGTACATGCGGTGCAGGGGAATCTGGGTGGAGATGACTGAGCTGAGCAGCTGCGGCTGCCCGCTGCCGGTGTCCTCGATGAGGGCCACGGCGGTTTCATCACAACTCGACTCGATTCCCAGTACCAGCATGATTAGTTCTTGCAGGCCTTGCGGCGCTTGATTTTCGGTTCAGACTTGCCCAGCACCACATCCTCGGTGATGGTGACGGTTTCGATGCTCTTGTCGCTGGGTACCTTGTACATGACATCCAGCATGAGGTTTTCGAAGATACCGCGCAGGGCACGGGCACCGGTGCCACGCTCGATAGCTTGTTTTGCCATGGCACGCAGGGCTTCTTCCTCCACCTTGAGCTTGGCGTTGTTCATGGCCATGAGCTTCGTGTACTGCTTCACCAGGGCGTTCTTCGGCTCGGTGAGCAGGTGCATGAGCTGGTCTTCCGTGAGGGTGGTGAGCGGGGTGAAGATGGGCAGGCGGCCCATGAGTTCGGGAATCATGCCGAACATGAAGAAGTCCTCCGGCATGGCTTTGGAGAGAATCTCCTCCTCAGTGTATTCCTTGGCATCGCGGCCTTCCTCCACGGCGGCAAAGCCCATGGCCGAGGAACCGAGTCGCTTGCGGATGATGCCTTCCAGCCCCACGAAGGCGCCGCCGCAGATGAAGAGGATATTCTCCGTATTCACGCGGATGTACTGCTCGTTCGGGTGTTTGCGGCCACCCTTGGGCGGGATGTTGCACTCTGTGCCTTCCACAATCTTGAGCAGGGCCTGCTGCACACCTTCGCCGGAAACATCGCGGGTGATGCTCACATTCTGGGTCTTGCGGCCAATCTTGTCGATTTCATCCACATAGATGATACCGCGCTCGGCCTTGGCCACGTTCATATCCGCGGCCTGCAGGAGACGCAGGACAATGTTTTCCACATCCTCGCCCACGTAGCCGGCCTCCGTCAGCGTTGTGGCGTCCACGATGCAGAAGGGAACATCCAGGATGCGGGCCAGGGTCTTGGCCAGCAGGGTCTTGCCGCTGCCGGTGGAGCCCGCCATCAGGATGTTGCTCTTTTCAATTTCCACGCCGTCATCCGTCTTGGGCTGGCGCAGGCGCAGGTAGTGGTTGTATACCGCTACGCAGAGGGTGCGCTTGGCGCGCTCCTGGCCGATGACGTAGGCATCCAGCATCTTGTGCATCTGCTCCGGGGTGGGCAGCTCATCCTGGTTGCGCGTCTGCACTTCCAGTACAGGGGAATCATCCGCCTTTTCCTGAGGGATAATTTCGGGGTGGGTGCCTTTGATGAGCGTCAGGAACCGGTCTGCGGCCACATCACCCATCTCCGAACGGAACATGTGGTAAGCCATGCCCTCCACGCACTGGTAGCAGATATGGGTGCCGTCCAGGTCGAGCATGGGGCGTCCGTCGCACTCCTCCCCGCCGCAGATGATGCAGGTCTTCTTATTCTTCTTGGCCATGAGGGGCAGGGGTTATTTCTTCTGCGCCGGGGTATGCTCCAGAATGCGGTCCACCAGACCGTAGGCAAGGGACTCCTCGGCAGTCATGTAATTATCGCGGTCCTGGTCCTGCTTCACTGTATCGAAATCCTTGCCGGTGTGCTGGGAGAGGATGCCGGTGAGGCGCTTGTCCAGGCTGAACATGAACTTGATGGTGCGCTCCACATCCGCCGCTGTGCCCTGGGCGCCGCCGCGCACCTGGTGAATCATCACGTGCGAGTTCGGCAGGCAGAAGCGCTTGCCCTTGGTGCCGGCAGCCAGCAGCACAGAGGCCATGCTTGCGGCGATGCCGATGCAGTAGGTGTTGATATCGCAGGAAACGAACTGCATGGTGTCGTAGATAGCCAGACCAGCCGTCACGGAACCACCGGGGGAATTGATGTAGATGTGAATATCCTTCTTCGGGTCCGTCATCTGCAGGAAAAGCAGCTGCGCAATCACTGAGTTGGCCACGGTGTCGTCAATCTCCGTTCCGATGAAGATGACTCGGTCGAGCAGCAGGCGGGAATAGATGTCGTAGGCTCGCTCGCCCTGGCTGGTTTTCTCGATGACGGTGGGGATGTAGTAGTTCTTCGGGGTATCCATAACGTGATAAAGCGGACTTTACCACATGTTGAGTGCGCGGGAAAGTGATAAGTGCAGCATACCGCCGCGTATGCCACAGTTTCCGCCATATAGCGGGCTTTTTACTTGCCTTGGCAGGGTGGTGTGGTAGACTGTGGGCATGCGAAAACTGCACCCTGTGATGATAGTACTGGCGTTGTCTCCTGTTACGATGGCTCAGGGGGATGCCGCCAGCCGTTTTTATGATGACCGTCTGGCAGAGTTTTCCTCATATCTGGATGCCCGTGAAAAGGCAGCCCGCACAGCGGTGGAGAAAAAAAATGTGGCAGCCGAGCGGGTTGCAGTCAAACGCCGTGTTGAAAACGCCCGCATGGGTTATACCGGGCTCATCCCGGAAGAGCAGTTGTTCTGGGATTCCATCAGGCAGGAATTGAATGCGGTGCTGCAGCTCTGGCAGAAATCAGCCGAAGCTGAGGATGGTGAAAAACAGGTGATTCAGACGGCTGCATTCAGTGCTCTGGCTGCGGCTCAGAAGTCATACGAAGCGCAGATGCGTTTTGCCATGGCCCAGCTCGGCATGGCCGCCTGTTTGCTGGATCCGGATACAGTGAATGAATGTAAACAGTATTTCCGCAACGAATTACAACGAGAGTACCGACAGGATTTCCATTCATTTCTGTATGCCGTGCCCTGGGGATTAGAGGATGATGAGGCCGAGGGGGAACAACAGACGGATACTGCGCTTTCGCATGGCAATGAGGAGGCAGAGGAGGGGACCGTGGATCTGCTTGCCGGTGGTGCTGATAGTCCGGTGGTTGCCGCGCCGGAGACTCCGCTTATGGTGCATGAACTGGCGCATGAAACCGGCGTTACGGATGCTGCTCGTTCAGCAGCTGCCGGACGTGCCGCCCGGCTTTGGCTGGGGTATCTCAAACTCTGTGCGGAACAGATTACGGAGTGTTTCGGCACGGAACGCGGAAGCGCACTGGTCTCCGGTGTGCCGCTTCCAGGCGCGGTGGAAATGAGCTTTTATTCAGCGGTGCAGGAGCGGTCCCGGCAGTTGTTTCTTGCTGCGGAAGAGGCTTGGAATGCATACGCAGAGAGTATGGTGGCTGCGCATGACCCGGGCTGGCAGGCTTCCGAGGGCGCTATGGCGCACACAGATATTTCGGCAGAGGCCCAGATGCTGCGCTTCCCACTGTACGCAACGCATGAGCAGTATCTGGCTTTCATCCTCTCACCGCATCTTCAGTATGAGGAGGTGGAACCTGTGCCGGAAATAGGGGGTGCTGAGTGAATAGGTTCTCTTTATGAACAAAGCTTCTTTCAAAGAGATTGCACTTCTTTCGAGTCTGTCAGTTACAATGTTTGTAGAAGCGATCGGTGGGAACAGTGTGTTCACGTATCAATGCATCTGAAAATACCGATATGAGGATGAAGAGAACAATGATTATGATTTTTGCCGGGGCGCTCCTGGCTGCGGGCGGCATTGGTGCTTACCATGCTTTCCGGGAGGCTCCGTCGCAGTTGACAACAGAATGCAGGGAGAATGATGTGAAAGATGCTGCGCATGCTTACCTGTCGGCTCTGATGTCAACCCGCTATACCGATAAGGTTGCGGCAGACTCGAAGATACAGCAGGTGGAGGCCCGCCTGGATGCCGTGCTGCAGAAGTTTGCCGGAACCATGAGCGAACTTCTCGCCGCAGAGCCACACGAACTTACAGCAGAAGATCTGCCTGCGGATTTACCCGACCTGTATCGAGTCCGCATCCTGAATGCCTTGCAAGGCTCCTCTCCTGGGCATGTGGCAGAGACGGTGTGGGCCGTGGCAGATATATGGGATGCCGCACTTGAAGCTTCCAGGGATTCAGCCATCAATACTCTGGTGCCTGTGCATCCCTCCGGCCTGTCGAACTCATTCCCCTCGTCGCCGCAGTCTGATGCATGGCTGAAGAAAACGCGCGACCAGCACCTGGGCAATTTGTACATGGCCAGATTGTTACGTTCGGTGTTCAGCGAATGGGAGATGTTGCCTTCACGGTATGACTATTACCGGAGCTGCGATATAAGGGAGGATAAAGAGCTCCTCATGGAGCATGTTCACGACCATCGTAAGCTGCTCGTGCCGCTGCTGGCTAATCTGGCTCAGCAGGAGTTCCTTGCCATTCTGTTCCTGGAGGCTTTTCCCTCCGCGGATGCTGATTATGAGCTTCCCGAGACCGGACGCTCGGAAGTGGCGGGCTCATTGCTTGACTGTATGCGCCGGGATTCCGCGTTTGTCCGGTTGAATCATCAGCTTCTTCTTCAGGATTACGCATATGAAGTAGAGCTCGGTCCGGAAGATGATGCGACTATCCGCAAAGAAGTGGAGACGAAACTGGAGTTATTAAGCAAATGGATGGAAACGGCTTATCTGGCGCAGCTTAAATTTGTTTGTGAAGCGCTGACTCTAAATATGGAAGAGGGGTTTTCGGATCTTGATGTAATGCCGTATTACGAGAACAACCTTGCGGCAATTCAGAAAGTTTTCACTGATGATCTTGAGATCATGCGAAAATATGCATCCTGGATCAGAGAGGACAAAAAGCGTGAAAATCTGGATTTTATACCACCTCCACCCATGCAGCCTATGGCGATTCCCTCGTTTATGGTAATGGGGACTGAGGGAGAAGGCCATGCCATTCATTTTTATCGCAAATCTGGTGATGCCGTGCGGGCGGATGTGCGCAGAGCCTGCAAGGATGCTTTGGCTGAAGGATATGAGCTGTTGCTGGGTGCCTGTTATTCCCGAGCCACCCTTGCAAATGACCTCCGCTATGCATACATGATGAGTCTGCTGGATGATGCAGAATATGCCTGGATGCAGTACGTGCACGTCATGTGGGAGCTGATTGCCCCGCTGGAGAACTCGTTCTGGGGAAGTGGTACCGGCATCATGGTTTCTGAACATATGTCAGCCGTCTATGAAAATCACAGCCGGTTTTATACTGATGTGCTGCGAATTTTTCCCGCCGGTTATTCCTCCTCACCTGATAATGAGGGGGAAACAGATGAGGAAAGCAATACTGAATCTGATGATAGCTGAGACTTCATCCATTTTGAAAAACAGCAGACTATGCCGCTACTGTGAATTTCATGCCGGAGCGTTGGCCTCATGTGGTTTTCGCTCTGCTCTCCCTGGTGTTTGTTCAAAAAGGTAACGGACCCGGGCTGGCTGTTTCGAGGATACCCATGAGTATGAACTCAGAAAGTGGGATTTCCTTATGCTTTCTGTAGGAATGGAGCAACGGATCGTGCTTCCAGCTACGGTCTGTCGGGGAAAGGCGTAATTGTTTCAGCGCCTGAGTCTCGCTGGTTTGCAGCGCAGAATTATACTGGACTGCATCTGCCCGCTGAGCCTGGCGGAAGCATTCGGTCGAAGCTTTGTAATACCCGAGTTCGCGTTGGATGAGGCCAAGCAGGTAGTGGGTTTCCAGTTCCGCCGGCTGCAGCAGCACTGCTTTTCTGGCTAATGGGGCAGCGGTGTCCCAGTGGCCGGCCCGGCAGCACTCCACCGCCTGTTCGAAGAATGGATTGCCTGCGGGCGGGGTTACTTTTTCCTGGTAAGTGACACGGTGTGGGCACAAGTCTTTGCATATGTCGTGGCAAAGGCTGTCGAAATCAGCCACGTCGCCTTCTGAGCTCTGCCTGTAGCCGGCGGCATAAAAGCATTGGGCTGCCCCCTTCCGGCAGAGCTGGATACCGACTGAAAGGTCAGTCTCCCGCTCATCTGCTCCCACTGCGTATTCACCGGGATTGCGGGTCCGGGTGTGCTCACGGACATTGTTCAGAGTCAGCAGGTATTCCCCGTCCGGCTTGATGGTATAGAAGCCTGTTTCGTTCAATGCAGCCGTCAGCGTTCGGCTGAGCTGGCGAGCCGTTGCGCTATTATCGTCATGCTGAATGCTCAGCGTGCTGCCCTTGGTCAGACCTGTGCGGGAGGGGAGCAGGCAGGTCATCTGAATTCGAGTGCTGCACGAAACAAGCAGCATCTGCAACAGCAGGACGCAGAGAAACAGAGACACGGAACGGGCCATGTGATTTAACCTATTCAGTTGGTGCGCACTTCTTCCCATTCGGGCAGCTCGTGGCCGATGAGCCAGGGGGTATACTCCGCAGGAATGGGGGATTGGATGGCGATGCGGCGGCCATCCTCCGGGTGATTGAAGGCGAGGCGCCAGGCGTGCAGCATGAGGCGGCCGGGCCTGGCCTTCTGCCGCTGGGGGTGGGCATAGATGGGGTCGCCGATGAGGGGGTGGCCCAGGTGAAGCATGTGGACGCGTATCTGGTGGGTGCGGCCGGTGTGCAGGGTGCACATGACGAGCGAGGAATCAGTGGCTGCATCGTAGTGCAGTACTTCCCAGTCGGTGATGGCGGGTTTGCCGCTGCCGGGGTTCACCACGGCCATTTTGAGTCGGTTGACCGGGTGGCGGCCAATGTTGGTGAAGACGGTGCCTTTCGGTTCCTTCGGGCAGCCCTGGACGACGGCGAGGTAGATTTTGCCGGTGTCGCGCTCGGCGAACTGGGTGGTGAGGGAGAGGTGGGCCTGGTCGTTCTTGGCGACCACGATGCAGCCGCTGGTGTCCTTATCGAGCCGGTGGACGATGCCGGGGCGCTCCACGCCGCCGATGCCGGATAAATCACCGCAGTGGAAGAGCACGGCGTTCACGAGGGTGCCATCCGGGTTGCCGGCGGCGGGATGTACCACCATGCCGCTTTCCTTATCGATGACGATGACGTGCTTATCCTCGAAGAGCACGGAGATGGGGATATCCTGCGGCTGTGCTTCGGCAGGTTCGGGTTCGGGGATGTTCACCTCGATGCGCATGTTGCGCTCCACCGGGGTTTTGGCCTTGGTGGATTTGCCGTTCACGGTGATTTCGCCTTCCTTGATGAGAGCCTGGATGCGGGCGCGGGAAAGCTCCGGCAGTTGGGCGGCCAGGTACTGGTCCAGCCGGGTGCCGAGCTGGTCTTCGACGATGATGAGCATGGTTACATGCCGGTGGGGTTATCGATGAACACGGTGGGCAGCCCGAAGCGGTCGGCCAGCAGCTCGCCCAGGGCTTTCACGCCGAAGGTTTCGGTGGCGTAGTGCCCGGCAAAGAGGATATTGATGCCCATATCGCGCGCGGCGTTGCTCACCCAGTGGTTTTCCTCGCCGGTGAGGTAGGTGCCGTAGCCCTTGGCGTGCATCTGGTAAATCTCCTCACCGCCGCCGCCGCTGCACAGGGCAATGCGCCCGGCGGGCAGGGCGGTATCATGTACCACGCCGGTGACTGGGGAGCCGGTGATTTCGGCGTACTTTGCCTGCAGCTCACCCACGGTGCCGGGGAAGATGCCGGAGAGGCCGATGAGGGTGCCGTGGTAGTCCACCTCCGGCTGCACCTCGGTGAGTCCCAGGGCTTTGGCAATGCCGGCGTTGTTGCCGAGCTGCGGGTGCAGGTCCAGGGGCAGGTGGGCGGAGTAGATGGCCAGGTTATTGTTCAGACAGGAAACGAGCTTCTGCTTCCACCAGCCTTTGACAGCTTGCAGGCCGCACCAGTAGATACCGTGGTGCAGCACCAGCAGGTCGGCGCCGGCGGCAATGGCATCATCGATGCTCTTCTGCGAGCCATCCACCGCCAGGGCCACTTTGGTCACGGTGCCGTCATTCTCTACCTGCAGGCCGTTCATGGCTACGGAGGCATCGCGTATTTCGCTGATGCTCAGGGTGGAATCCAGCAGGGAAACGATTTCAGAAAGGGGCGTGCTCATGGTGTGATTATTCGGCGTTGCCGGGGTAGACGGTGCGGTTGGCGATTTCCTTGTTCAGGCGCTTGTTGAATTCGCTGGCCATATCGTAGCCGCTGTCGCGCAGGTAGCGGCCCAGGGCGGCCACTTCCACAAGACGGCACATATCGCGGCCCGGGGCCACGGGCAGGTTGAGGTGCTCCACCTCCACGCCGAGGATGTTGATATACCTGCGCTCCAGCCCGAGACGCTCCAGCTCGGTCATTTCACCGCTGAAGAGGTTGATGACGAGGTCGATGCGCTTTTCCTTGCGGTAGGCTTTCAGGCCGAAGAGGTTGGTTACGTTGATAATGCCCAGCCCGCGGATTTCGATGAAGCCGCTGCTCAGCGGGGGCGCAGTGGCAATGAGATCGCCACCCAGGTTGCGGATGCGCACCATGTCGTCTGCCACCAGGGAGGAGCCGCGCTCCACCAGGCCGAGGGAAATCTCGCTCTTGCCCACGCCGCCCTTGCCGGTGATGAGCACACCCACGCCGCGCACGTCGACCATGCAGGCGTGCATGGTGGTGCTGTCCGCAAACTCGTTTTCGAGGATGTAGGTGGCGCGGTTCACGAAATCCATGGTGAGCAGCGCCGTGCGGAACACGCAGAGGTTGTAGCGGTCTGCAATGGCCAGCACATCCGCCGGCACATCCACCCCTCGGGCAAAGATGAGGCAGGGGGCATCCAGACTGCAGATGTGGTCCAGGCGTTCCTCGCGCTCGGCTTGGGTCATGGTGCCCAGGTAGGCCATTTCTGCCGCGCCGAAGACCTGGATTCGCTCGTGGGCAAAGTAGCCGAAGTAGCCGGCCAGTGCCAGGCCCGGGCGGTTGAATGCCGCCTGCACGATGGGGCGGGACATACCCAGCGGGGTGTTCAGCAGCTGCATTTCCAGGGTGCTGCGGTAGGTTTCATAGAAACGGGATACCGGAACCTGCTCTACTTTGCGGACTATGGGCTTCTTCATCTGCCGCCTATTCTACATGAAGGCCCGCGGCGGGTCAAGGGATTTTAGCCCTTGTGCAATGGGCGGAAATGTGTTAGCATTCGGCGCGCTCATGCAAAACGTCTCACTTGCTCAACAATCGTTCCTGCCGCATATCAACGGCCTGCGTGCCCTGGCGATTCTGGCGGTGCTTCTGTATCATCTGGATGCAGAGCTCTGCCCCTGTGGTTATTTCGGGGTGGATGTGTTTCTGCTCATCACCGGTTTCCTGATGTTCCGCTCCGAGTTGAGCGGCGAAAAACTGCCCGGGCTGCGTTATGGCGCCTACCTGAACCGCAAGGTGTGGCGGCTGGCTCCGCCCGTGCTGGCTGTGGGGCTTCCGCTGGTGCTGGCGGGGGCAGTGGTGCTGCAGCCGGATTTGTACAAGGTGATGCTGGGCACCTTTGCCGCCGCCTGTGCCGGGATGAGTAATGAATATGTGGCGCACAGCGGCGATTATTTCAGCCCCGCCACGCAGGATAACCCGCTGATGCACCTGTGGTATGTGGGGCTTACGGTGCAGCTCTACCTGCTGCTGCCGCTGGTGGCGAGGCTGTGCGGGCGCTGGCGGTATGCGGTGTTTGCCCTGCTGGCGGTGGCTTCTGCGGGGCTCTACTTCTTCCTGCAATATGGGGATGAATGGGCTGCGGTGTTGCCGCTGGTCACGGTGCTGCTGGAGATTTTTCCGCCGTATTACAGTCTGGCAACGCGCCTGTGGGAGCCGCTGCTGGCTGCCCTGGTGCTGGTGGCACCGCTGCCGCGGCGTGAGTGGGTGCGCGCGGTGCTGGCCTTGTTGGGGGCGGTGCTGCTGATTCTCCCGGTCTGGTGGTGCGAGACGGGGTCTCCCATGGTGCTGCCCGGCCTGCTGGGGGCGGCCCTGCTGCTGCGCTATGGTGCGCATGGCCCGGTGGGCTCTTTGCTGAACTGGCGCCCGCTGCAGCAGATTGGCGCTGTTTCCTTTTCCCTGTACCTGGTGCACTGGCCGGTGATGGCGCTCTGGCGCTATGCCACCTTTGACGATGTGGGCGTTTCGGACAAGGTGGGCATGGTGGTGCTCTCCTTCCTGCTGGCCTGGGGACTCTGGCGGCTGGTCGAATCGCGCTGCGGCGGCTGGGGCAGGGGGCTGCGCTTTGCCGGTGCTGTGGCGGTGCTGGCGCTTGCGCTGCCGGGCGGTGTGTGCCAGTGGGTATACACTGATGCAGCTTTGCAGAAGTCGCTGCCCAATGCCATTGATGAGGAGGAAATGCAGTTTTCGCACTATATCCTGACGGGCCGCGCCAAGGCTGCCGATTTGAACGGTTTCCCGAGCCGTGCATTCCAGCACGTGCCTCAGGTGGCCGGGAATGATGTGGGCGAGCCGGTGAGCTTTTTCCTGATGGGCGATAGCCACGCCTGGCACCTGCACTACGGGCTGGATAAACTGCTGCGCGAACGCGGCGGCATGCGCGGTATGTATCTGAATAACTCCTGCGTGCCGGCCTGGAATTGCTTTATGGAGCTGCAAGGAGGCAACGCCCGCTGGAACCGCCAGCGCGGGGAGCTGCTGCTGGCCTGGCTGGAGCGGCAGAAACACATCCGCACCGTGGTGATTTCCTGCTACTGGCACTTGCGCTTCTCCGCCGGCAGCATGCGCGATTGGAACCTGCGCCGCATCCCGACGGCGGATATCCGCCGCCACATGGAGGAGGGACTGCGCGAGACCTGCCGCCGCCTGAAAGCAATGGGCAAGCAGGTGCTGGTGCTGCGCGATAATCCTTTCCACCCCCGCAGCACTAACCATGTGAACCGCTACCTGCGGCGCGACCTGCTGGGCCTGGAATACGAGCTCCCGCTCCAGACGCTGGAGCAGTATGCCGACGCGACCGCCACGGAAGAACCCTTCATGCAGAGCCTGGAGCGAATGAATCTGGCCACCGTGGTGGATATTTCACCCGCGCTGGAGGTGCAGGGAACTTACCCGCTGCGGATAGATGGCAAGTTCCTGTACCGCGACACGAACCACCTGAGCCGCTTCGGCTCCCTGCGCGTGGCGGAGCTTCTCCTGCCGCTGCTGTACAAATCGTAGCTCTGGAACTTCATTCCCGCAACCACGAATCTCACCCCGGCTCAGAACGGCAGGATATCCTGGTTGACGAAGTTGGTCTGGCGGATGTATTCCGCCCAGTTGCTGAATTGCTTGCGTTTGGAGGGGTCGGCTTCGTCTTTGTTCCACTCGGCGATGCGGTCGGCCATGTCTGCCGCTTCGGAGTAGCGCTTCAGATACAGCAGCTGCATGACGGCTCCGGAACCGGCGCTGTACAGAATGTGCCAGTCGGCTTTGGTGGGGCGCTCACCCATGGCGGGTTTCATGCTGAGCACTTCCTCGTAATCGCGCAGGGCTGCTTCGTAGCGGCCATCGCGTGCGCAGAGGGTGGCGTGGTGCAGCAACACCCGGTAGCGCCACCAGGTCGGCAGCGAGGTGTCGCTCAGAGAGCGCCCCACGATTTCAATGGCTTCATTGCGGCCTTCTGCTGTGCCTAGAAGTGCTTTGTTGTTTGCCAGCACTGCATTGACAAGCGATTTGTCCTCCGGGCGCATATCCGGATGCCGGCGCATGATTCGCACCAGAATATGTTCAGATTCTTCGTGGTTTCCCAGTCGGAGCAGAACTGCCGCATGACGGATACCGGCTTTCACGGCCAACTCCTCACTTCTCTCAGCGCAGGTGGCATAGAACGATGCCGCACGGCGGAGCGATTCCAAAGTGCCGATGAATTCGGACTCACGGGCTGCCATGTAGCGGGCTCGTTCGGCATAATCGCTTTTGGGGTACTTGCGCAGGAAGGTGTTGATGGTATGAAGCGCTTCGACGTGCATCCCCTGGGCAGACTGCAGACTTGCCAGATGCAGTGTAAGCATGGCGAGAACGCGTGGTGAGCGGACTTTCCTTGCCGCTTCTTGTATGATTTCAATGACCTCTCGGGAGGTGCCAGCATTGTCTTCTGCGCCGGCGAGCCGCTTTACTGCTTCCTCCTGCAGGGCAAAGAAACGCAGCTGGCGCTCTTCGCTCAATTCTGTGAGTTGAGTACTGATGTTGCTTTTGTTCAGGAGCTCCCGGGTTGCAGCCGGGTTGTTTTTCAGATGCAGATAAGCCTGATCCATTTCCAGATCGGCCTGCAGCTGCCTGTTGGGGGCCTGCTGGGTTTTCAGCTGGTCGATATCCGCTTGCGCTTTGGTCGGGTCTTTGTCCAGCCAGTAGGCTATCCGCGTGAGAATCAGGGAGAAGTGCTGTTCCTCCGGGATATCCGGCATGTTGATGACTGCCTCCTGTGTAGCTTCATCTCCAGCACGCAAGGCACAGATAAGAGCATTGGTAAGAGCTGCTGCACGCAGAGATTCGGGCGCCTCACGGGCACATTTCAGGTAATTCCGGGCTGTGGAGACCGAATTCGTACTGTGCAGCTGATTTTCGTAGAATCGTTTGAAAACATCATCCTGCTGAATCATGCCAAGGTAGAGCAGGGCCTCGTGCGTTTTCTCCCGCTCCAGAAACCAGCGGGTCTGTTCCAGCAGGATGATGCGGGTCGCCTGTTCGTGTGGACAGGTGGCGGCTGCAGTGTTGGCACAAGTGACATCAAGAGGCGTTTCGTATGAGCCTTCCGGTGTCAGGAGATGTTGCTTAATCAGCAGGGCCAGGGCTGCACGACGCGATTTGAGCGGCTCTGCTATCCACTCCCGTAATTTGCTGCCTGCGTATTCGCTGTTCCTGAAAGCATCCCGCTCCTGCAGGCGGCGGAATGCCTCCTCCAGCAATGGTGATTCCGGATGCGAAGAAATGAAATGCAGCAGGGTCTCTTCACCTTTGCCGTCATCGTAGCCGGAGGGGGCTTGTTCATCATCACTGCCGATGATGGACAGCCCCGGAAGGCCGCGCGGTGCCTTCTTTTCTTCTTTCTGCGCATCTGCTTCTTCTTTTGCGTAATATACCTCAGAGAGGGCCAGGCGTGCGCGTTGCCGCATAATCATGGGCAGGGAACGGTCATTCTCCAGAAGTCTGCACTGCTCGATAGCTTTGTCAAACTCCCGGCGCTGGCGCAGGTTGTCAATCTCCAGCAAACGGAGCAGGGGCTGCAGTTCCGGTTGTGTCTGCGCGAGCTGGCGCAGATGCTCCAGAGCAGAATTGTCCTGGCTGTGTGGCTGGTGCAGCCAGTATTCTGCCAGAGCCGCCGTGGCCAGGGTGGCAATTTCTTTGTTGCTGCTGGTGACCATGGGGGTGGCTATCACCGCGAAGTCTACGCTGTTGCTTTTCCATGCACAGTAAAGCAGCCCTCTGGCTGCGTATGGGTACAGAACATGGTCTGCCGGAACCTGCTGCAGCAATCCGGCTGCCTCCTGAAGCCGCCCAAGGTCAATGAGGGCTCGCCCTTTCCAGTAGCTTCCCTCGGCGGACGTATCTCCTTGCAGGGTTTCAAGAGCATCGGCCGGGCGGCCCGCTCTCAGTAATGCGCTGGCTTGTTGCGTATCTGCCACGGCTGATACGCTGGTCAGGAAGGACAGGAGAAAAAGAATGTGCGGCTTCATGAGCGTGTTCAAAGTCAGGGGACCTCAGTTGCGGAAGGTGGAGGATAGATGCCCTCCAGCCAGAGGAATTGAGTGATATACCAGAGTCCTGAGCGGGTGAGGGTGGCGTTGGCACTGTTGTGTTTGACCCTGTTGACGGTGCAGTTCTGCTGCACGGTGGGCATGGGGCGGCATGACAGGACGTATGGCTGTGCCACCTCACGTTCTGCCGGATAGATGCCGATGGGAATCCCCTCTGCCGTGAAGGCGATTTCGAGAGACCGGGGCCGCCTGGTTTCGCTGCGGCTTCCCTTATACAGAAAGGGGTGGCGTCGCATGATATCCATGGTGCCCGCGCAGGGTACCGCCACGCGGTAATGTTCCTTAAGTGTGGCAAAATAGGCTGAGACCGAGAAAGGGGCCCCTCTACTACAGGCAAGGAGCACATGGGACGGGTTAAAACCGACGAGGTTCATGCCATTGAAGTTCCCATGCTTGTTTTCCCCTGTGTAAAAATCTGCAAAGCGGCTGTTAATCATGAGGCCGATTTCCAGATGCAGGTGGGCTCGGGTCTTGTTGAGCCCCACGCCGCTGTATCCAAGCCGGCCGATGACACTGCACGCGGTGACTCGCTCACCCACGCTGCAATCGACAGACGCCAGATGCGCATACAATGAATAAATGGTGCCTTCCGGTACCTGGTGAGCCACGACCACATAGCGTCCGTAGTTGCTGTGGCGGGGATTTGTGCTGGCGTGAACCACTGTTCCCGGCGCAACTGGGTGCACATCGTCCTGTGGTTCGCCGCGGTCATCGCGGTAGATGGGTTTGACATCTATACCCTCGTGAAAACGACTGTACATCACCCTTGCCCCGGGACTCGGGCGAAACGGGTTACGCACCATGCCGTAAGTGCCCGCCTGCCAGGGCTTCGATTTTACGCCTTCAAACACGCGGTCGACATACACGTAGTAATCATCTCCACCCGTAGTGAACAATGATTTATTGTCCGTAGGCAGAGTGTACACCAAATCATGGGGTTGCGCCCAGGTCGCGGTGCAGAGCAGCGCCAGTGTTGCTATGAGCCGGGGGAGGATCACTGCTTCTTACTGTGGGTGGATGAAGAGAACAGTTCGGGGATGATTCTGCCGTGTTCGTCCTTTGTCGGGGCTGCTTGCTTCGGCAGCTCCGGCTTGGGGCGGGGATCATCATCCAGATAGCGCTTTTCCTCCATTTCGGGATCCACAGGGTCGAGCGTTTCGCTGATGCGGCGCAAATCATAACCATTCAACCCACCCCAGATGATAAGCTGGCCATCTGAAATCCCCTGGTCAATTTCCATGGGGTCGAAAGCAAGGCCATCGATGACTGGCAGAATATGCTTGCCCACGTTCTGCTGGGTTTCCGTGTACAGGCGCATGCGGTATTCCTTGGGCGTGTAAAGCACCATTCCGTATGAACCGTCATCTGCCATGAAGGATTTGAACTTTTCAAAATGCTTCAGGCTCATGATGGGCATGCGGTTGTACATGCGCCCGTTGTAGCGTACATTAAAAGCGGCACCTGCCTCCGGATTGGAGGATTCAGTCAGGAAGTAGGCTTTGTATTGCTTTTGCTGGCAACTGCCGAGAAGCAGTGCTCCGGCGCAGAGGGTAAGAAGAGTTTTGTTCATGGCGGAGGAAAATGATAAGCGGAGGAATCAGCCGCGCAGCAGGTGGCGGCTGTGGATGCAATAGTTGGCTCCACTCCACAAGGTGAGAATGACACTGACCCACAGCGCAACCTCGCGGAACCACCAGCCTGTTTCTCCGATACTCAGTGAGCGCAGCGGTTCAATCAGGTTGCCGCCGTAGGCGAGTTGTGTCATGCAGGCGATGCAGTAGGTAAGCTGCGCAGCCGTTTTCCACTTGCCCAGGCGGTCTGCCGCAATGACGGTGCCTTGGGCTACTGCAAGCTGGCGCAGACCGGTAACCAGAAACTCTCTGAAAATAATGATGATGGATACCCAGAACGGGCAGATGCCAACGGCGGTGAGATAGATGAACGCTGCGCTCACCAGAATCTTATCTGCCAGCGGGTCTATCAGTTTGCCGAAACTCGTGACCAGATTGTATTTGCGGGCCAGGTAGCCGTCAAAAAAGTCCGTAATGGCTGCTACTACAAATGCCCATAACGCGACACAGGCCGTCACCGAAATCGGCTGGAACCAGCCTCCGGTTACTTCGTTGATATGGGGAGATACACCACCATCCACCGCCAGAGCTATAGTGTAAACGATGACGAGGATGATGCGGGAAAGCGTGATGGTGTTCGGCAGATTTAACATTGTATTAACAGTTTTATATCCCGCCGGACGCCAACTTGCAAGCAGAAATCAAGCCTGTATGCCAAAAATGGGCAGATTTTCTGACAGATTCTTTGCTTGAATCTGCAACTGTTTTTGCTATACTTGCCTGCATGAACGGTTTTCGTGCCACTATTCTAGTGCTTCTGATTCTGACTGTGGGGCTCATGTTCTATGCCTTCACAGTGTTGCTGCCTGCGCGTGAGAATCAGTATCAGATGTATCAGACGCAATTGAAAATCAATGAGTACGAAAAGCGCCAGATGGACCATGAAGCCCGCATGGCCCGCCTTGGTGGTGAGGCTGATTCGCCTGAAGTGGCCGCCGCTCGCGCGGCAGCGCAGGAAGAGGCCAGGAAAAATGAAGCCGAACTTACCGCGGCGGAAGAAAGCAGTGTGATTGCTTCTGCCAAGCGGCGCCAGGAGATAGAAGAAGCCGCCACGGCTGCGGAAGACGCCGCTAAACCATCTTCCCTGGGGGCCGTCACGGCATATCTGGAGGACTGTGCGGTTCTGCTTTTCAAGGCAGAGGGGAGCATGCCGGTAAACGAGGGGCTGCTTATTGCTGTGCGGCGTGAGGACTACATCGTGTGCGAGGCTACGGTAGATGGTCAGGATGAGGAATCCGGGCAGTATACTGCTGCGGTCAAGCAAGTTAATTTCGGCGGCGTGAAGGACCCGGTCGCAGAAGAAAACCGCAAACCCCGCCCTGGCGATGAGGTGATAGTATCCCCATTCCTCAGCAGCCGTGACCTGCGCCTGGAGAACTACACTCCCCCTACCACGCCCACAGAGGAGACTCAGCCCATGCCTGAGATTGAGGCTGTGCTGACCCCTGTTCCCTGATAAGAATTACTATTGCTGCCTGTTGCCGTGAGCGCCTTGTTCGACCGTATCCCGAGTTTCTCATTCGAGTTCTTCCCCCCGAAGACCCCGGAGGGGGCAGCTTCGCTGTTGGAAACGGTCGTTAAACTGCAGGAGTTCAACCCCAGCTTTGTGAGTGTGACCTACGGTGCCGGCGGCAGTTCACGCGGCCTTACGCGCTCTGTGGTGCATGATATGCAGAGCCGGGGCATACCCACGGTTCCGCATCTCACCTGTGTGGGGCACACTGAGGCCGAGATTGAGGAAATCCTGCACGGTTACATCAGCGCCGGTGCACGCGCCATCATGGCGCTGCGTGGCGACCCACCCCGCAACTGTCCCTACGACCCCACGCAGGATGCCTTCCGCCATGCTGCCGACCTGGTGCGCTTCATCCGCAACTGGGAGGAACGCCAGAATCTCCCCTACCGCCTGTCCATCGGCGTGGCAGGCTTCCCGGAGGGACACCCGGATTCCCGCAACCGCCTGAGGGAGATGGATTTCCTGAAAGCCAAGGTGGACGAAGGCGCAGACTATATCTGCACCCAGTTGTTCTTTGATAATCACGCCTTCTTTGATTTCCGCGACCGCTGCCGCATCATGGATATCAATGTGCCGATTATCGCCGGTATCATGCCCGTGACCTCCATTTCCAGCATGAACCGCATGGCCGAACTCTCTGCCGGTACCAATTTCCCCGCCCGCCTGCTCAAGGCCATGCTCCGCGCCGGGGGGGATAAATCCTCCATCGAGCGTATCGGTATCAACTACGCCAGCAACCAGTGCAGCGAGCTGCTGGATGCCGACGTGGAGGGTATTCATTTCTATACCCTGAACAAGTCAAAGGCTACGCTGGAGATATACCACAACCTGGGGTTCAATAACTATTTCGACCTGGAGCGACTCCGCATCCTGAACAAAGTTTACAGATAAACCGCTATACCATGGATAACAACAGCAAGACCAACGAGGACACACTGCCGCTTTCTCCGGAGGAAATCAAGGCTATCGGTGAGATTGCCATCGGCCCGTCCAGGCACGAACAGTTCCTCAACGCCCACTATAAGAAGCTCATGTGGGGCGGTATTACACTCGGTGTTGTGGCCGGTGGTGTCATTGCCTTCTTCTCCCACCGCAACGATATGCGCCACGAAGCTGCTGCCCAGGTGGTGCAGGCTATGAAGATTACAGCACCTGGTGAAGGGATTGCCAGCGCCGATGAGTACGATGCCGCCGCCATTCAGACGCTGCAGCAGAGCTACGGTAATACTCCCTCCGCGGTGACCGCTGAGCTCATGAACGGACTTTCCCTGCTTGCCAAGGGAGATGAAGCCGGCATTGCCGCGCTGGAAAAGGCGGTTGCCAGCGATGCCCCGGTGCCGCTGCGCGCCCGTGCGCTGGCGGCTCTGGCCACCTACGAACTGCAGCAGAACAAGGACTCTGCCCCCACCTGGACCCGCATCACCCAGATGGAAGCCAACCCATATTCTGCGCTGGCTTACCTGATGCTGGGTGATCTGGCCAAGAGCAAGGGTGACAAGGATGCTGCCCGCAACTGGTACGAGCAGTGCAAGACCAAGTGCCCCACCAGCGCCCTGGTGGCCGATAAGACGGTGGAACTCCGACTCGCACTGCTGGATGTGGACGCCCCCAAGCCGGTGGAGCCGATTGCTCAGCCGCAGCAGCCCGCCACCCCGCTGGATAATCCATTTGGCGAGCTCCCCGAGGTGCAGAGTGTGGAGTTTAACCCCGGCATCTGATTTTATCTGAATCATGGGACTTTATCAGGACAATTTTACCGGTCTTTCTGAGCTGGAGCGCCTGGCTGCCATGGCTCATGACCCGGTGCGCGTACACGAAATCGGCACGGATCAGTGGCCGCTCACCATGATGGCCTGCGGGCTCATGGCCAGCAATGATGAGGAAAAACTGGAGGAAAACTTCGATATCTACGACATCTTTGCCTCCAAA
The DNA here is from genome assembly GCA_937916135.1 of uncultured Verrucomicrobiales bacterium. GTDB lineage: Bacteria > Verrucomicrobiota > Verrucomicrobiia > Verrucomicrobiales > Akkermansiaceae > Akkermansia. Next base: position 43,574 of record CALFTQ010000051.1, read on the forward strand.
ACCACCGTGGCCGCCCGCAAGAGCAGCCTGATTCAGCTCTCCCGCTTCATCACCGGGCGCAAGGGCGAAGGGTGGAAATCGCTCATCCCCTATGCCACCAATGAACCGGATGAAGTCCTGAGCCGCAAGGCTGCCACCTATGTGCTCACTCTGGCCCAGCCCGGTCCCACCGAGCACCTGGCTGGCGTGCAGGAACTGGTGACCCGCCTGGTGCGCGATGAGTACACCCCCACCACGTTGCTCGATGCCGTGCTCAGCCTGGCCGATATGCGTGTGCTGCCGCTCCTGAAGCCTCTTCTGGAGGTGTCGGATGACCGCATGGAGGAACTGCTCGACACACTGGAATCCACTCCCAACCGCCTCAGCTGCACCTTTGTGCTGCAGGCGCTGGAGACCCACCCCTCACTGGCGCAGGAAGCTGCCGATGCGTTGTGTCGCATGGCGCCGCTTGCTCCCGTCATTCTCGACCTTGCCCTTCCCATCCCCACCTGGGCATTCGAGAAACCCACCCCCCAGCCGCTCCACGGCTGGACCCCGGCTGAATACTTCGCCCGCATGCTCCCGGAGCTGCAACCTGTCCTGGATGCAGACCAACTGCAGGAGGTGCGCGAAGCCTTCAAAGCCTGATACGCAAACAGACCTGGCCCCGTAGTTCAATGGATAGAACGGCCCTCTCCTAAAGGGCAGATATGGGTTCGATTCCCGTCGGGGCTGTTTGCTTGTTTTGCGCTAATAGCGCTATTAGTTTATTTTGCTTGATTTGTGAAGGCTTATTGGCGTTAATAGGAACAGTTCGGTGCGCGAAAATTGCGCGACTCGCTGCGCGATTTTGCGCGACTTGATAATTCGGAATCTGCGGAAATGCGAGGATTGAGCAATTCCTGGGAAGTAAGCATGCGAACAGCCAAAGAGTTTTTTGAGACTTTCACAGCAGTGCCGTATCGCGTCGGTTGTACACAAAAAAAGCCTTGCATTGCTGCAAGGCTTTTTTTGTGAAGTACGAAGTATAAGATTCGAACTTATGACCCCATCCGTGTGAAGGATGTGCTCTACCACTGAGCTAACTTCGCATGTTGTGCTCCCTCGCGGGTGCGCCGCAATAATACACGAATTCGCGGGTGAATGCAAGCCTTTTTTTGCTTTTTTTTGAAGATATTTTGGGAGTGGTTCGTAGTTTGTTGACAATCAGTGTTTCTACTCCCAGTTGGTCATTTCGTGAAAGAGGGAGATGCGGCGGGCGAGTTCGTGGAGCCCGAGGGAGAAGAGGGAGATGGTGCCGAATTTCTCGCACACGGCGGCGGCTACGACGGTGGCAATGGCTACGCCGCGCTTCATATCTTCCCAGGCGGGGTTGCCGCCGTTCAGGCATTTGGTGAGGTACCCGGCCAGGGCGCCCATGTAGGCATCGCCGGCGCCGGTGGGGTCCTGCGCGTGCTTGAGCGGCCAGGCTGGGCAGCGGAAGAGGCGGATTTCGCCCTCCGGGGTGCGGTGGAAGAGGGTGGAGCCGGCGCTGCCGTGTTTCACGATGGCGTAGCGCGGGCCGGCCGCCAGCAGTTTCTCGCCGGCTTCCAGGGAATCATCCGTCTGCGCCCAGAACTGCGCCTCCTCATCGTTCATGAGCATCAGGTCCACATTCTTGAGCAGCCGGGTGGCGTATTCCGGCTCGCGCTCCAGCCAGCTTTTCATGGAATCGGCCATGCGGAAGAGGGCGTGCGGGCATTGCTGCAGCATGCGGTTCTGCAGGCGCGGGGTCACATTCGTGGCCACGGCGATGCTGCATTCCTGCAGCTCCTGCGGCAGCTGCATCACCCAGTGTTCCTGCACGCCCTCGGTGCGGCTCACGGTGGTGCGCTTGTTCATGTCCGCCTCGTACTGACCGGTCCAGGCAAAGGTCTGGCCGGGTTCGTGCGCCACGTGCTGCATGCTCACCCCGCGCAGCTCCAGCGCCTTTTCCCAGGCCGCCGGGAAATCATCGCCCACCACGCCGACCATATCCACCTTATCAGTGACCAGCCGCGCCGCCAGCGCTGCATACGGCCCGGAGCCGCCCATGACTGAGTTGACCTGTCCCCCCGGGGTGATGAGGGTATCAATGGCAATCGTGCCGTAGATGAGTGCGCGTCCGTTCATAGAATAATGTGTACTAAAATTATTTCCAAAGTGGGTGGCTTTGCCAGTTGTCCGGTAATCCCATCCAAGAGTGGTGAATGCAGGCAAAGCGAGGCTCGCTGAATAGATTGAAAAGCCTTGATTTCCATTGCGACTTTGCGGCTACTTTCTGGATAAGATAGTGGCAGATGGTTAGCATTCCACCGGTTTTTGACATGTTGAATGTCGTTGTTTTGTTCAAACCCGGAACCCACTGCTGAGAACGTGGGTCAAAAGTGCAGTACCAGTCTGTGTTCCTGGCAGGAATGGCGGCTTGCTTCACCCAGCCCCTGTTCCAGACGCGGTTGTGGTGGGCGCAGGCATTTCGTACATCGTTCAATGCGCGAATCCAGGAAAGCAGGACCGAAGGTGTCGGGAGACCGAGCGAGCGAGAAACCTTTTTTTGGATTTTAGGTTCCACGCTATTGAAGAAGAAAACAGTGGCTCCGAAATCCATCAATTCACATGCGAGCCACAAGGGCAGGTGCTGGTCTGAATAGCGGATGAAAAAATCTCGAACGAGTAATAACGAGCTTTTATTGGCAGCCTCATTCAGCTTGTCCACCCACTTTTGCCATTTGAATTGTTGAACCTTATGAAAATTATTCAAATCCAGATACCCGAATGCGCCGTATGATTCGCAGAAGTAATGCACTAATTTGTTGCGTACTGCAATTTCGATGCGCTCGATGGCATCTAACAGTAGCAACCTGAGTTGGCGGTCAAAACAGTATTGTGCCCATACGGTGTCAAAGTCTGAGCGAATCTGGCCTTGCGCATTTGTGCCCCAATAGGCTTGCAGCCGCTGATAACCGACATCTTCCAGGCATTGTTTGATAGCGTTGAAATCTCCCCGCATACCTCGTTTGAGAAGAAGGCGGGTCAAATCATCGTAGCTCAAAAATGGGTGGCTATACGGTTGCTTGGACATATAAAAAATAAGGCACGCTTTGTTGCGCTTGCATCTTCCTCGAAAGAAAGAGCAGAGGCGTCAGCGTGCCATGACGCAGAATTTATACCATATGTGTGGCTCTCTGTCAAGTGGGACTCAACTGAAAAAATCTATTTCGTTTCGCGTTTTCTCAGATTTGATTAGCTTGGGCCTTTGACTCTTCTGATGCTTCAGTCGACTTCGATAAAAGAAGTGCTCGTTTGAGGGAATTGAGGGTGACGGCAGGTACATCGTATCTCTGTGCGTCTTTAGCCTTGCGAGATATTTTCTCTTTGTGGTTTTCTCCGATAACCAGGTAGTCAGCCCTGCTGACCGTAGTGCTGATGAGGCCTCCTGCTGACATGATATCGGACTCGTACTTCGCTCGTTTCTTGTCAAGTTTACCGGTGATGATGAATCTCTTGCCCGGAATGAATAACGGTATGTCCATGCCTATGGCCTCGCCGTTTTCATTCACCATGCCCTCGTATACGAAATCCTCATCTGAGATTTTCTTAGGGCGGGGCTTTTTATCCCCCTTGGGTACACGCCCTTCTTTCAGATAGGTGATGTAGCTGCTTAACTGACTACACCCAAAATAGTCAGCCCTTTTGAAGACCCCGACAAGTCGATTGAAGATTTTGGCCAGTTGGTATGGTTGTTCAACCGGTGTGACCGTTTCCAGACACGATGAAACACTCAGGTCTGTTTCTTTGCGCCTTTTGCCGTCCATGAAATCAATATCCGGCCATTCTGGTAAGCGGGTGAGGGCCCGCATGAACGGAATGATGTCGATGGCTCTGGCCCGGCCGGAACTGAGAATTACCTCTGCGAAATCACCGAGCTTCCAGTCTGCAGGGTTCTCGCTTTGCGTGCGCTCTGTATGGAACTCCTGAATGCGTTTGACTACATTACCAGTTCGTACATATAGCCTCGAACTGCAGCCGGGGCAGGTCATGCGTTGAAAGACGAATGTATCTGCCGGAAAGTTGTATTCGAAACCACAATGCTGACAGCTTGTAGGCAGTTGCTTATCGCAGGGGAGAGATTCCTGACTCATTATGCGTTAGCTTTCCAGTGTAAAGAGTTCTTCTGTTGTGCCGTCTGAAGGTTGTCCAGCTCCTTGCATCATCCGTTCTATGTCTGCCTCGCTGATGATAGGAATACCTAATTTTTCTGCTTTTGTTCGTTTGCTGCCACCACCAGTTCCAGCCAGCAAGTACGAAGTGCTGTTTGTAACTGAACTGGTAACCTTTCCTCCTGCGGCAATGATGCGGCGAGAGAATGTCGGCCTGTCCATACTAAGACTTCCAGTCAGAACAAAGGTGAGACCGGACAGAGGTCCGCCTTCTGTATAAGAACCTTCCGGGTTGATATTGTGCAGACGCAACGTGCTGATGGCCTTTCTGCCAGCTTCCGAATCCAGGTAGTTAACCAGATTTTGAGTGGCGATGCTGCCAGCACTAATACTGAAGCTCAACGGAGGGTTGGAGAAAGCCCGGACGGTGTCGGCAGATGCGTCATTCTGTTTTGTGATGATGACGGTGTGAGATTTATCCGTGTCCTTGTCCTCTTTTCCTGTTATACTCTTGATGAATACTTTGTCTGTGCTGACTGTTTTGTAATTCTCGTTGGTTGTGATGTTAAGGCTGTATTCAGCCTTGCTGTTTTGCCTGTTTTTAATATCTTGATAAAGCTTAATAAACTTACTATTGCTCAAATGGATGGTACCGCGGCTGTCACTATATTCCGTAGCTTCATCACCATCTGGAGAATCTGCGTATGTCTTATTTTTGAGAATCCTGAACTTATAATTGGTGCGTACTTTTAACGGAATTGATAACTCTTTACTAGCGTCCAGAATATCTTGGTACATGACGACCTGCATAATGCGGAACCCAATATTGATGAGGCGACGCTGTTTCATGCACGAGTCATAGAAATCCGGTTTGTAAACGGCCAGGCAGAGCATAATCAGCTTATGTACTGCAGAATACCGATTGCTGTTAACTTGTAAATCAGAGCTGTTTTCTTTCCCTGCTCTATTCTGCAACTTTAGCTCTTTACGGACTTGCATCAATTTCTGGACGATGCCAGAGAAATTGATGCTCCTGTGATTGTCAAAGACTTCAGCTATGAGGTTTAGGTCTTTGTATGTCAGATGTGCCGTGTTGGCAGAAATCTTGTTTTTAATTTCGTTTGGTATATCCCAAAAATCGGCAATTACAGCGGCTGCCATGTTAAGCCAGCCGTAGCTTGACTTGTTTTTGGCTTTGTTTTTTGTGACTTCATCGAGGTATTTCGATAAATCCTGTTCTCCCTCGTGACCAGATAATTCTCTACAGAGTCGAGAGAGAGAAATAGTGAGAGTGTCTACTGCTGCGATGATACTTTGCTCGAACTTGATTTCATCATAAACAAAAGCAACTTGCTCTCTTGACAAAAGCATATTTTCTGGCTTTTCGTCTCTTATGGCAGTTGGACTAATATATTTGTATGATTCAACGAACTGATGAAGTTGAATCAGTTTTTTAGGGAGTGAAGAGGAAACCAAATCCTGCAAATCTTTAAACCACGAAGCAAATGCGCGGGCTGTTGTCGCACCGATGGTTGGTATGCCGAAAGCTGTAAGCCATCGGTCAAGTGGCAGCTCTCGTGTTTTGTTAAGCGCTTTAAGTGCCTTGGCTGCATTTTTCTCGCCGAAGCGGCGGGGCTCATCATCGGTGCCGAGGTTGAGGGCGCCGAGCTGCTCCACGGTGAGGGTGAAGAGGTCGAGCGGGGTGGAAATCAGGCCGCGGTTCACGAGGGCCTCGGCCACGGTGCCGCCGAGGTTTTCGATATCGAGTGCTTCGCGGCGGCAGAAGTAGGTGGTGCGCATGGCGGCCTGCGCGGGGCAGGTGAAGTTGGTGCATCGCCAGGCAACCTGGCCTTCCTCCTGCGCAATGGGGGCGCCGCAGCTGGGGCACACGCCGCCCACGGCATCGTACAGGCTGTAGGGCACGGCATCGGCCGGGCGTTTGGCGGTGATGACATGCACCACGGCGGGGATGATTTCACCGCTCTTTTCCATGAGCACCGTATCGCCGATGCGGATGTCCTTGCGGGCTATTTCGTCCTGGTTGTGCAGGGTGGCGCGGGAGACTGTGGTGCCGGAGAGCTGCACGGGCTCCAGCTCGGCCACGGGGGTGAGCACGCCGGTGCGCCCCACCTGGATGCTGATGCCGCGCAGCACGGTTTCCTTCTGCTCGGGCAGGTATTTGAAAGCGGCAGCCCAGCGGGGGGCTCGGGCGGTGCTGCCCAGGGAACCGCGCAGCCCGAAATCATCCAGCTTGATGACGGCGCCATCCGTGCCGTAGCCCAGGTCGCGGCGCAGCTCGTTCACCTGCTGCACGGCGGCGCGGGTGGACTCCAGCGTGTCGGCATAGATGACCGGCTGGTTGCGGGGGATTCCCATGCGATCGAGCAAGTCGGTGAAATCCTGCGTGCAGCGCAGGGCGGGGCCTTCATACACGCCGAGCCCATGTGCCAGGAAGCGCAGCGGGCGGCGGGCCACCTCGGCGGCATCCAGCAGCTTGATGGTGCCTGCGGTGGCATTGCGCGGGTTGGCAAAGGCGGGCAGGCCATCGGCATCTCGCTCGGCATTCAGGGCATCAAAATCGGCAGAAGGCATGTAGATTTCGCCGCGCACCTCCAGCAGCTCCGGCGCCCCGGCAGGCAGGGTGAAGGGCACGCTCTTGATTGTGCGCACATTGGCGGTGATGTCATCCCCCGTGCGGCCATCGCCTCGGGTGGCGGCATAAGCCAGTTTGCCGCTGCGGTAGAGCAGGGTCACGGCGCAGCCGTCAATCTTGGGCTCGATGGTGACGCGGGGGGAAACGATGCCCACGCTGCCGGCCAGGCGGTTGTAGAACTCCACCAGCTCGGCATCCGTCTCCCCCTGGTCGGGCTTGTGCTCGAAAATATCATCGATGCTCTGCATGGGGGCTGGGTGGGTCACCTTGCGGAACCCCTCGCTCAGGTCATTGCCCACGCGCTGGGTGGGGGAATCCGGGGTGATGAACTCCGGGTGTTCGCGCTCCAGCTCCTCTATTTCGCGGTAGAGTTTATCGTACTCCGCATCAGAGATTTCCGGCTGAGCCTGGGCGTAGTAGAGCTCGTTGTTGTGGCGCACGATGTTGCAGAGCTCGGCATAGCGTTCCTGCGGGCTCTGCTGCCGGGCGGCGGCGAATTCGAAGAGGTCCATATCCATAACCATTGCGCAGCATCATATCACACGCGCGCCCGCATGGTCAATGCTGCGCTTCGTCTGCGTGGTGCTTAAATGTGGCGGGACTGGGGGCTGGTTTGCTTTGCGTCACGTTTTCCTGCGTTTCAGGCACCGGGGGCTCATAGGCCTGCACCTTGTAGCAACGGCGCAGCAGAAGGCGGCGCTGCAATCGCACGTCCGATGGTTTGAACCATACCTCGAAGGCGACGCCGAAATACTGGTGCTGAGGCCCGATGCGAATGGCGAAGAGCGGTGTGTTTTCCGGGAAAATATTGGAAATATCCCCCTGGGTGGAGCTTCGAATCCAGTTCGGCATGGAGCCAGGGATATCGTGGCGGAAAAGTTCTCCGGGGTTGGAAGAGTAGCGAGCCGGGCAGTTGAGCAGACGCAGCGTTTCCCCCGTGCTCAGATCCTTGATGTATACGAGGATGACGCCGGGTTCTCCGGGATTGGCGTACAGCTCAGCTTGATAAGCGCCTTCCTGAGCGAGAGGCTCACTAAGGCGGAGTTCCGGGGTTTTGCCCGGGTAGGAGTGGCGGCCATTAAGCATGCGTTGCACGGTTTCCTGAGCAGGAGAATCGAGCAGGGGCTGCATGCGGGCATCCGTGGCGGCGATGGCTGCATTGATGGCACTGAAGGCTGTTTCCCGGTGGGCGCTGCCGCGCCAGGCTAACAGTAAGAAGTGGTTGCGTCCCAGGTCGACGGCAATATCCGGAATCTGCGGGTTGTTCCTGTCAATTTCCGGGAAACTGCCCCCGGGCTGCACAACAGCGTACCCCTGCGGTAAGGGATCTCCCTCAATGAGCTGGCGGAAGCATACATGCACCAGCCCCGGTGCGCCGGAAGAAGTGGGCGGCACCATCACCAGGTGGCCGGGTTTGGAATAGAACGTGTCATCGCCATCCTGCCCGCTCCAGCGGGGAGATGTTTCAATATAGCTTTTGAACAGAGCAGCGTGTTCTTTTTCCAGAAGCTGGAGATTGGGTGCAAGTGCCAGTTTGTCTGTATTCTGCCCCTCGGGGTCAATGGGAATGACCAGGGAGGCCGGGCCGTTCAGCTGGTCTCTCGGGGTGTACAGCGTATCAGAATCCTGAATGGGTTGATTATCTCCTCCTGTGTTCGGGGGCGGCACGTCTGCCGCTATGGCGAGCAGAATATACAGGACAAGCCCTGCGCACCATATAGATAGCCATTTGAAAAACTGGGTGAAGGCGCGGGTGTTGCTCAACCTGAGCATGTGGGTTGCTGCGGAAAGGAGCATCAGCAGCGTGGATAATCCCATTGCTCCCAATAATGCGATACCGCAATAGCGGTGAATGGCTTTTGCCGTGCCGGGCGGACAGAGTTCGGGAAAAAGAATCGGGAAGCAGCAGACAAGTGATACCAGAACCCCCAGAATATGAAAACGAGTGGGGTAGAGGACAAAGCCCCAGATGGGAGAAGGCCTGCGTTTCATTTCTGTTGCTGCGCGGGGTTCAGCAGATCTTCATGCTCCATGAGGAAGCGGAGAAGGACTACATGCGGAGCGGCTTCCCGCAGCTCTTCGTAGCGGGTACGGAAGGCAGGGCGAAGCTCCGGGCGAAGAATCACCTGGTCTCCTTCTGCGATACCTTCCAGCATATCCGCGTGGCGGGGCATCCCGTGCTTTCTCAGCACGGCTCCTGTAGCGGTCAACTGCGAGCCATTAATGTAATCCATATGTCCGCGGCGAATGGCTGCGTCAACCCTCAGGGCTTCGCGAATATCTGCCAGCTCCGGGGAGGGAAGCTGCGAAAAAGCTGCTTCCCACGGCAGGGGCAGGCCTTTGAGCTTCATTTGCAGCGCCAGGGCTGTGTGCACGATTTCCGGGTCGAAGGCAGCGGCATACTGCTGCAGCTCGGGCATGGCACCCATTCCTTCACGCCTGGTGAGCATTGCCAGGATTTTTGACATTGGTGCAGAAGCCGCGCATTCAATCATGTCGTCCTTGCTGCCGGGGAGCAGGGTGCCCAGCTTGTGCAGCGCTTTGCGCAGAAGGGCTGGGTTCACATTCCAGCTCATGCTGTGCAGGGTTTCCAGCAGATGAGCGGGAATTTCCTCCAGAAAGTGTTCGCCGTGTTCCCAAAGAGTCAGCGAGTTGATGAATTCCTCAGCGGCATGCGGGCTGGCCAGATGCATGAAGGTCAGACAATCGGAAAGGGCACCGGCAGGAATGCGCGAGACGGACGTGGCTCCCAGGTAATTCTGCACGAGACGCAGGGCGCGTTCCAGGGCAGGGGTGCAGTATCGGCGGGTCAGGTACTGGTGGCTGCCAGCGGATTTGGAGAGCAGGGCCTGATTGTTGCGCAGACGCATGTACCGCAGCAGGGCTCCTTCCTCATGAGGAATGCGCAGAGCCAGTTCCCGAGGCAAGAGGTTTTCGGCGCAAAGGCGCTGGTAGAACTCCGGCATGCCTGCCAGATAGAACACGGCGTTGCAACCGAGCTTGTTTTCATGGAGAGGGTCACAATCCTGCTTCAGCATGTTGAGGAGCAGGGGCTCCATGAGCTGCACACGGGCAGCAGAGGGCATGCTGTATGCCGCGCGGGCGGCTGAAATGAGCAGCGTGTCTCCTTGTGAATCCTCTTCCGGCAGGAAGAGAGAACTCAGCAGAGAGGGGAGAATTTCCACGGGTGCCGGGGAAACAGCCTCCTGCGCCGCTGCTATACCGGCAGCGCAGAGGGCGAGCAGTGCTGTTTGGCAAATTCTCATTACTTAGCCTGAATTTAAAGGAAATCAGCCCGTCTGTCAATCTGTAAATTAAGGAGCCGGGGGGAGAAAAGCCGCAGAATGGGCCAGTATGTAGCGAGCAGTAGCTATTTCCAGTTCAAATTTCCAGGAATCGCTGTCTTCGGTGAGTTTATCCAGCGTTTCGGGGTCATCCATGGCGGCCACGATGGCACGATAACGGGCAGCAGCCTGGGTGGCACCAATCTCTTCCATAGCCTTGAGCATTTGCTCTTGTTCAGCGGGGAGCATATCGCCGTACCACAGGCGTGAAAGAGAAGTGAGCAGCAGCGCTTTTTGCAATACGGGGGAATCTGGTTCTCTCCTGTTGTTTTCCAGCCAGAGGAGGACATCGCCATCGCGCGGGGTGGGGAGTCCGGCTTTCCTGAGCTTGGCCGCCATAGCACCCGCTGCCAGAGGCATGGATGGGTGCTTGCTGTATTGCTCGATTTCAGTTGCGGAATCCGGGCAACGAGCGAGCAGCTCTACCATGAACGCAGCATTATCAGCTTTTTTTGCCTGGTTCAGATGCTCGGCTGCGGCGCAGATAATCTGCTTTGGGAGCACAATTTGTTCGCATTTGGTCAGGGCCGGCAAGAGACAGTCGCCATAGCCTTTGTCCCATGCCTCTGCTCCGCTCCAGATGCTCATGGCTGCAACACATTGAGAAGTTTTTGCAGCATCGATGCTGTGCAGAAGCTCAACCGCCATGGGAAGCACATCATGATAGCTGGGGTGGTGCAGCATTTCAGGCGTAGGCGTCAGGATGGCGGCAATGGGGGCGAACGAGTCTGCAGAGGGAAGATGTTCCAGAACGGAAGCTTTGCCTACTTCTTCCAGCAGGGAAATGCCGTTGGTGAACTTGATTTCGGCAGGGGCAAGGTTGACGCCGCGCTGGAGAAGTTCCTGGCGAATGGTGGCGTCTTTGGTGAGGATATCCACAGCGCTGAATGCGGGTGAGCCGTCCTGCCGGATTTCGGCCAGTTCGGGGTCTGCACCGTTGTTGATGAGCAGGGCGCAAACGTCGAGAATTGCCCGCCGGTGTTCAGCTTCTTCCTCTTCTGCGGGGGAGAGCAGGTGGCTGGCGGCTTCCAGCAGGGGGGTAGTGCCACTGAGCTGATGGGCGTTGGCATCTGCTCCGGCTTCCAGAAGCAGCTTCACGGTGTCATGGTGCAGGTTGGCCGCAGCCATGAGCAGCATGGTATCCATGGCGTTTGGGGTGTTGCCGGCTCCCAGCTCCAGCATGCGTTTCAAGGCTGTGTTCCACCCCATCATAGCCGGGGCCTGGCAGGTGGTTTCATCCGGTTTGCACCCTTTGTCCAGCAGATGCAGAAACACTTTCTCGCTGTAGGCATTGAGCCCGGCATAATTCAGCAAAGGCATATCATCTGCCACTCGTTTGTTCAGGTCTGCGCCACCGTCAATCAGCGTGTCAATGAGGCGGATAACCTGGTCATCCGTGAGGTTTTCTTCTTCTACCCCGCGTACAGATACAGCCAGCATCAGGGGGGTATCTCCGGATGCAGTGGTGGCATTCGGGTCAGCGTTATCAATCAACAGGCAGCGCGCTAGTTCTGCTTTTTTGAACAGACAGGCCAGGTGCAGCATGGAGACTTTGGATACAGGCATGACCCGCATGGCGTCCGGGTTGTTCGTGAAATCTGCCAATAAGGTGAAAATTTCGTGCGTATCCGGCAGCCCCAGTACCTCCTCAACTCCAACGTCCGGGATGTAGGTAGTAATGAGGGCCAGTTCCTCAGCGGCTTCAGGGGTAGCGTGCCCACGCTCCGGTGGCCGGCAACCGGAAAGCAGAAGACCGCCAAAGAATGAAACCAGCAGGAGTGCGTGATTTAATGTCATGCCTGCATTTTAACACATCGGGAGCGGCTGACAAGCCGTAAGTCTGCCTTGTTTCGATCTGTGAGATATGCCGTTTTTTGCGCGTTGGAACAATTTATCTGCTACTTGGGGCACAGCATCACCGATATGTGAATCGAACAGGAAAGCCTGTGATTTGCTGCCTTGCGGCTGCTTGCCTGGTTTTATATTCCCCCACCCTGAGGGTTCAGAAAGCCGCTCTGTCGCGTTCGTGAATGTTTATCGCTAAGCTTTGATTTATCAACTGTTTCCCTTGGGTTGAATCTTGAATGTCAGGGGCAGTATGAATTATTCCGACGGGTTGTTATTTATCTCTTGACTGGATATGGTACGGAATGGTAGAATCGCCCCATGAGTACGAAGTTCAGTTGGGAATTACGCCCAGTGAACGGAAGTGTTGACTTTGGAGAGGAACTGAACGCGCAGCTGCCGCTGCTGGTTCGTAAGTTGCTGGCCCAGAGGGGCATTTCCGGACGGGATAGGGCGCTACGATTCCTAAGACCCAGGCTAGCGGATCTGGGAGACCCTTTCGCCATGCGGGAGATGGATGCAGCCGTTGGGCGCATCTTCCGCGCGGCAGACAACGGCGAGCACGTCTGCATCTATGGAGATTATGATGTGGACGGCGTGAGCTCTGTCACGCTCCTGTATTCCATCTTGAAGGCTTACGGCATACGCACCGATTTCTTCATACCGGTGCGCACGCGCGAGGGCTATGGCCTGAGCGATGAAGGCATGGCAAACGCGATTGCGAAATGCGGAGAGAAACCGGAGTTGATCATAGCGGTGGATTGTGGTACATCATCCGTCGAAGAGGTGGCGTGGCTGCAGCAGCAGGGAATAGACGTGGTGATACTGGATCACCATGAAGCCAGCACGCAGGGGCGCCCGCCGGCTGTGGCAGTGGTGAATGCCAAGCTGGAACAGGACAGCCCATTCACTTATTTATGCAGCGCCGGTGTGGTATTCAAGCTGGCGCATGCCATGTTGAAGCAGCGGCGCCTGCCGGATTTTGACTTGAAACAGCATCTGGATGTGGTTGCTATTGCCACGGTGGCTGACATTGTCCCGCTGGTGGGGGAGAATCGTTTGCTTACCCGCCATGGGCTGCGCGTAATGGAGAGCGGCGGTAACATCGGTATTCAGGCGCTCAACCGCGTGACGAACCTGAACCGGCGCCCGAGTGCCAGTCATGTTTCATTCCGCATCGGCCCGCGCTTGAATGCAGCCGGTCGAATGGATAACCCTCTGGATGCTCTTAATCTGCTGATGACTCGGGATTCAGCCGTGGCAATGGAACTGGCCGAGCGCCTGGAAATGCATAACCGCGCCCGCCAGCAGGAGGAGGAGAAAATCCGCCATGAAGCCATGGAGATGCTGTCACATAGCTTTTCCCCCAGTCGGGACAGCGTGATTGTGCTGGGCTCCCGCACCTGGCATCCCGGGGTGGTGGGTATTGTGGCCTCACTGCTGATGCGCCGCTACCACAAACCGACTTTTGTGATTTCGCTGGATGAGAACGGCATTGGTAAAGGCAGTGGACGCTCCATACCGGGAGTGTCTCTGGTGCAGGCAATACATGCGTGTGCCGATACGCTGATTTCCGGCGGTGGTCACGATATGGCGGCCGGCCTGGTGATTCACGAAGATATGATAGATGCATTCCGCGAACGTTTCAATCGTTTTGTGCAGGAAAGCGTGGATCCGGACAAATTGTCCCCGGTGCTGAATGTGGATGCGGAGGTGACCTTCCCGGAGTTGACCCTGGATTTGCTGGATAGTTACGAATTGCTGGAACCTTTCGGTAATTCGAATCCACAACCTGTTTTTATGAGCCGGAATGTGATGCTGACAGATGCTCCGCGTCATCTGCAGGGGAACCACCTGCGCCTGGGGCTGCGCCAGGGCACGTGCGAATGCGATGCCATGTATTTCAACGGCGCTTCAGTGAAACTGCCGGACCCACCATGGGATATCGCCTTTACCATTGATCGCAATGTGTGGAGGGGCCGCACCTCACTTTCTATCTCCATACAGGATATCCGCCCCGCTTCTTCGTTATGAGTTTCCCCCGCCAGACACCGCATCGACGCCGTAAAACGGAACCGGAATTCGGAGATTGGCGCGTAGCTGTGGAAAAACCGCATGAGACTGAGCACTTGCGCCCGACCCCGGTCGGCATGGTGCGCCGCATGAAGGTGCAGGCCGCTTATTGGCAGAGCATAGAACCGGTGTATGACCAGGAGGAGCCGGGGGACTGGCAACCTGTGCAAGGCTGGAACCGGGCTATCCGCTTGTTCATCGGTTTATGCGTGCTGCTCCCGTTTTCGATTGTCATGGTCTATGCTCTGCTGCAGCAGCTGTACCATGCTGCCCCTATGGTGGGGAACTTTGATTTCTGGCAGAGCCTGCCGGTGTGGTATACCATTCTGGGGGCTCTTGTGTTTATGGCGGTGAAATACTTCAGGCTCATCGACCCGATGCTTGTGTTCATATATGTGGTGGGTCACGAATTGACTCACGCGCTTGCTGCTCTTATCTGTTTCGGCAAGGTGGTGAATATCTGCGTTGATATAGATGGGGGGTATGTAGATACAGATAAAGATAATCTCTTTATATCATTATCTCCTTACTTTGTCCCACTGTGGATGCTGCTCTGGCTTGGCTGTTTTTATGTGGTGAACTGGTTGAGCCCATCTGATACATGCATGGCGTGGTTTTACGCCGGTTTCGGGTTCTGGTGGACTTTTCATATATACTGGACGCTGTGGGTGATTCCCAGAGAGCAACCGGATCTGCTGGAGAATGGCGTGGTTTTGTCGTTCATGATTATCATGCTCACCAATATCGGGGCTTTGCTGCTGGTGTTGCGTGCTTTCGGGCTCATCTCGTTCAAGGGGTATGCTCAGGATTTCGTGAATTGCGCGTATGAGCTGTATCGCACATATCATGATCTGACGGTGTGGCTCATCCGCTCCTTCTGAATCTGCGCATCCATTAAGGCTGGTCTCTGGTTTATCTGTATTTTCCAGTCATGCGACACCAGACAATTGCTCCAACGCTTGAGGTTTATGTTTCAACTGCCAGTTAACGAAACGGGGTACGCGTGGTCTTTTGAGTCATTCTTTGAGTTTTGCCTTGCATGAGCGCTGTTTTCTGCCATAATTGCGGCGCGCCATGTTGAACCAGGAAGTGATAACTGAGGCAGAAGCTGCCGCCATACAGATTCCCGCAGGCAATGCAGTGATATTGCCGGAGGGTTCCCGCATTTATGTGACCCAGATGCTGGGGAACTCCATCACCGCCGCCACGGATGTGGGACTGGTTCGCATTACTCGCGAGGAGGCGGCGCGCGCCGGTATCATTGCGCCATCCCAGGTGGTGCAGGAGGATGATGCTCACCTCACGCTTGAGGAGCGCGTCTGGAAGGTGCTCAGCAATATATATGACCCTGAGATTCCGGTCGACATTGTGAATCTCGGCCTTATATATGGCGTGGAAATTATTCCCCAGAAGGATGGCGGGAGCCATGTGAGCGTGCAGATGACACTGACCGCCCCCGGGTGCGGTATGGGACCGCACATCATGGCCGAGGCTGAGATGGGGATTGCTGCACTGGATGGGGTGCAGAATGTGGATATTGAGTTCGTGTGGGATCCTCCGTGGAACCAGGGTATGATGACTGAGGAAGCCCGCATGCAGCTCGGGCTGGAATGAGTTCATGGTATGGGAAAGGTGACCCTTGAGCTTACGGAGAATGAGATGCGCAATCTGGCAGAAGTTTGCGCCATGTCCCTCACGGTGCTGGGGCAGGCGTTGCCGGATGGACGGAATCCCCGCGCCGATGCCTGGCAGAAGCTGCTGGTAGACATTATCAAGGCTGGCCGGACGGTTCCCTCCATTGCGCGGGATATGGAGTTGAATCCGGATTGCGGGTACTGGTTTTTCAAACGCCCCTATGTAGAGAATGCTTTTTATTCAGACGTACTGGATGAGTACCGGGATGCCGCATTCTGGGAGGAACTTGTGGCCAGGCTGGCCAATCGTTCCCTGGTTGAGTATTATGGTCAGGAGGCCGTGGAGAGTATGAGCCCCGAGGAGCGGGCCTCTCACGCAGCCGCCATGGAGAAAAGCTTATGGAATGAGGTGTCTCGCCATGGTGTGGATCGTTTGCTGTTCATGCTGGCTCCTGAGGATAGTTGAAAAGGCAGAGAAATTTGCGTGCTTGTATCCGCCCGCGCTTTGCGTTAATCTGCCAGGATAGCGTCCACATCTATGCCGGTGGAGCAGTTGGTGGCCTGGTCGCACTCCTTGCGGTAGCACGGGTGGCACGGCACGTGGTTTGTAAAAGTTTTATGCCCATCTCCCGGGGGGGCATACACAGCAGCCAGTCGGCTGGTCATGATAACCCGGCATCGACAGCCCACCAGTGCTGCCAGTTGGGGCAGCAAACCGTCCACAGCATAAAGTCTGCAATCAGCCCCGAGCTCTCGGGCCACAGATTCCGGCTTGACCAGAATGCAGGGGATACTGAGTTCAGCTGCAAATGCTTCTGCTGCTTCGCGGTCTTGTTCGAACGCGAGCAGTCTTGTTTGGCCCTCGAGCCTGGAAACCAGCTCTGCCCATTTGTCCTTCGGCCAGGAATCTGCGGAGCCCAGGGTTGAGAAAGGTGCAATGTAGTTGCCTTTAGCAGCAGCGTTTCCGCACGAAGCATCTTCGTATGTCTTTCCTGTTGTCAGATGACCGTGACGCCTGAATAAGGACAGGTAATCCTCTGTGCGGTGGGTGGGTTGTTTACCAACCACAGGCGTGAACTTCGCGCGGAGCTTCTTCCGGAACGGACTGCTGCTGAATCCACTGGTGTACATGGGCATGAGAGCCTGCAGTTCCTTGAATATCCGTTGATTGTCACTCAGCATGTAGAGCACGTCAAAGGGCCCGTCCTTATACACCTCATCAGCATTCAATTGCTGTAAGGTGCGCTCTGTGGTGACTGCATTGGCAATGTAGTTCTGGGTGCACCAGAAGGCTTGCTGGGCAGGTGAACAGATCACTGTCAGCTTCATGTCGGGTCTGCATGCCTGAAGCTCGCGAAGGAAGGGAATTGTGAGCACGGCCTCTTCAAATTCCTCCGGCAAGCAGATAATACAGCGGAAAGGTAGGGTGCAGTATCTTTTGATAAGGGACTTCTGCGCTTCTGTAAATTGCGGGGCAAAGTATCTTGTGCATTTCCAGCGATGGTGCATCCAGAAACCATCGATGATACTTTCTCGCTGCACTTCTTCAAGTGCCCTGTTGACTTCCTGAGTAATCTCCGGCAAATCAAGATCTCCTGCGGGGATTTCTATTTCCTTGCTCAGCACAGCCTCCCATTTACCTAAGCCGGTGTTGCGGGTGGATACAGCCAGCAGATGCCCGGTTCCACGGCAGCGCTTGTAGATGAGTGAGGGCAGGGGGGTGGTGCCTGTCACTTTGCCGAAGTAAGGCAGGAACATTCCCTGCTGGGTGAACTGGTCGCTCAGCACCCCCAGCATCCCGCCGTCCTTGGCAAGGCGGAATACCTCCTTGAGTCCCTTTTTGCTGCTGAACATTTCGCAGCCGTATCTCGTGCGGCTTTTGTAAACGATGTCTTCAAGCACCGGATTATCCAGTCTCCGATACATGGACCCGAACCGCTTGACTTTCGGGAACAGCGGGCGGATGCGTGCCAGTATTTCCCAGTTGCCCGCATGCGGGATACAACCGATGACGCAATGCCCGTTGGCGGCCATGGATTCAAACATGTCTGCCCCGATGATTCTTACGGAGCGTGAGAGTTCTTTATCGGTCATCAGGCCGGTTTTGAATGTGCAGGCCATGTTCATCGTCGTGCGCACCATGTTGCGGCGTACGAGAGCGGAGAGTTTGCGACCCCTGAGCATCGGGTCAACAACAATGCGCATATTCCGCGCTACTATCCTTCGCCTCCCCGGCATGACAGCCCAGACGATGTACCCGACACAGCGTCCGAATATGGCAACAAGACGTATATCCAGAACACGGAGAATGCAGCAGAAGAATTGGTAGCACAAGGCTCCCATCTTCTGGCCGAATGTTGCTTTCCGGGGTGTGTCGGTGCTCATGATGAGACTTTTAGTTGATTGTCATGAAACGGGGTATATAGAAAGGTTTGCGGGTGTAGGGATCCCAGACCTTGTCGCCCACCTTGCTGTTGGTGTAGTCCAGCTGGTAGTGGGGCTCGTATGGGGAAACCAGCACGTCCGAGAATTCACAAGGAAGCCCATAAGGAAGACCGTCTTCCGCATATTCAACGCGGCCGTTGAGGTGCCCCGAAGGAGGCAGGTCATACGGGTTTACCTTTATCCATTGTTCGCTGGCGGGTTTGCCATCCTTATCTGCAATGACATGCGGAGGGCGCTCTCCGGGGTATGTATCGCGGATGAAATTGCTGGCTATCTGCTGAAAAATACAGGAGCTGAGACTCAATGTGCAAAACAGGGTCGTGAGATGCAGAATAAAGCGGCTGTTTTTCATGGTTGTGCGGTTATGATTAATTTGTATTGATTTATGAAGGTTTGTACGGTACGAGGCGCATCCGGCTTTCATTGCCGTTCTGCCCCTTCGTGAAATACGGGCAGTAGCCGTGCTCTTCGATGAGCGTTGCAATCTCCGGATAACAGGTTATCAGTGTCCGCAGGGCCGGTATCAGCATGCTGACATGGCGCTCCGGGATGCCGAACTGGCCGATGCTCCCACCGTGTGCAACATTTCCGGTAAGGGGGGAGCTTCCCCTGAAATCTACTTTCAGAATCGGGCGTCCGTGCTCTGTTTCCTGACGAAAGGTAAGGTTGACGGATGTTGTCTGGTGGATGTTCGCTCCAATCATCCGGTCGATTACCAGTTCGGCGTATCCATTGTGAATGCGCACCGCAACTCCGTGTCCATGCGTGATGATGGAAAAAATCCCGGTCTGGCGAATACGGCAGGTTTCCCGTAAAAAGCGGTTGATTTCCGCCTCCGTGAAACTGATTTCCCGGCCATTTGCGTTGCGAAGGAGAGCCGCGATGTCGCGAGCACTGCCTTTGTCAGAATACCCTGCTATGTCGAGCATGTTTTGCGGGGTCCACATGCTGATAACGGCATTTATCAACAGGCTGACGAAAGTCAGGAATACAACCGCTGCCAGTACGGCCCAGAAGTTGAAGCGTCTCCAGAGCTCGAGCGCCAGACTCTGTGGCGGCTCCTGGGTATCATCCATCTCTTCTTCCCCGGGCTGCCCGAAAAAAGCGCTCTTGGTCACATCTGCATCCTGCTCATCTTTGCTGAACAGAAACCCCCAGAGGGAGGTTTCTTCCTCTGGTCTCGGTTTTGTTCTCTTTCTGTTGCTAGAGCCTGGCATGCTACACTACGCAGTCATTATAGCCCTTTTTTCCACGAAGGAAAGGAAAAAACAAGATGCAGACACCAATTTGTGGGCACGCGTGCATCAGGGCTGATTAAGCGCCCAGCGCAGGTATTTGAGTGATTCACCCCAGATTTTACGGCTGGTGCTGCCGAGCACTACGACGATTACGGCGCGTCCGTTGCTCGATGCACAAGAAATGAGACATTTGCCGGCCAGATTGGTATAACCAGTCTTCATGCCTTGAACCCAGGGGTGGGAGGTCAGCAATCTGTTGGTGGAGCGGATCATCCGCACGGAACCGTTGTTTCGCCTGAACTCATAGGCAGGGATATTGATCATGCTGCGTATGGTTCTGTTATTGTATGCGTAGCAGGCGGCCAGTGCCATATCATAGGCCGTGGAGTACTGCTGAGCAGGCAGACCGTTCGGATTTTCAAAGTGAGTGTTGTACATGCGCATGCGCCTGGCTCGCGCGTTCATTCTCGCTACAAAAGCTTCTACACTGCCAGCACAGTCGCGAGCCAGGGAGACTGCCACATCGTTGTAACTGCCGGTGAGCATGGCCTGCAGCAGTTCGCGGCGGGTGTATTGTTCACCCGCACGCAGATTCAGTCGAATAGGTGGAGCCAGCCGGTCTGAAGCTTTGATGGTGACCACCTTGTCCAAATCCCTGGTATCACAGACGCAGAGTGCGGTAATGATCTTCTGCGTGCTGGCCACTTGCCGCCGCGTATTGGCATTGAATCCATAAAGCACATTACCATTGTAGGGGTCAATAACGCAGACTGCTGCGCAGTTTGGCTGGGGCGCCGGTACGGCCGGGGTGCGCAGTGGGCGGGTCGGGTTCAGCGGGCTTGCGTAGGGACGCCGCACGTAGCGTGCCTCACTGGGTATAGGGGCCGGTCTGTGCCCGGATAACGGTTGCTTCTGGCTGAACGGAGAAGTGAGCGCACCGGCAGCAGGTGCGCAGGAGAAAATGAGAGTGCAGAGCGTTAGAGTGGCGGCAATAAAACGCATGGCGCATGAGTCTATGCCACACACTTTGCTTTTGCAAGTCTAAAGTGCGTTCATGCTGGCGTGCGTGCTGAAGCGCCCCCCGGGCAAGGGGATGACACGGCGTTCTATCTGTAAGCGCACGAGTAGCGGAGTGATGGTATGGGCTCCTTTGCCGAGGGCTCCGCAGAGTTTGTCCAGTGTGTCATGACCTGCCGCGATGGCATGCAGCAACTCATCTGCCTCCTCACCGCAAATCGGCAGACGAAGCTGGGGTTCTTTTCTGTCGGCAGGAGTTTCAAATAAATCCAGCTGCCTGGGAGCCGGGGTCCACTGCATATCTGAGAGCAGCTCCCGGGGAGAGCTGCAGAGAGTGGCGCCATCCCGAATCAGCTCATGGCAGCCGCTGGAGCTGATGCTGTTGATGGCTCCGGGTACAGCAAAGACGTTGTTGCCATACTCATCTGCTGCCATGCTGGCGGTGTGCAGGGACCCACTGCGGGTGGGCGCTTCCACCACGATGGTGGCGCGGCTCCACGCTGCCACAATTCTGTTGCGCTGGGGGAATGTTGTGCGGCTGGGGCGCATGTTCATGGGAAATTCACTCACCACGGCTCCGTGCCCGTTGCAGATGGCTTTTGCCAGCTCTGCATTTTCTTCAGGATAAATACTGGCTAACCCGAAGCCGAGCACTGCTATTGTGCGGCCCCCGGCATCCAGTGCACCCCAGTGAGCAGCCGTATCGATACCACGGGCCAGCCCGGAGATAATGGTGCAGCCAGCATCGGCCAGTTCTCTGCCAAAGCGGCGGGCTGTCGTAATCCCGTATGGGGTAGCCTGGCGTGTTCCAACGATGGCGACGCTGCGGTCACTGTCGTTGTTGAGCCAGTGCCCCCGAACATAGAGCACCATCGGCGGGTCGCTCATGCGGCGCAGAAAGTCCGGATATTCCTCATCCAGTATCGTTATGACCCGTACGCCGTGTGCGGATGCACATTCCAGCTCGGCGCGTACATTGGTGCAGTTTTTCCAGTCTGTTATGGCAGCTGCAAGTTTGTTGCCGATACGCGGCACCATGGCCAGCATTTTTTCCGGTGCATTGAGCACCAGTTCAGCGCTGCCGAAAAAGTCCAGAAGCGCCTGTATCCGCATGGAGCCTAGACCGGGTATCAGGTTGAGTGTGATAAGCGATTCCTTGGGGGTGGGTATATAGTGGTAGTTATGCATATAGCGGCAGTTTTTTCGGTGGGGGTGGGCAACTCTCCACCCAGTGCTCGGGTGGTCGGCGGGTGCAAAATACGGCAGCCGAATTCGGCGGAGACTTGCTCCGGAACATCGGCTGCCGTTCAATGATTTCCGCGTGAAGCGCGGGTTACTTCTCTACGGTGAAATCGAGCCCCAGGTCGAGAGAGGGGACTGAGTGAGTGAGACAGCCGAAGCTCATGAAGTCCACGCCGGTTTCGGCGGCAGCCGGAGCCGTTGCGAGGGTGAGGCCACCGGATGCTTCGAAATAAGGTTTACAGTTCTGTCCTCGCATTTCAACAGCTTTGCGCATGTCGTCGTTGCTCATGTTATCCAGCAGGATGTAGTCTACACCTTCCAGTTTGAGGAATGCTTCCACCTGCTGCAGGTTGTCTGCTTCCAGCTGCACTTCCACCCCGGGACGTTCGTTTTTGAGCCTGTTGATGCAGGTTTGCAGGTGCTCGGTGTTGCCATCGGTCATCAGATGGTTGTCCTTCACCATGGCTCGGTCATATAGCCCCAGCCGGTGGTTGTTGCCGCCGCCATGTACCACGGCAGCTTTCTCCAGCAGGCGGTAACCGGGTGTGGTTTTGCGGGTGTCCAGCAGCTTGCATTCCGTGTGGGCTATGGCTTTCACATATTTGTGGGTCATGCTGGCCACGCCTGAGAGACGCTGGATGAAGTTCAGCGCGGTGCGCTCTGCTCCCAGGATGGACTGGGCTTTGCCTTCAATCATCATCACTACGGCACCTGGGGAAACTTCGTCACCATCGTTCAGGTATACTTCTACCTTCAGCGTGGGATCCACGGCTTTGAAAACTGCTTTGGCAACATTGACGCCGGAAAGCACACCCTGGGTTCGCGGGCGGAGCAGGGCGCGTGCGTTCAGTTCGGCAGGTACGAAATAAAGAGAGGTCACGTCTCCATCTCCAAAGTCTTCTTCCAGCGCCAGTTTGATAAGCGCTTCCATGTTGTCCGATACCTTAGTGTGGCTCATGCCGCTCATGATAGTACCATCGTGCGCGATTGTAAAGGACGAAATACGTTATGCAGGAAGCGAAAAAAATCGCGTCAACCGGGCAGAAACAGCTTGCTTGGATTCTCTGGTAGACTTAGAATACAAGAATGAAGCAATTCCTTTATCTCCTCCCGTTGGCGTTGTGCCCGCTTTCTGCCCAGGTGGCAGATACAGAATCTGCCTGCAAGGCTGCTTTGGATGCGGTCAGGGCTGCGCAGTCTGAATACCTCGGCCCGGTGGTGAGTGTTGTGCTGGACGCATCCGGAGGGGATGAGCGTGAATATGCAAAGCAGATGAAGAAAGCTGCGGATGCCGGGCACCCGGTGGCGCTCACCTGGCTGGCGCGGCAGTCGCTGCAGCAACTGCGTACTCAGGGTGTGAATACCGAAACTGCGGCAGAGGCTGTCCGCCTGCGTGCGGTCATGGAGCAGGCTGCCGCGCAGGGATATATCCCGGCTGTGGTGGAGATGGCGCATTATTGCGGAAGCGGGGTGGGAGGGCCGGCAAATGAGCAGGAAGGAATGAAGTACCTGATGCAGGCATGCAAGGCCAACAGTATGCGAGCCCGCGCTGCATATCTGCTGCTTTCGGGGCGCCTGGAAAAAGGCGGTGCCAAAGATGCGGCCGTGGCTGCTGAACTGAAACGCCATAATTTTTACGTCGAGGAATTCTTGTCGGCCCTTACTTCTGCTTCCGATACAGCCGGGAGCCAGCAATGGCTTACCCAGGCGGCTTCGCATGGCAGCCCCGGGGCGGCCTGCACCTTGGGCTTGTATTACTTGCAGCAGGGAAAGGATGCCTTGGGCTATGAGTTCCTGAAGCAGGCGGCTGAGCGTGATCACCCGGAGGCTCTGGCGCAGCTAGCGGATCTGACACTGCCCGGTACTGCTCTCAGCCCCGGGTTGCAGAGTTTGATTAAGCCGGATACCGAGACGGCAGTCCGCCTTTTCCAGAGAGCGGTGCTTCTGGGCTATAAGCCTGCGCTCATCCCCCTGGCCGGAGAATACCACAAACAACCGGAGAAATATTCGGCTGACCGGGTGTTTGAATTGTATCGCCAGGCGGCTGATGCCGGAGACCCGCGTGGCGGGGTAGCTTATGCCTATTGCCTGGTCACGGGGCGGGGCTGCTCACAGGAGACGGAGCGTGGTCTTCGCATCCTCAAGCAGCTGGTGGATGCCGGGGTGCCGTTTGCCAATATGGCGTTGGCAGATTTGTATTTCAATGGTTCCGGCGTCCAGGCTGATATGGGTGAAGCCCTCCGTGCGCTGACTGCGGCTGCCAGTCTGGGAGTACCCCAGAGTTACACGCTCATGGCGGTGATTTCCCAGCTGGGCAATGCTGCCACCCCCTCCGACCCCGCCCGTGCCAGAGTTTATCTGCGCATGGCTGAGGAACGGGGCGAACTAGCCCCGCAGCAGGCGTTTGATACGTTGGTTCAGGCCGGAGGGTGGAAATTCATGCCCTGAGCCGCCAGGACCTGCCGAATGACCGCCGGCCCGCCCCCTTCTGCCTTGTGGCGGGGTATTATAATTCAGCAGCTCACGGTAGAGTCGAGCTTTGCTATGACTATTTCGCCCTTGTGAATCTGCTGCAGCGCTTCGAGCATTGCGGCAGAGCATTCTTTTTCGCCGTGCACCAGGTAGACTTTGGTCTTGCTGCCCCCGGTTCGTGTGAAGTAGCTCAGTAACTCATTGTGATCTGCATGGCCGGAGAAGGAATCCAGGGATTCGATGCGGGCGCGTACCGGGTATAAATCGCCCAGGATGCGCACCTCGAGCGCGCCGTTCAGGATGCGCCGTCCCAAGGTGTTTGCGGCGCAATAGCCCACGAAGAGCACGGTGTTATTGGGCCTGCCAATTCCGTTTTTGAGATGGTGGAGGATGCGGCCTGCCTCGCACATACCAGAGGCAGAGATGATGATGGCATTCTCCCTCAGGTTGTTAAGGCGTTGAGATTCGGAGATGCTGCGCACCATGTGCAGCTGTTCGAACTGGAAGGGGTCACGCTCTTCAAAGAGGAAATTATATACCTCCTTGTTAAAACATTCCGGGTGAATCCGGAAGATTTCCGTCGCGCTTACCGCCATCGGGCTGTCCACATACACCTGATAATTCGGTAGTCTGCCTTCCTTATAGGCTCTGTTCAGCAGATAGAGCAATTGTTGAGTGCGTTCAACGGCAAACGATGGGATGTACACATTGCCCCCTCGTTTCAGTGCGTCGCGGATGGTGCGGCAGAAGGTTTCATCGTCGCGGCTGGGTGCCTCGTGGTAGCGCCCTCCATAGGTGCACTCCATCAGCATGATATCCACATCCGGCACTGGTACCGGATCGCGCAGCAGTTCGTTGTTTCCTCGTCCTACGTCGCCGGAGAAAAGCAGGCGCTTGTGCTGTCCGTCTTCTTCATCATCAATATCCAGCACAATCTGGGCGGCACCCAGGATGTGCCCGGCATCGTAGAACGTGAGGGATACGCCTGGGAGAATCGGGAACGGGATTTCGTAGCCGATGTTGATGAACCGGCGCAGGCAGAGTTCTGCATCCTGCTCGGTGTAGATGACTTCAGCCACTTTTCCGCTGCCGCCCTTGCGTGAGCTCATTTTGTTCATGAATTTGCAGTCACTTTCCTGGATGCGGGCTGAATCTGCCAACATCACCTGGCATAGGTCGCGTGTTGCATGTGTGCTGTATATAAATCCTTTGTAGCCTTTTTTGACCAGGTTGGGCAGGTTTCCTGAGTGGTCGATATGAGCGTGCGAGAGCACTACACAATCAATTTCTGCCGGGTTGAAGTAGGGGAACTCCCGGTTGATGCGCAATTGATCCTCCCGGTGGCCCTGGTACATGCCGCAATCCAGAAGAATTTTTCTGCCGTTCACCTCCAGCAGATGCTGGGACCCTGTTGTTGTTTCAGCTGCTCCGCAAAAATGAATTTTCATCAGCTCGTAATCTAACCTGAATATTCACATTTTTCAAGCAAAAAGCAACCGTCCTCAAGTGTTATTTTTTTGGGTAAAGGTGCGGGTACCTTTATTCTCATGAAAAACGCCCGGAAGAAATGCTTTCCGGGCGTGGAAAAATTGGCTGAGCGGGGTAGTTATTTGAGTATCAGGCTCGGTTTCTTAATCTGGATTCCGTTCTCATTCAGTTCGATGGTGGGTTTTTCCATCTCCACCTTGGGTGCGGATGTCCTGGAAGCATTGTCTTTCAGGGTTTCGAGTTGAGATTTGGCGTCTCCGGCTGCTTTTTTTGCTGAATCGAGCCGGGCCTGGGCTTCGTTTACCTTGGCCTGGGCCGCAGCGGCTTTTTCGGCGATGCTATCGCTGAGCGCCTGCTTGTTGGCGGCATTCCTGGCAGCGGCCTCGGCCTTGGCTGCAGCAATCTTGTCGGCGATAGCCTTCTGGGCGGCCGCTTTCTTAGCATCGTTGTCGGCCTTGGCGGCAGCCTTTCTGGCAGCAGCGGCGGATTTCCACTCAGACTTGCTGGTGGGGATGGTGATGGCGGCAGAGGCACTGCCGATGGCAGCAAGTGCGAGAATAAGGGCGAATTTCTTCATGGTATTATGTGATGTATTCGTTTGTTTAAGCGCATGAACAGCGCGGATTCTGTTAGAAATACGTCAGAGATTCGTATTTTTCTACACCGATGACAAAATCTTCGCGCTGCAAATTGTGACGCATTGAGCACTTGAACGCCCCTGCTGCTGTGGTAGAATGGTGCGCGTGAAACTGCTGCCGTCCATCTGTGTCTCTCTTGCTGCCATGCTGCTGGCGGGCTGTGGAGATTCGCGCAGCTCGGCAGAAAAAGCGGCGGAGCAGGGGATTCTCATCGTGGGCAACAATCAGGAGCCGCTGAGCCTGGATCCGCACAAGGCTACCGCCGTGGCAGATGGCAAGATTATCGCCGCTCTGCTGGAAAGCCTGGTACGCCCTGATGCTCAGGATGAAACCCGGATTCACCCGGGCATGGCCGAGCGCTGGGAACACAACGCCGACGCAACGGAATGGACCTTCCACCTGCGCGAAGCTCAGTGGAGCGATGGTCGGCCTGTCACGGCGCATGATTTCGAGTACGCTTACAAGCGCCTGTTGCACCCGCAGTTTGGCGGCAAGTATGCGGAGATGCTCTATCCGCTGGAGAATGCAGAGGCGTTCAACCGGGGTCGTTGCGACTGGTCAGCCGTAGGTGTAAAAGCGCTGGATGACCACACGCTGAAGCTGCGCCTTTCCGGTCCCACGCCGCACCTGCTGCACCTGCTGCTGCATTTCACCTGGTGCCCGGTTCCGGCGCATGCGGTGGAGGCGCACGGCGGCATGCTGGACCGCCGCAGTTTGTGGAGCCGCGCCGGCAACTGGGTGGGAAATGGAGCCTATGTGCTGGATTCCCACCACTTCAACGATTACTTGTTTGTGGCAGCGAATCCGCGCTACTGGCGGGCGGACGAAGTGCGTAACCGCGGCATACGCTTCCTGCCCATCGTGAACGGTTACACGGAGACCCGCATGTTCATGGATGGCAAGCTGCATATTTCCAACAACGTGCCGCCGGAGCTGCTGAGCGTGGCTAAAGCCCGCCGCCCGGATGCCTACTGCCAGGACCCCTACTATTGCACTATTTTCTACCGTCTGAACACCACCCGCCCGCCTCTGGATGATGTGCGCGTGCGCCGTGCGCTCTCGCTGGCCATCGACCGCGAGGCGCTGGTGAATGATGTGGTGCGCGGCGCAGGTCGCCCGGCGGTCACTTTCACGCCACCCGGTGCCGGCTACTCTGTGGATGCCGCTGCGGCATACAACCACCGGCAGGCTGCCGGGCAGGCCCGCCGTTTGCTGGCCGAGGCCGGCTATCCGGAAGGTAAAGGCTTCCCGACGCTGGAAATCATGACCACCAGCCGCGATGTGCAGCGCGTGATGGCTGAGACCATCCAGGCTATGTGGCAGAAGGAATTGGGCATTCACGTGGAAATCCGCGCCTGTGAGTGGACCGCCTACAAGGCCGCCCAGCAGAATGGTGATTACGACATGTCCTCCTCCTCCTGGAGTGGCGATTTTCTGGATGCTGCCACCTTTGTGGAACTCTGGCGCAGTGGCGGCGGCAATAATTGCACCGGCTGGGGAAGCTCGGAGTGCGATGCCGCCCTGGCTGCCGCCCGTGCCACTGGTGCTGCTGATGAGCGCCGCGCCCACCTGCGCCGCGCAGAGCAGCTCATGCTTGAGGCACAGCCTGTCATTCCGCTCTACTGGAGCGAGCGCACCTATCTCAAATCCCCCGCTGTGAGCGGCTGGCACCCGCTGCTGCTCGATAACCACCCGCTGGATGCCGTGCAAGTGAAACCATGACAAAGTTACTTCTCAAGCGTCTCGGGCAGGGCGTCCTCGTGATTTTCGTGTTGCAGACCATCACCTTTTTCCTGGTGCGGCTGCTGCCGGGCAATCCCTTCCTGGGCGAGCGAAAACTGCCGGAACATATCATGGCTCAGCTCAATTCGCTCTACGGATTAGACCAGAGCCCGCTGGTGCAGTACCTGAACTACTGGAAAGGCATCCTCTTCCAGGGCGATTTCGGCCCCTCGCTGGTGCGCGAGGGCGTGCAGGTGGCAGATATTATTGCGCAGGCTTTCCCGGTGTCTCTCTGGCTCGGCGTGCTGGGCATGGGTAACGCCATTGTGCTGGGGATTCCGGCAGGCATGCTGGCAGCCTACTGGCGCAACCGCTGGCCGGATTCGCTCTTCATGTTGCTGGCCATGGCGGGTATCTGCATCCCCGCATTTGTGATTGCGCCGCTCTTCGGGCTCACCTTAGGCATGCATGTCCCCGGCCTCAGCGTGGCCGGGTGGGATGACCCTCTCTGCACCGTGCTGCCGGCACTTACCCTGGGGCTCATCAATGCCGCATACATTGCCCGCCTGACTCGAGGCGGCATGGTCGAGGTGCTCGCGGCTGATTTCATCCGCACGGCTCGCGCCAAAGGCGTGCGGGCCGGGCGGCTCCTGTTTGTGCATGCGCTGCGCAGCGGGCTGCTGCCGGCGGTTTCGTATCTGGGGCCGGCTTTTGCGGCGCTCATCACCGGTTCCTTTGTGGTGGAAACCTGTTTCCAGGTGCCGGGTATGGGGCTGCATTTCGTGAATGCCACTACCGACCGCGACTACTTCCTCATCCAGGGCCTGGTGTTCTGCTATGGCGTGCTCATCGTGATTGCCAACCTCGTGGTGGACCTCGTGCTGGTCGCCCTCAACCCCCGGCTCCGCTCGCAGGGTGCCGCCTGATATTCCGCCATGAAGAAGAACTACGAACAAGGAAACTCCCTCTGGAAAGACGCCCGCCGCCGTCTGTGTCGCAATCGCGCCGCCATGGCCTCGCTTGTCTTCCTGCTGCTCATGGCGCTGGCTTGTTTCGTGCTGCCGCTTTTCCCCTGCATCGCCAATCCGAACGCCACCAATCTGGCCAACATTGCTGCCGATTGCAGCTGGGCGCACCCCTTCGGCACCGACCAGCTGGGGCGTGACCTGCTTGCCCGTGTGCTCTATGGTGGCCGCATCTCTCTGCTGGTGGGGCTGGTGGCCACGGCGGTATCCTTCGTCATCGGCCTCAGCTACGGGCTTATCTCCGGCTACGTGGGCGGGCGCACAGATGCGCTCATGATGCGCACGGTGGATGTGCTTTTCGCACTGCCTTTCATCGTGCTGGTCATCGTATTCTCCCTGAGCATCGAGGAACCCAGCCGCGAGCTCACCAACTGGGTGGTGGAGCACACCGGCTGGAGCCGCGAAAGCGTGGCCCCCATCCTCGGGCTGGTACCGCTGTTCATCGCCATCGGAGCGCTCGGCTGGCTCACCCTCGCGCGTATCGTCCGCACGCAGACTCTGGAGATTAAGTCACAGGAATATGTGCTGGCCGCCCGCTCCCTGGGGCTTGGTCATCTCCGCATCCTCTTCTGCCACATTGCCCCCAATCTGCTTGGCACCGTGGTGGTCTACACCACCCTCGCTGTGCCCGGCATCATGCTCACCGAAAGTACGCTCTCCTTCATTGGCCTGGGGGTGCGTGCTCCCAACTCCTCGTGGGGCACCCTCATCAAGGAAGGGGCCGACCGCATGGAAGCCACGCCTGAGCTCCTCTTCTTCCCGGCGCTCTTCTTCTGTCTCACGCTCCTGGCCCTCAACTTCCTCGGCGACGGCCTCCGCGACGCTCTCGACCCCAAATCCGCAAAGGATTAAAGGAGCGGAGCACCGCTGGCAGGCCTGCTTTTTATTGATGAGGCAATTAAAGATTGATGTGTTATCCGTATTGGTGGTGACGGACAAATTGGAATTTGGCGTTTTCGGGGCACGGGACTTCAGTCCCGAAATAACGGTGCTTCCAATCGGGACTGAAGTCCCGTGCTCCGACAGAGTTCCCCCACAAATTCCAATTTGTCGTTGAGTCCAAGCAATATTCTTTAATTGCCGGAGCAATAAGAAAATCCTGCCTTATGGCATGGGCTCAGCCTGGGCTTCCTGCAGTGCATTCAGCGCAGTCAGGGTTTCATCCACGATGGCGCGGGCATTCTTCACATCCTGGGCGTGAATGTAGTACTGGCTGCTGCGCTCGACAGTGAAGATGGCGGCAAGGCGGGTGTTCATGCTGTCGACAATGGCCGCTGCCTCGGGGGATTCCTTGGCACGTTCGCGCAGAATCCGGATTTTCTCGTACTCTTCGATACCATCGCGCAGGCGCTCAAAGCGGATGGAACTTCTGTTGCCGGGGTATACCAGGAAGCAGTCGCCCGTGGTCCAATTGCCGAAATCGGTGGTCTGGAGCGGGTTGCGGTTCCAAGAATTATAGGCCCAGCGCAGGAAACCATCCAGGTGGTTGGCCGCGGCAAAGAGCCCGAGCCATTCAGCCTCGGCTGGGGTGGACGTCGTGTAGGTATTCGGCACCAGCGGCTGCATGCACACATAGAACGTGGTAATCTTGCCAGCGGCCTTGCGCTCGCGCAGCAAATCTCCCAGGGCGGTTCCGGCATGTGTGATGACCGGGGAAATGTTGTAGACTTCGCGTGTGAGTTCTGAGGGCTTGTCTACCGCCGAGGCAATTCGGAATGACGGAGCATTTTCCTTCACCAGTCGCATCGCTTCACGCACCATGCGGTCGGGGCGCTCATCGATGGCGATGCAGGTCTTCTCCGCCCAGCCTTTTTCCTGCATGTGCTTGTGGAAATCGCGCAGGAAAGGCGCCCAGAGCGCTTCAAACGAGGGTGTGCCGGGTTCGGCTTTCGCTATGGCCATTTCTCCGGTGGCTTCATCGTAGTATTTGATGCTCAGGTGCCACGGGAGCATGGAATAGCAGCTGATCTGCTCGCGGATTCCGATTTCATCGTGCATGAAGTGTATCCACTTATCCAGGATGCTGTAGTCATAGCGCATCACGCCATCGCGGCCTTTCACCCAGTGAATCATGCTGGGGAACCAGTCGTAGGTCTGTGCGTTCCAGGCTTCATCCAGCAAGGTGCAGGTGATGCACTTCTGACCGGCAGCAGCCAATCGCTGCATGAGCGGGCGCAGGTGCTCAAAATGCGCGGTTGACCAGGGCTCCGCATCGTGCCAGCGAGCTACAGATTGCGGGTGCTGCCAGAGGTCGAGGTGCATTTTCCAGTCCTGCGGGGCGGGAAGAGTGGCAGGCTGCACTTCCAGCGTGATTTCCTGCACAGCCGGTTCACAGCCCGGGGCGGTCACGGTGACTGTGCCGCGGTAGACGCCGGGCTCGGCATTCTGCGGTACATTTGCTTCAAACCAGATGGCGCGGTGCGCTCCGGCTGCATGCAGGCATTCATTCTCGTGGCCGATGACATCTGCCGTGATGCGCTGCCCGGCCCGGGTATAGCGAATCATGCTTGCCGAGGTGGCAATTTCGTGCTTGCCCAGGCGCAGCGGGGAACTGGTCACGCGGAGATTTGCCTGAGCGTATCCAGTGGAAACCACCAGCTGGCAGTTGCTGCGCTCCCCGCGCCAGGCTTTCAGCTCCACGGCAGCGGGGGTAATTTCTTCGTGAAAGGGGCGTGCGCTGCCCAAAAAGATGCGGTTATCCGGTGAAGCTGTTATTTTCAGTTCTGTGGCTTCAGGATAGATGCCGGGGATATCGGGAACTGCGGCATCATAGGCCGGGTGTCTGTCTGCCGGGGCCTGAGCCTGGACTATCTGACCTGTTGCCAGTGCGGCACCTGCGACGAGCATCACTCTATTGCGGAGAATCATGCCTTCCTTTTATCATATGGTCGGTTTGATGAAAAGCTCGAAGTGCGTTCTATCATGAGGTTGACCAAGGGGGCGCCCGCTCTTTAGCAGCCGAGTTTGTTTGCTATGTTGCGAGTACAAATAAGGGTTGAATTTGTTAATTGTTTGTGATATAAGGCGCCGCAATTTTATGGATAAAACAAAGAA
>CALFTQ010000052.1 GCA_937916135.1 uncultured Verrucomicrobiales bacterium
CTTACGCCCTACGCCGTGACAGGCTGTCACCCGTTTCACGGGTTCCATATTTTTTTATTACCAAACGAGGGGCTTACGCCCGCTCGCTATGGGTATGTCGCCCGTTTCACGGGCTTTGGAAGTCGCTCGCCTGCGGCTCGCCAACTGCCCGATAAATTCCAATTTGGAGGGTTTTTAGAGGTTCCCACCTTGTACTTACACGATGGTGCCCAGGGTATCCCCCATGCGGGCAAAGGTCTCCACGCAGTTGGCCGTGTTGGTGAGGAGATCATCCGCCAGCTTCACTCGCCCCGGTTCAAAGAAGGTCATGACCGTGGAGCCGCCGAAGCCGAAGTAGCCGTGCTCATCCCCCTTGGCCACCGCCTTGCCGGGCTCATAGGTCTGGTAGATGGCACCCACCCCCGTGGCACCCACGGCCAGGCAGAGCACATCCCCCAGCTCCTCGGTGTGCAGCACGGTCAGCTCGCGCTTATTCGTCCACAACCAGGCCAGATTGCGCCGCAGGCAATAGGGAGACACACTGGCCAGCGGGCCGGGTATACGCACCGGAGGCTCCGGCACACCGGCTGCCGGGAAATGGAAGCGGTGGTAATCCACCGGGCACAGGCGGGAGAGCACCACCGTGCCGCGGGCATACTTCTCCGCCAGCCCGGCGCTACCCAGCAGCGCAGGCAGGTCAAAACGCTGGTTCTTCACAAAGGCGCTCGTCATCTGCGAGGCATCCTGCCAGCCGCTGTGGCGGCCATCCGCCGGGAGGGCCACCTGCCCCTCTGCGCAAAGCGGACGAACGCCGGGGGCTAATTTACGGTAGAAGAAATCATTGAAACTTGTGTACTGGTCCGCCGGGCGCTCGAAATCGGCCATGTTGATATCATACTCCTCCACAAAGGCGCGGAGTTTCTCCGGGCTGCCGCTGCTGCGGGTATCCTTCATCCACCCCATAAGGCGGGAGAAAAACGCACGCTTGATGAGCAGGTGCAGGCTCAGCCGCCCCAGCGGTGTGCCGTATACCCAGCGCAGGGCTCCCTCGCCCAGCACCTTTTCCTGCTCCATCTGCCCGGTGTAACGATTATAGAATGTGATACCCTGTGTTTCCATGTGAAGAGCAGTATAACAAAAAAAACAAAACAAGGCAAGAAGCGAATACCCTTGCCTTGCTATAAGTGATTGCCGCGATATCAGTTCCCGGAGAACATATCCCGCACATCATTATACCCCAGCGGGGAGCGAAGCGATGAGGAACGCTGGGACGGCTGGGGGATAAATGATTCCGTCTCCTCGGCATCATCATCAAACATACTGCGGACACGAGCAGAGAGCGCTTCCTCTGCGGCCACCTCACCACGCGTCGGGAACACGTTGATATTACGCGCCGTGCGCTCATTTGACTGATGATGAGTAGCCATCATACGCTCCAGTTCATCATCTTCATCATCAAACATCCCCTTCACTCGGTCCAGAGAATCGGAGATTGACGCCTCCGGCTCAGAGCCCAGGCCCATATCCAGATTAAATTCACTCTGCAGGGCAGCATGGGATGCCGAATAGGGGGCAGGTTCAGAAATGGAGACGCTGACCGGGGGAAGCGGCTCCCACGATGGGAGCGGCTCTGCCTCTGATTCCATTGCGGGCTCAGGTTCTGGCTGCTCTTGCTCTTCTTCCGGTTCCAGATAAGGCACCGAGCTCTCTTCATCGCTCACGTCCTCATCATCATCCGAAATTGCCGCAGGGGTCTCTTCTGACTCCACCTCTTCCTGTGCGGCAGCAGATTCAGGTTCGTCGGCTTCAGAGGCAGTTTCCGCTGCAGCGGCGGCAGATTCATCTGCCAGCACGGCAGCCTGCATCTCATGATAATCTACGGAAGCAATGAGGCTCACACGCATCTCCTCACCCAGGCGAGGCTTGACAACCGCCCCGAAAAACACATTCACATCATCCCCGGCAAGCCCCTCGCGCACTGTTTCCATAGCCATACGCAACTCTGCAAGAGACATGTTATTACCCCCGGCAATATGGACAATGACCGTCCGGGCATATTTCAATGCATCATGATAGGCCACCAGGGGAGATTCCAAAGCCGCCCGGGCGGCATCCACCGCACGCTTGGGGCCATACCCCTTGCCGGTGCCGTATATGCACCGGGAATCATTGTTATCCAGCGCCGTCACCAGTTCATCCAGACCGATATTGATGATACCGGGAGAATTAGCCAGCAGAGGAACAGACGCTGTGGCCTGCGACAGCAGCGCATTGGCCTCCTCAAACACGGCCTGGGCTCCGACCCGGCTGCGGAAGAGGTCTTCCATGTAATCATTCTCAAAGCAGAACACTATATCAGAAATGGCTGCTATCTCCTCCAGCGCGACATCTGCCTGCTTGCGGCGGCGCGCCCCTTCGAACCCGAAAGGCATGACCACCACCGAGGCCAGGAAGATACCCGCCTCCTTTGCCTTGCGGGCCAGCACCGGCGCCACACCGGACCCAGTGCCGCCCCCCAGCCCCACTACCATGACCAGCAGGCGGGAATCCCGCAGCAGCTCGTCTATCTGAGCGCCACTCTCTGCGATAGCCAGGCGGGCTACCTCGGGGTCGCCACCGGAACCAAGGCCATGATTCAGGCCGGCGCCAAGCTGCAGGAATTCAACATTGCCGCATTCGCGGCCCAGGCGTTCATCCAGCGACATGATACACAGGCGCACATTCTCTGCGCTGGACCCGCTGAAACGCTGCAATATGCTGGCACCGGCACCGCCAAGACCGACGATGACGATACCATCTTCTTTCCGTGAAGTGGTCTGGTAAGGAAGCATGGAGGCTGTATGCTAGAGGTGAAAAAAAATCAACGGCCGAATCCCAGCATGCGCATGAAGCGCGGAAGCCACCCCGGGCGTCCGGGGCGGAGGGCATCATCATCAAACCGCTGCGCATAGCGGATAAGGCCTATGGCCGTGCAATAGCGCGGGTCTGCCAGGTAGGAATGACTCTGCCCGGGAGCCAGAGGAGTAGGCTGATATACCGGCTTACCGCCAAATATGTACTTGCACAGGCCATCCAGACCGCGCATGAAACTGGTGCCGCCGCTCAGGTAAATTCCCATGCTGGTGTTGAGCATTTCCTGGGGAATACGGTCGCGCACCTGCAGAAGCACAGCCGCCAGGCTGTTGCGGATAATTCGATTGAGCTGGCCGCGTTCGATGGATACATCGTGCATGCCCAGCTCACTCTTGTACTGGGCGAGGGAGTGATCCTTGATATCGCCGAAGGCGTTGCCCTCGGTGCGTTTCAATACCTCCGCAGCAGTGAAACTCACGCGCTGCTCAGTCTGCCGCACAATTTCCTGATTCACGTTGTTGCCCCCCATGGGAATGCAGCCGGCCGCCACCACATCGCCCCCTTTGTAGCATATAAAGTCAGTGGTTCCGCCACCAATATCTATCAGCAAAGCCCCACTGTCCTTCTGCTGTCGGGTCAGCACCATCTGCGCGGTGGCCAGCGGAGCAAACACTATCTCTTCCACCTCCAACGGCACCTGGCGCACGCAAAGCAACGAATTCTGCAGGCGTGTTTTAATCCCGTGCATAATGTGGCAGTTCACATCTATGGTGCGGCCGGATAACCCGACAGGGTGCCGAGTCGGTTCCCCACCATCAATGGAAAAACCACCAAGTTCCCGGTTTACACAAAAACGGTCAGACGAAAGCTCCAGTTTCTCTGCCTTTTCCTTGGCGGTGATGGCATGATTATCCGTGACAATTGTCTCATTATCCGGCAGGCGGTAAGAACCCACGCTATTCTCTCCCACTATATGCTCACCCGTGACAGAGAGAAACACGTTGAGGATATCGACATCCGCATGGTCCTGGGCAAGTTGCCAGGCATCGCACACGCACTGGCGAGCCATGGAGGGATCCGTAATCTCACCTTTACGCACACCGGCACTCTTCGCCTCACCGATACCAATGATGGTTGCCGTTGCGTCGGGGCGTATTTCTCCCACCACCATGCAGGTTTTTGTAGTGCCGATTTCCAGGCCTACGAGGATTTTGGATTGAGCCATAACGAATGTTAAATTTACGAAGTAACAGGATTTTTGAACGCTTGAAAAAAGTATAACACAGGAGCCCTGTACTTGCGCGCGAAATGCGCGTCATATTCACGGCTTGGCCAGCACCTGCCCGCACAGCTCCGGCTCAGGCATAATTACCGGCCGCAAACTCACATATTGCTCCGAGTATTCCTCTGACGGCACAAACAAGAACCCAGGCTTACGATCGCGCACCTCGTACGAAGTCGCACGAAAAAGCGGCAACACCTGATCCGTACTCGGGTCATAGGCTTGCTCTCCGGTGTATTTCCCCTTTACGATATACTCCACGTTCTGATCTTTTCCGAAAGTCGCATTCGGCAGCGGCTCCTCTGGCCCGCGGTCGGGCGTATGCACCAGAGACTCATCCATCATCACCAGTTTAGAGGTCCGCCAGCTCTGCCCGGGCTCCCGGAGATACCCCCAGAAGCGGCACAGCGGCACATAATAACGCCGCCCCACAAAGTAATCTCCCTTCTCCTCCCGGGCTATCGCCGATTCCCGCTCCCGCAAAGCCTCACAATCCGAGCGCAGGGAGTGACACTGAGTCAGCACCAAACAAGCAACCAGAGCAACGATAAGATTCTTATTCATGAACGCCATTGTTCTACCCCATTGCACGAGCAGGGTCAAGCTTAAACTACGCCCCGCGCGCACATGGGTTACAAAGGTTTTGCAAGCCAATAGAAATATCAGTAACATTTTGGAAGAAGCCCCCTCACAGCCTTCATGCGCCAGCACGAAACACCGCCTGCTGCCGCATGAAAACAGCACCGTGCGCCGCATCCCCCGGGGTATACACCAAAGCACAAATTCCAATTTTTCGAGCCGCAAGGGTGAGCTTCCTTCAAAAAAAACATCATTAATGTTACCACTTCTTACCAAATCTCAGATATATACGTATTGCCTCAAAATAAAATCGAACCCAAGGGGTGGATGCCTCAAAATTAATCG
>CALFTQ010000053.1 GCA_937916135.1 uncultured Verrucomicrobiales bacterium
CCCGTCCGGGTGAAGCGGGATTCGTTCGGCATCATGCCTGGGCAAGACAACCTGTGTCTTGTAATCGGATTGCAGCTCTGCAAGGAGAGCGGAAGCATCCTGGTTTTTCATGCCCATCTGCTTGAGCTTTGACATCAGCTCGGTACGCGTGTACATGCGGACTTCCTTTTTGTGTGGTGCCTCATTCCAACAGGCGATGTCCACCCAGTAGTGTGAGCCCTGGACGATGACGATGTGTTTTTGCAGTTCGGCCAAAAGTTCGGTTTTGACGTCTGCACCGGCGTTGGTATTGTCTGTGGTACTATCCATGTCTTAAATGATATTATTGTGCATTGTTGAGGAGTGAGGTGATGAGGGCGTGGGGCCCGAGGTTGCAGTAGGCATCGCGAGCGTCCTTGCAGCCATCGGCGGTGGGGCTCCAGGTGGAGACCGTACAGCCGCGGGATTCGAGGAGCGCGATATTCTCTTGCGTCTTGCGGCGCCCGGCGATATCGTCATCTTCGCAGTAAATGATGCGCTTACCGGCGAGGACATCGAGGTCGATGGGCTGGAGGACATGGCTTGCAGAGTCACGTCCAATCGCCGTCATATCCGTTTTGCCAAGAGCGGCAGCCGCGGCACAGACAGCGAGGACATCGGACTGACCTTCCGTGATGACGACCGTGGCGATATTCGGCGTGACGAAATCATGACCGAAGCAAACGGCGCCACTCTGCCCGGCCATGCGAAATGCGCGGGCGCCGCCTTCGTTGAAGGTGTAGCGAAAGACGTTTTCGTTGCTATCGAGCATGTGGATGAACCTGCTATCGCCGATACCCGGGATGTGACGCACCTTGAGGGCATGGGGGATTTTGTTGACCAGGTTGTAAGTTACGAGGTCACCGGCATCGGGAGAACGGCCACTATCCGCGATAAACGCCTTGCCGACATCCGGACGGGAGAGCGCATCGAACGGCAGGCCGAGTGCATCCGCTACAGCCTGCTGCCAGGAGGTGCACTCCATTCGGTAGCTGACGGATTCCGCGTAGGTAGCGATGAGCCGGTCGTTCTTCTCCAGAGGACGGGACTCGAACGAGTGAAAGCGACAGCTGGCCATGGGCAGCTTGCTGTCGTTCACGGGGTCGTGCTTCGGCAGGTAGAACTTATAGAGGAATTCGACCGCGGCGCGGAACTTCATAATCGGGTGCTTACGCATGACCGCCTCAACCGGGCGAAAGCTGTTATCACAGACGAAACAGTGAAAGCGCAGCTGGCCTTTTTTGTTGTAGTGCGGGTACATGCCCGTACGTTTGGTGCCGGTGCCGCTGGTGCATTTATCGCAGCAGAACGTGCCGTACTGAGCGGGCTTAATTCCCAAGTACGTCAGCAGCCTAATGGGCTTATCCTTGAAGCGAGCCTCAACAAACTCAAGCTGGTCGTCAATCGACGCATACCGGAGGTTGATGAGCCTTTGTAATTTTGTTTTAGCCATATTGTTTATGTGGGGTTAGCTGGCCACCGTGGCGCAGCTGTTTGATGAAGTGAAAATAGCTCACAAAAATCATCCGGTAAATTGTTTATTTTCAGTTACTTTTTGGAATTCCCTCCAGGTGGGAAATTAGAGGGAAATGCGGGGAAATAAAAATTTCAGTCACGCTATGGAACCCATCCGCACATGGGGGGGGATGGGTTCCTTACACCTCCCGTTTCACGCAGATTAAATGAACGGGCGGTTAGCCACCTAGTGGAGATGGTGGGGTTCTGGCCGGGGGTACACTTCTCTGCTTTTCTCACCTGTTTTTTACGCAAGGAAATGGAAGACACCCCACCAACGTCACCCTGTGGGACGGGGGTGTAAACGTGACTCGGAAAACAATTACCCATGAGAGCGGCATTATGGGGAAATTGAGGGGAAATACGGCACGCGCGGAAACATAAAGCATTGATATACAATTATGTTATGCTATAATAAAGTCATGAACGAGAACGTTATCCATGATTTGTTGTTTGTGAACGCTGCCTGTGTAAAGCACGGGGTACAGCCCGGGCAGCTGGCTACATTATGCGCGTTGTTTCGAGAGGGCGAAGCCGAGGCAAGTTTGCTGATGAAGTTGACCGGCCTAAAGAAGAGCAACATGCATCGAGCATTGAATTACCTGCTCCAAAAAGGAGAGGCCGAGTACCATACCCGGCGGGAGGATGTGGGCGGCGATGTGAGGAAGTGGAGGCTGACGGCAGCCGGTAAAAAGCATGTGATGAATTGTGAGCGAGAGTATCGTGAGCACGTAAAGCAAATGCAGGAGCGGAGCGTTTTACACTTGGTGAGCTGATGGATAAGGAACTTAATGACCAGCAGCGTGAGTTTTGCAGGCTGGTTGTGGCAGGACAGCTATCACACGGGAAAGCATACCGGCAAGCGTATCAGCGGGATGATAGTACCAGCGATGCCGCGTGCCGCAAGGCCGCGAGCCGTCTGCTGCAAAAGGAAGAGATACGAGAATACTGTGAGACCCTGCGAAAGCCACTTGACCGTAGCGTGATACTGAACCGCCAAGAGCGGATGGCCATGCTGAGTGCCTTAGCCAGTAGCTGTGCCGAGGGACGGGATGTGCGCGGAGCTGTAGCAAGCATAGCAGAGTTAAACAAGATGGATGCCAGAGGTGTGGGTGACTCTGAGACCAGCGGAGGCGGGATGAGCCTGAGCGCCATCATCGCAGCAGTTATGGAATGAGTCATGATGTGGAACGCATTAAATACGAGCATATTGTGGTAGAATAAGAGCATGGAAGAGCTAACCCAACAAGAGCAACGTGAGATACGCAAGGCGGAAGCCCTTGTGCGCCGCCGAAAGGTACTTGCACAGCACATCACCGATGAAGTACTGGATGTGCTGTCAGAACTGTTCGATGTTAAGCACCGGCTGTTTATGTTCACCCCAAAGCTGGGCGGACAGTATGAACCCCTGGAGGCGATGCGTTATGATACCCTGCGAGGGAGCCTGGATGCCATCCGCTTTGAGCGTAGTACCGTTGCTGAGGCGGAAGAGAGCCTGGCCATTTTAAGACAACGAATCAACGAAAAGAACAGATATGAGTGATGAAGCCGTAGAGATGCCGAGAGCGGCAGAAGCAGCACCGGAGGCCGAGGTGAATCCCTTTGCCTTTACCGAGAGCGACTTGGAGCAACCAGCGGAGATTGTATCGTCCGAGAACGAAGAGTCCCAGGCAACGAGCGAATATGAGTTTAACCTGGGCGATGACAGCAGCATACCGCAGTACCTGCATGGGGGGCTGGCAGAGCGAGCTCAGCAGCTCGGCCTGGATGGAAGCAAAGCCGCTGAGTATCTTAATGCCGCCATGAGCTATGCCCAGGAAATGGAAGCC
Organism: uncultured Verrucomicrobiales bacterium; assembly: GCA_937916135.1. Lineage (GTDB taxonomy): Bacteria > Verrucomicrobiota > Verrucomicrobiia > Verrucomicrobiales > Akkermansiaceae > Akkermansia. Next base: position 3,363 of record CALFTQ010000053.1, read on the forward strand.
CAAGCCGCACGCGAAAGCGGTGCTGCCTTGCGAAAGGAATGGGGGAGTGATTTTGATGCCAAGGTCAACGCCACCAAGCAATTCATGGTGCGCATGAGCCAGAAAGCAGGCCTGAGCATTGAGCAGATGAGCATTTTGATGAGCCCAAATGGGTTCCGCCTGATGAACGCTATACGCCAAGCCAGCGGTGGTGAGAACGTACGCTATGCGGGGAGCCCTCAGAACACGCCAAAGCTGAGCGCAGAGCAAGAACTGGAGGAAATATACGCAGACCCGGTGAAATATCATGCCCTGATAACGCCGGGAGACCCGCAGCATAAGATAGTGAATCGCCGAGTGAACGAGCTGTTGGGGATTCCGTAAAGGCTTTGACAAGGCTATCCATATTGTCATTGTTGGGAGAACCGCCGGTGCCGATTAAGCACCGGCGGTTTGGTCATGTTTGGGGACATATTGTTTTGAACTACAAGATGTTAAAGTACAGACATGGGAAACGATATATTGCAAACCAATATCGATGGGCAGTATGGCGTGAAGTACACCAAGGTCTTGCAGCGCATGTTGCAGCAGGACTCATCTCTGGTCACGCCCTACTTCACCGTGATGGGCGGCTGTGTCGGTAAGTCTGTAGAGATACCGTACAACGGCATGGCTGCGATGAAAGAGCGAACGCAGCGAGCAGAACCAATCACCAACCGAAGCGAGTTGCAGTTCGGCAATCGTCACATGCGCCCGCGTCACTTCCTCAACGTGTCGCAGTTCTCGCATGACGACAAGATGTTCAACACGAATATTGATTTCAGCGTGAGCAACATCATCACCGAGGTACGCTCAGCTATCAACCGTACACGCGACGAGGTACTGATGGGCGTGATTTACAACCCGGCTGACAAGTGCTATCGCAAGCTCACCGTAGCAGAAGCCAGCAAGAACCTGTACACCGGCATCGGTGGTGGCCTGCTTGCAACCAACTACACCGGGCTGGACGGCACAGGGCTTGAAGACCTGGGCGATGTGGACACCGGCGATGACCTGACGACCAATGTGGTACCGTTTGACTTTAAGTACAGCGGCACCAAGACCGCCACCGGTGCGGTACTGGACAAGATTGTACGCGGTATCGAACTGCTGAAGAAGCGCCAGGCCTACAAGAAAGGCGTGAATACCTGCGTGCTTGCGCTGACTGCGCGACAGCTGGCAGAGATTCAGATGTGGGAGCAGTCACAGAACAAGAACTATGGATTCGGAGACCTGGTGAACGGCTACCAGAACCGCATCCTGGGCATCAACATTCTGGAAACCGAGATGCTGCCCTTTGCCAAGGTGGGCGAGAACCAGACCGAGGCGCGAATCTGCCCGATGTGGGTTAAGGAAGACGCCATTTATGGCGTGTGGGATGACGTCAAGGTACGCATCGACAGCAACCTCCAGGACTTCGTTGACCTGGGACAAGTGGTGACCACCTGTTCCCTGGGTGCCAGCCGTAAGTACAAAGAGGCGGTGGTGCAGCTCCAATGTGTTGAGAGTATCGCATCGTAAAGATTGAACCATAGACGGGTGGGTGGGCAGGAACAAAGACGATGTTGAACTTTTTGGGAGTAAGTGAGAACTTATCGGTGCTTGCTGACAGTAGGTGGGTGAGCACTTTTCTTTTTACCGATGAGGTGACCGGCGAACAAGCCGCGCTGGATGGTGTGACATTTGAGGGCACCGTGAGCGTGAGCGAGCGCGAAGAATATGCTCTGGTATTCACCCGGAGCAGCAGCGATGCCCAGAGGCATATAGTGGAGGTAGAAGTGCCACCACTTCCCGAGGGCAGATGGAAGTACTCAATCTTTGTGACGCACGAGACGGGCGAGAAAGCCCGCCTGATGTATGGGTATGTGACAGCCGTTGGCGCGTTCATCGACACCAGCGGACAGAGCTATGCCAACCGAACGCTGGAGGTAAAGCTACCCGGCGATGTTACCAAGCGCGTACAGCTGGAGTGGCAGGCAAGTACCGTGGCACAGATGGCCGCAAAGAATGCACTTGATGCCGCGGAACGCGTAGCAGACTTGCAGGAGACCGCAGAGGATGCGGTGAGCAAGGCTACCGAAGCCTTGGGAAAACTCGATAAGGTAGAGGAACTGGTAGAAAGCGCAGAGACCGCAGCCGGTGAGGCGCAGGAGGCCGCGAACCAGGCACAGGAAATCGTGGATCTTGCTTATCAAAAAGCACAGGATATCGTGGACAGGGCAACGATTGAAGCAAACGAAATGCGTGCTGCAGCCATCAGTTATACCGATTCAAACTTAGGTGTAATT
>CALFTQ010000054.1 GCA_937916135.1 uncultured Verrucomicrobiales bacterium
ATTTATTGCGCAGAGGGGGGCTTCTTCCAAAATGTTGCTGATATTTCTATTCTCTCCAAAATCTTTGGGACACGTGTGGCAGAGCATAACAAGTCATACTTTTCACTTGCCAGCAAGGGGGGGCACAAGGTAGAATATCCGCACGTATGGCGGAACTGGATATACAGGCACAACAGGCAGAAGCAAAGAAGCGTAAATGGGACGACCGCACACTCGCCCAGCGCTCCGCGGAGATGGCACAAGCGCTGCTGCTGGCCTCGCTCAAAGCCATCCGCTCCGATGAACGCACCCTCATATCTGCCCTGGCCCGCCTGGTGGCAGATAAAAAGAACCTGCGATTTGTGCAGGAACTCTGCAGCAATGTATTCCGCGCCACTTCCGCGGACGAGCAGGTGGATAATCTTCGCCGCCTGCTGGCAACACATGGGGGAGTTCCTGCCATCTTCAGCACCATGGGCAAGCTGCGCTTCAAGACCGCCACCATGGCCGCCCGCAGCATGCAGAGTATCGCCATTGCAGAGGTGCAGCGCATTTTCAACTCCACCTTTGGTGAGCTGACCCTGCCCGTCCAGGCAGATAAGGTTGCAAGGCGAGTCAAGGAGACCGCCAGGGACGGACTCGCCCTGGCGCTCAACCCGCTGGTTCCCCAGGTATTCGGCAACAAAAGCGCCAGGCAATACTACAAGCATCTGGAAGCAATTCTGAACAAGCAGCAAGAGGTCGGCATCGTGGTGCAACCCTGGCGCCTCTGCCCGGAGCTGAACGCCTACTCACCCGAGGCCGGGGCAAAGGTCTTTGCCGAAAAGCTGCGCCCGCTGCTCAAACTCTCCGTACAAGGAGGCAAAACCCGCCCGGTTCTGGTGGAAAGCGGACTTTCCACCACCATGAACATCGTGGCCGAAGGATTCCGGCTGGCCATGGCTGGTGCCTCGCTGCACAAGGCAGACGCAGCCCTGGAAATCCCTGCATATCTGAAGGGCAGCCAGGCCCTGCTCCGTGAAATGACGGAATGGGCCACCGCCCGCGCCGCCAAGGGGGCTGCCCCGCTCAAAGTATTCCTGGTCAAAGGCAGCCACCTGGACGCAGAACAGGAAAACACCTACCTCTACGGCAGCGCCAATGAAATCTGCCGGAACAAAGGCGAAACAGAGGCCCGGTTCAAGCAGCTCATCGCCACCGCCATGAGCTCCAGGGAAAAGGTGCTCACCCCGGTGGTCGGCACTCACAATTTGTTCGATATTGCCTACAGCCTGCTCAGCTGGGGGCGGGCAGGCCGCAGCGGCTCCCCGAAGTTCTGCTTTATCTCAGGTATTGCCAACCACATTGGCCGCGTTCTCGTCAAAAATGGAGCCGAGGTGGTCCTGACCGCCGGCATCACAACAGAAGGCAATGAGAGCGCATTTGAAGCCTACCTGCTTTCCATTGTGCAGGAATTGGGCCGCCCGGAAGGCATACTCGCTTCCGGCGGCGAGCTCGAACCGGGCTCCATGGGCTGGGGCCGCATGCGCCAGCATTTCCTGGCCTCCCTGAGCGGTCGGGAAGAAGACCCGGGAGCCACCCCCGGCGCAGATGGGGCATACACCTTCACCAGGCTGCAGCACATCACCAACCGGGCTCACATGGATACCCTGCACAAGGCTGCCGAGGCAGAGGCTGAACGCACCCAGGAGCAAATCAAACTGAATATTGATGGCCAGGAGGAAGAATCAGCCCTGATTTGCATCAGCCGCTCGCTCACGGCCCCGGGCATGGAGGATTACCGCTACAACTCTGCCGATTTTGACCAGGTGAACACCGTGCTGGATACAGCCGCCGCCACGGCCGTGCAAATGCCGCTCGCGCAGGATGAGTGCCGCCTGCACGTCCTGAAAGTTGCCCGACTACTCGAAAAGCGCAGCACAGAGTTCATCTCCCTGCTGGTGCGGGACGCCGGTTTCACCCTGGAAGAAGCGGACCAGGAAGTGGCGAACGCCATCGACTCCTGCAAATTCTTTGAACGCAGCGCAGTACAGGATGGCCTGCAGGACGGCACCACACCGACCCCGCTGGGAGTGATTACAGTGGCCCCCAGCCGCGTTCATCCGCTGGAAGAAGCAGTGGCTGGCATTGCAGCAGCCTGGGTCACGCGCAACACTGTCATCTATAAACCCTCCGCACACACCGTCCTTCTGGCAGGCAGGCTCACAGACCTGCTGCACGAAGCCGGAATGGAGGCCCCGCGCCTGCAGATGATTCCCTGCCTGGATAATCAGATTGCGCATAAGTTGCTCACCAGTGACCGGGTGAACGGGCTCATCTACCACGGCAATGTGAAAAACACCAATGCCCTGGTAGCTGCGGCAGATGGCCGCCCGGTGCTCGGCGGCACCGGCAGCAACAGCAGCATCTACATTTCTTCTCACGGCGACTGGTCCCAGGCCATACGCGACATATGCCGCAGCCTTTTCAGCCGCGCCGGCCAGGACTCTGCCGCACCCCACCTTCTGTATGTACACGATGAAGTTTATGACAATCAGCGTTTCATGAACGCCCTGCGCGATGCGGTTTCCAGCATCACTCCCCAGCCGGGCTGGATAGAGGGTGGCAACATAGGCCCGATGGGGTGCAGACTGAATGATAACCAGCTCCGCCTGCTCACCAGCTTGCAGAAGGGTGAAACATGGCTGGTTCAGCCCGGTGCCTCGGAAATAGGTTCTCTGATGTGGACCCCGGGCGTGAGGCTCGGCGTAACCCCCACCAGCGCGTTTGCCAAAGCTGTGCTCAATGTGCCGGTTATCGGGCTCATACGCGTGAAAAACACCGAGGAAGCAGGGCGCCTGCAGCGCAAGCAAAGTCAGGAATGCACAGCCGGCATCTACTCACGCGATGAGCAGGATATCGAACTCTGGACGCGCCTGACTTCGACCAGCCTGACCTTCATCAACTGCTGTCCGCAACACCGCCCCGGGGTGCTTCCTCGCCCGGGACGTCAGAATGTCATCCCCATGTGCGGGGGTGATAACTTCCTCATTGCCCTCAGCCAGTGGCAGGAAACTGCCCGCCCGCAGCGCCGGGCTACCCAGCGCAACATAGCGTTCTCCCCATGGGAATCCCTCTCTCCCAAACCCAGCCCGGAGGATATCTCGCGGCTCTCTTCCTCCGCAGACTCCATCGGCTACTGGTGGGAAAACATGTTCGGCATCACCACGAAGCTCGATGAGAGCCCGGCCCAGCTCACCACTCTGAGCTATCACCCGCTGCCTCTCTGCATCCGGGCCGAAAAAGCCACCAGCGATATTGACCTCTCCATTGCGCTCATGGCCGCCATCAAAGCCGGGTGCGATATCCAACTGAGCACCGCCAGTATGCGCGCCTGGATGCCCCGGGCCCTGGAGCCGCTCGGCGTCATCATTTCCGTGGAAAGCCGGGATGAATTCGAAGGCCGCTTCCCCTCACTGGCAACCACCGGCGTAGTAGTGCGCGACACCGCCGCCACCATGACCACCATGCAGCGGGCCGCCCACTGCCACCTGGCCCTCAATACCGCCCCGGTGCTGGCAAACGGGCGCCTGGAGCTCCTCCACAGCATGAGGGAAATAGTCACAACCAAACGCAGGTCCACGGGAAACTGAACATGTATTCCACCGCCATCCGATCAGATGGCTGCACCATCACCCCGGCCAACCTGCAAGAGCACCGCAGAGCGGGCAGCGTGTCTCCCGAACTGGCAGATTTCCTGAGCGAATGGTGGGGGGATTCGCCCACCATGGCACTGCAGACCAGCGGCTCCACCGGCGCCCCCAAGCGCATACAGGCCACCAGGGCCGCCATGGCCGCCAGTGCAGCGGCCACCTGCCGCTTCTTCGGATTAAAGCCGGGTGATTCCGCCCTGCTCTGCCTGCCGCTGCGCTACATTGCCGGCAAGATGATGGTGGTGCGGGCGCTGGTAGGCGGGCTGAACCTGGTCACGGCCGAGCCATGCTCCACCCCGCTGGCGGCCTTGACCCAGGTGGTGGATTTTGCCCCGCTGGTGCCCATGCAGGTGGCCAGCACCCTGGCCCTGCCGGATGGCGCTGAGCAGCTCGCCCGCGTGCGCACCCTGCTGCTGGGCGGAGGCTTCATTGACCCTGCGCTGGCAGAGAAGCTGCAGGATGCTGCCCCCCGCGTGTTTGCCTCCTACGGCATGACCGAAACGCTCTCCCACATCGCGCTCCGCGCGGTGAACGGCCCGCAGCGCAGCGAGTGGTATACCCCCTTGCCCGGCGTGCATCCCGCCCTCACCCCGGCAGGCACCCTGCAAATCAGCGTCCCCTGGCTGGGCATTGAAAAGCTCTGCACCCATGACCTGGCCGAAATGGCACCGGATGGCACCTTCCGCATCCTGGGCAGGGTGGATGCCGTCATCAACTCCGGCGGCGTCAAAATTCAGGCGGAAGAGATTGAGCGCGAGCTGCACCGCCTCACCGGGCTGGCAGTGCTTGCGCTCCCCCTGCCGCACCCGCGCCTCGGCCAGTGTGTCGCATTGCTCTGGGAGGGCCCAGCTGAGGCCGAATCCACCCTGCGCGAAGCCTGCGCCAAGCTGCCGCGCTACCACAAGCCCCACTTCATCCACCGCGCCCCGCTGCCCCGCACCGAAAGCGGCAAACCCGCGCGCGCCCTGGCCCTGAGCCTTCTCACCCATGCCTATGAACACTGACGAAACCCACCTGAACGCGCCCCATGCCAAGCTCGCCCACCTGGGCTGCGCGGGCCTTATCCTGCTGGCCGGCCTGAGCGGCACCATGAGCCTCCTTCACCCCGACTTCCACCTCTGGCTGCTGGCGCACCACTACACCATGCCCCTGCTGGTGCTGGGGCTGCTGGCTGCGGCCTACCTGTTGGAACACGCCCTCACCACCGCTGCCATGCTCGCCCTGCTGGTGGCCGCAGCCCTCTGCACCGGACCTTCCCTGGCCGGGTATATCCCCCTGTGGATGGTTGCCGGCGCTGCCGGGCACCTGCCGGTCTCAGCCGCGCGGGTGAACGATTTATCCCAGGGCACGGGCGTTGCTCTCATCTGGCAGCTGCTGGCAGGCCCCATGGGCTACTTTGCCACAGTGGCGCTGGCGCAGCACTACTGGGCCGGGCGGCTCTACCGCTGGCAGCTCTGCTGCATCTTCACGGCAGGCGCCCTGCTGCTGCCCTGGCTGCTCAGCCTGCTGACCGGAGCCCACCCCATCACCACCCTCTGCGCGCTGGGGGTCGGGCTTATCACCGCCACCGTGGAGCTCTGCGTCTTTTTCGGCCGAGATTACTTTGAAATCACCTCCGACTCCCGCGCACGCAGCACCGTCATCTGCATGGTGATGCTCATTGTCGTGCCCGTCTACAAAATGCTTTGGAACGCGCTGCTCGGCTGCTACCGGGGCGGCGCTGCACTGTGGCGTCTCTTCGGCTGGTGGTGATCCCCCCACATCCCGCCGCCCGGCAAAATCTAAAATTGGCTCTGAGTTTGTAGCGGGGGCCGAAACGCAGAACGGCCCCGGTGCCTTGCAGCACCGGGGCGCGTTCTGAAACAACCTGGGAAAGGTTTCTAGGGAAGGGCTCAGGCCTTGGCGGCGCGCACCTTCTTGATGATGGAGGCCACAGTCTCAGAGGGCTGAGCACCGTTGGCGATCCACTTGTCCACGCTCTCGAGGTTCAGCGTGTAGTTCTCGCCCTCGGCCATGGGGTTGTAAGTACCCACCTGCTCGATGAAATCGCCATCACGGCGGCTGCGGCTGTCAACGACAACGATCTTGTAGAAAGGACGGTCCTTGGAGCCCTGACGGTTAAGACGGATTGCTACCATATCTAAAAATGTAATGATTTCGGTTGTTTCTCGCCTGCGTGGTGCCGTGATACCAAGCACACTGACCGCATGGCGGTGCGGAAATGTACCATAGCACAGCAACCATGTCAAGCACAAAGGCAGATTTTTCCATACAAAAGTTCAGATACAGCCAGAAAGCGAGCTTTACTATACCCCGGGAACTGCTAAAATGGGGGACATGAGACTCCTTCTTCCTCTTCTTTCCGGCTTTCTACTGGCCTCCTGCCTCGGGATAGGCGAACTGCGTGCTCGGCAGTATATGCAGCCCCCCCCCCTCTATGGCAACCAGCCCCAGGTCGATACCCGCGAACTGGGGCAGCGCATCTGGCAGAACGAATGCGCCGGCAGCGTGCAGGGGCTTGTTTCCTGGAATGCCGGTGAGGCCTTTCCCTCGCTGGGCATAGGGCATTTCATCTGGTACCCTGCCGGGGTGCAGGAGGCATTTGACGAGAGTTTCCCAACCTTCGTGCGCTATGCGCGCGCCCGGGGCGTGCAGGTGCCCGTTTATTTCGATGGTCCCGCCCCCTGGCCCGACAAGGCGGCCTTCCTGGCCGACCGCAGTGGCAGGGCAGACGCCATGCGCCGCTGGCTGGCCGCCCATGTGGAGGTGCAGGCGCAGTTCATCATGGCACGCTCGCGCCTTGCGCTGCGCCGCATGATGCAGCACAGCAGCAACCCGCAGGCCATCCAGCGGCGCTACGCTGCCCTGGCCGGCACCACCCAAGGCATGTACTGCCTGGTGGATTACGTGAACTTCAAGGGCGAAGGGCTCAAGGAAACCGAACGCTACAAGGGCCAGGGCTGGGGGCTCCTCCAGGTGCTGGAGGAAATGCGCGGCTACCCCACCGGCAGCGCCGCCACGGCCGAATTCTCCCGCGCCGCCGGTGCCGTGCTCACCCGCCGGGTGCAGAACGCCCCTGCCGCCCGCGGCGAGCAACGCTGGCTCCCCGGCTGGCTCAACCGCTGCAAGACCTACCGCTGAGCGGCATCACTTGCGCAGGCTGAGCCAGTTGGCCACAGCCACCACAAAAAGCAGGGCGCAGATACCGGTGTAGAGCACGCGCTCTGCCAGCAGCTTATCCTGCGGCGCCAGATACCAGTATGCCCCGCCAAGGGCTGCAAAGCCGATTGCCAGGATGATGATGCTGATTTTATTTGCCTGCCACATGCTGCACAAAAACAGTTCACCCGCCGATTGACGCACAACCGGCGGGTGATGAATAAGGGATTAATAGTTCACCGCTTCGATGCGGAAGTAGGACTGGGGATGGTCGCACACCGGGCAGATAGCCGGGGCCTTCTTGCCAATCTGGATGTGGCCGCAGTTGCCGCACTGCCAGATCTGGTCACCATCGCGGGAGAACACCAGGCCGCCCTCGATGTTGGCAAGCAGCTTGCGGTAGCGCTCCTCGTGGTGCTTCTCCACAGCTGCCACGCCGTCGAACAGCACGGCCAGCTCCTCGAAGCCTTCCTCGCGGGCTTCCTTGGCAAAGGTGGCATACATGTCCTTCCACTCATAGTTCTCGCCATCGGCTGCATCCTTCAGATTCTCCATAGTGGAGGGGATGCCGCCATTGTGCAGGGCCTTGAACCAGAGCTTGGCGTGCTCCTTCTCGTTGCGGGCCGTCTCCTCAAACAGCTCGGCAATCTGCACGTAGCCGTCCTTCTTGGCCTTGGATGCGTAGTAAAGATACTTGGTATGTGCCTGGGCCTCACCGGCAAAAGCGGTGGCCAGGTTTGCAGCAGTCTTAGTTCCTTCCAGATTCATGGTTTGATGTGTCGTGTTAGATTTTCCGGCTCCGACTCAGCAGAGCCAGTGTCCATAAACTACCACAGCGACACCCCTGAGTAAACACAATTCTGCGCAAATGACGCAATACCCACCGAAACGCGCGCGTGCGAGCACGAAAAAAGCTTGCTTTCCGCCCCCGGCTCTGGTACGGTATGTCGCGTATGAAGAAAACCCTTTCGATAATCGGTCTGGGGGCCAGCATGCTGGTGGCCCTTTCTTCCTGCAGTCACAACCACGGCGACACGCTGGGATATGAAGAAGCTACGCCCATGAGCGAACTGGCCATCGGCGACAGCGAACTTCCGCCATGGGTATTCGAGGGCGATGATTCTTACCAGATTCCCGCCGGCGACCGCACTCCGGAAGTAGACCGCAACCACTATGCCACCCCCGAACCGGGTGAATCCATGGCGGTTTCCAATGGTCTGACCGGTCAGAAGCAGCCTGCTGTAGCCCATGATGACACAGTGGTGGACTCACACGTGGCAGATGATTTCGACCCTTACGCCATGCCGACCGGAACAACCACCGCAGCCACCCCGGCCACCCCGGCCACCCCGGCCACACCGGTGGCTACCACCACACCTAAGAAGCCCAAGCCTGTTGCTTCCAACAAGAAGAAGGGCGACAAGAAGAAGGTGAAGAAGGTGAGCGAGCCCACCCTGGTGGTCTACAAGGTGCGCCCCGGAGACAACTTGTATGAAATCGCCAAGCGAAGCAACACCACCATTGCCCAGATCCGCAAGGACTCCGGCATCAAGGGCGATATCATTCACCCCGGCCAGATCATCAAGGTGCGTTTCACCCCCAAGGGTTACAAGGCTGACAAAAAGAAAGCAACCCCCACCACAACCACCTACGTTGTGAAGAAGGGCGATATGCTCGCCAAGGTGGCGGCCCGCCACGGCATAACCACCGCGGCCCTGCTCAAGGCCAACAATCTGACCATGGCCCAGGCCAGCAAGGTACGTCCCGGCACCAAGATTGTCATCCCCGGCAAAACCTCCACCGTCTCCAAAAAGAGCACCAGGAAAACCAAGTCCAGCAAGAAGCGCCGCCGTTAATTCGGCAGCTGGCCCTCCCCCTCTCTCATCATGCCGGGTTCCCCGAAATTCAGCTATCTCCTTTCCACCCTTGCCGTGCTGGGGCTCAGCTCCTGCGCGGTGAAGGACGGCAGGCTGGATTTCACCTGGTGGCAGGACGCCGCTGCCCCCATCGTGGAAGATGACGTCATCATCGAATCCGGCGGCGGGGGATACTACCATGCAAGTCCGGCGCCGGAGCGCATCCCCCTGGCCTCCATACCCAGGGAAGAGACCGAACCGGCTCCGCAACCGGCTCCGGCCCGGCAGGTGGTGGCCCAGCAGCAGCCCGCAACACAGCAGCCAACTGCGGAACCGCGCCGCACCACCAGAAAACCGGATACCCCAGGCAACAGACCCGGCATACACGTGGTGCAACCCGGAGACACACTCACCGCGATTGCTCGCCGCTACAGCACCACGGTAAACGCCTTGGTAACAACCAATGGCATGGCCGGCGCCCACGTGCCCCTGCGCATCAACCAGCGGCTGAAACTCCCTGCGGCAAGCCCGGTTTCAGCCACCAGACCGGCAGCCACTCCGGCACCGGCCAAGACAATGACCAGACCGTCCGGCACCTACACCGTCAAGGCCGGCGACACCATCTACAAGATATCCCGGCAGTACGGCGTAAGCCCCGCTGCCCTCATGCAAGCCAACGGCCTTACCCCGGAAACGGCCAACACCATCCGGGTGGGAGCCGTTCTCCGTATCCCCGCAGCACCATAATCATGAAACGCATTCTCCCCCTCACCGCAGCAGCCATTCTGCTCACCGCCTGCTCCACGCAAAAATTCTACGAACCAGGCCAGGTTACCCAGGTTCCCGTGCAACCCATCGTGCCCGTGCAGCTTCCCAACCCGCTGGATTTACCCGGCAAAGAACTGCCCACTTATGTAAACCCCTATCCCGCCGGCACTCACGAGCACTTTGCCGCCAGCAAAGAATACCCCCTCACCGCCGAGCACTGGGCAAACGATGCCTTGCTTTCACAGGTGACCCGGGCCAACTCCAAGCTGGTCATCTGCATCCCCCAGCAGCGCGCCCGCCTGTATGTAAACGGCAAGGTTGCCATGGACTGGCCCGTCTCCACCGGCACCAACGGCCACGAAACCCCCACCGGCGTGTTCCGCATCATTGAAAAGAATGAGGACCACAAATCCAGCCGCTACGGCAAGTTTGTGGATGCCAGCGGCAAAGTAACCAACGGCAACGCCGACCTGGCCCACGGCCTGCCCGAAGGCCAGACCTTCCAGGGCGCCGGCATGCCTTACTGGCACCGCTTCACCCCGGATGGCGTGGGCCTGCACACCGGCAAGGTGGTGGTGGGCAAGCGCCTTTCCCATGGCTGCATCCGCACCCAGAACCACGTGGCCAGAAAATTCTTCCAGCACTCGGTGCTGCAGCTGCCGGTCTACATCACCCGCGCAGTGGAGGACTACAACCGCGGAGGCTTCGTGAAACCCATCGATGTGAAATACCGCCCGAAACCCGGCAACGACTACACAGATAACATCGCGCCCACACAAATCAAGATTGTGCCGGCCGATTCCCCGGAAGCCCACTTCCAGGCCTGATTTTCCAACAGCCCTGCCCACCTGCGGCAGGGCTTCTTTCTCACCCACTGCCATGCCCGCATTCCGCACCCTTCGCTGCGCCAACGCTGCTCTCTATCTCTGCGCCACCCTCCTCGTGCTGGGAGCCGCCATCCATGTGCTCTGCACCAAAGATGCGCTCTGGCAGCAGACAGTAGCCATACTTGCCGCCATATTCACCCCGCTCTGGGCTGCCCGCTATATCGCCCTGCGCTTCACCGTGAACGATGAAGGAATCACCCGCCGCAGCCTGCTCGGCACCACCACCATCCGCTGGGCGGAACTGACCGCTGCCACCCTGAGCGAAACCCAGAACCAGGGCACAGCCAGCTGCTCCATTCACCTCCAGGCCGGGGATAAACAAATGACCGTCAGCTCCGACCTTCTCCCGCTGGAGGACGTGGAAGAACTGGCAAAGGACTTGAAAACCAGCGGCCTGCTCCGCTGACCCCCCGCCCCTCTCTTTATTGCTCCGCCAAATTCCGCTTTCCCAGAACGCCAAGAAGCGGCACAAGATTTGAGCACTTATTTCCAACAGTTTGTGACTTTTTCAGAAAAAAAGGCTTTCCAAACGGGAAGATTCTGGTATAATGCGCGCGTCTGACCGCGGCACCTGCCGGAAAGGCCGGAGCCGGGGCAACCCAGACAAGCCCATACACATATGTCTGATTACACAACACGAGTGCTGGAACAGGTGCGCGCCAAGAACGCGCATGAACCCGAGTTCCTCCAGGCTGTACAGGAGGTTATTTCCACCATCGAACCTGTACTTTCTGCCAATAAAAAGTACGAAGACAATTGCATCCTCGAGCGCATCGTCGAGCCGGAGCGCACCATCATCTTCCGCGTCCCCTGGCAGGACGACGCCGGAAAAATCCATGTGAACCGCGGCTACCGCGTGCAGTTCAACAGCGCCATCGGCCCGTACAAGGGCGGTCTGCGCTTCCACCCCTCCGTGAACCTGGGTATCCTCAAATTCCTCGGTTTCGAGCAGATTTTCAAGAACTCCCTCACTACCCTGCCCATGGGCGGTGGCAAGGGCGGTTCCGACTTTGACCCCAAGGGCAAGAGCGATGCCGAAGTCATGCGCTTCTGCCAGAGCTTCATGTCTGAGCTCAGCCGCCACATCGGCGCGGATACCGACGTGCCCGCCGGCGATATCGGCGTGGGTGCCCGCGAAATCGGCTACCTCTACGGCCAGTACAAGCGCCTGCGCAATGAGTTCACCGGCGTGCTCACCGGCAAGGCCCTGAACTGGGGCGGCTCCCTCATCCGCCCGGAAGCCACCGGCTACGGCACCGTCTACTTCGCCCAGAACATGCTCGCCACCCGCGGCGATGACCTGCAGGGCAAGGTATGCGTGGTCTCCGGCTCCGGCAACGTGGCCCAGTACCTCGTGCAGAAACTCAACCAGCTGGGCGCCAAGGTGGTCACCATGTCCGACTCCAACGGCTACGTCTACGACCCCGAGGGCATCGATGCCGAGAAGCTCGCCTGGATCATGGAGCTCAAGAACGTGCGCCGCGGCCGCATCGCCGAATACGCTGCCGCCTTCAAGAGCGCCCAGTACTTCGCAGGCCAGCGCCCCTGGAGCGTGCCCTGCGACTGCGCCTTCCCCTGCGCCACGCAGAACGAAATCAACGGCGCCGAGGCTGCCACCCTCATCAAGAACGGCTGCATGCTCGTGGCCGAGGGTGCCAACATGCCCACCGACCTGGAAGGTATCAATAACTACCTGGCTGCCAAGATTCTCTACGGCCCGGCCAAGGCTGCCAACGCCGGCGGCGTGGCCACCTCCGGCCTGGAAATGAGCCAGAACAGCATGCGCCTCAGCTGGTCCAGCGAGGAAGTGGATGCCAAACTCTTCGGCATCATGAAGAACATCCACGAAAACGCCTACAACCACGCCCGCGAATACTGCAAGGACTGCACGGATTCCTTCACCAACTACGTGGCCGGTGCCAACATTGCCGGTTTCGTGAAGGTGGCAGATTCCATGATTGCCCAGGGCCTGGTATAAAAGCCGCATGAGGATATTTTGAACCGCCGCCGCAGCCTGCCCCCGCCCGCGGGGTGCTGCGGCGGTGCTTTTTTCTGAAAATTTCAACTGTTTTCACCTTGCTATCGGCTGCATATGTGTTATTATGTATAATAACCATGCGAAACATGAACCGTTTTCTTTCCATCCTCCTGGTTCTGCTCCTGATGCTGGGCTTCAACGGCTGCCAGCAGCAGCTCGGTCGCAATGCACGCACCCCCAAGTACGTGTACCACGCAGGCTACACCCCCAAGAAGCTCCGCAGCGGCAAGGTAACCATCCCCTACCGCGCACCGGCACGCATCAAACGCGCCATTGCGGCTGGCAATAAAATTGTCGGCAAGCCCTACCGCCTGGGCGGGGGGCATGGCAAACACGTAGACTCTGCTTACGACTGCTCCGGCTCCGTAGCCTTTGTGCTGCGGGAAGCAGGCATGCTCAGGAAAGGCACCTTCCCCTCCTCTCGCGATTTCCTGAAATGGGGGCACCCCGGATTCGGCAAGTGGCTCACCTGCTATACCAAGCGCGGCCATGTGTTCCTGGTCATCGCTGGCATGCGGTTCGACACCACCGGCACCAGCCGGGGCATCGGCCCCCGCTGGTACACCGAATCCCGCCCATGCAGTGGTTTCTACGTGCGCCACATCCCGGGCTTCTGATACACACCTTCCCCTACTACCCTCCACTGTTAATCAAGCATATTATCCTTAAAGATGAACGAACTGAACGAACTCAACCACGGCACCCAGCGTATTGACAGCATCATGCAATACTGGGGGCTGGATAATCACGACCTTGTAACCGTCTCCACCGAGCAGCTCACCCACAAGCAGGTGCAGAAAGCCCGCCAGGGCCGCGAGCTCACCCTCAAAATGATGCAGAAGGTCGCACGCGCCCTGAATGTCGCCATCTGGTACCGCCTGGATGAAGAAGCCCGGGAAAGCTACTACGAGTACATCCACCGCGACCTCTTCACCTACGCCAAAGGCTTCGACCCCGACTGGCAGGACCCCAACCAGAAGTAAAGTACGAGGTACGAAGTGGGAAGTACGAAGTTTTCCGCCTTACCCGTTTGCTCTTGCCGGATAAACAATAGTCAATTGTCAATCGTCAATTGTCAATCCACATGCCTTTGAGCGTCACAGAGCTGGTCTGCCGCCTGAAACAGACCGTGGAGGTCAACGTAGGCGAGCAGTGCGTAGTGGGCGAAATAGGCTCCTGCAAAGCCGCCAGCAGCGGGCATATCTACTTCACCCTCAAGGATGCGCACTGCCAGCTGCAATGCGCGCTGTATGCCTTCCGCGCGCGCAGCATGCGGCTGCGCCTGCGCGAGGGCATGCTGGTGGAGCTGCGCGGCAAGGCCACCGTGTGGGAAGGGCGCGGCTCGCTCCAATTCATCGTCGATTCCGTGAAGGAAGCCGGCGTGGGCACCCTGCAGCAGCAGTTTGAAGCCCTGAAAGCGAGGCTCGCCGCAGAAGGACTCTTCGACCCCGCCCGCAAGCGCCCCATTCCCCGCTTTCCGCAAAGCGTGGCCCTGGTCACCAGTGCCACCGGCGCCGTCATCCAGGACATGCGCCACCGCCTGGAGCAGCGAGCCCCCTGGATTCGCACCTACCTCTACCCCGTGCAGGTCCAGGGCAAAGGCGCAGAACTGGGCATAGCCCGTGCGCTGGAGCAGCTCGGCAACCCCGGCCGCTACGGCATGCCGGCGGTGGACTACATCATCATCGCCCGCGGCGGCGGCAGCCTGGAAGACCTCTGGTGCTTCAACGAAGAAGTGCTGGCCCGCGCCATAGCCGCCTGCCCCCTGCCCGTAGTCTCCGCCGTGGGGCATGAAACAGATTTCACCATAGCCGACTTCGTGGCCGACCTGCGCGCCCCCACCCCCACAGCCGCCATCGAGCTCACCACCCCTGACGCCGCCGAGCTGCGCGCCTGGCTGGCCGGCACCGCCCTGCACCTGCGCCAGCAGCTCACCCGCAGCATACAAATGGCCCGCCTGCGGCTCAAAGTAGTGCAGCAAAGCCGCCTGGGCACCCCGCGGGAACTGCTCGTCCCCCACCAGCAGCGGCTCGATACCCTCACCGAGGAACTCCACACCGCCCTGCACACCCGCCTGCAGCATGAGCGCACCCGACTGAACCTCTGCGCCGCGCGGCTCTCCGCCCCCAGCGTGCTCAGCCACATCCACCACGCGGCAGACCGCCTGGCCCGGCAGAAGCAGCTCCTGCTCACCACCCTGCACAACCGCCTGGGCACCCACCGCGCCCGCCTCGAAACCCTGGCCGCCAGGCTCAGCGCCGCCAGCCCCCAGAACGCGCTCGACCGCGGATTCGCACTCGTCAGCACCGCCGATGGCCGCCTCGCGCGCGATGCCGCCGCCCTCCACCCCGGGGATGAACTCCGCATCCGCCTCGCCAGGGGCGAAACCACAGCAATTGTCCGATAACCACCTCCACCCATATGAAAAAAGCACTCCTGATACTCCTGCTCACCCTGCCCGCCATGGCGCAGAACTACTACGACCGCTCCGGCTCCTACCAGGGTCGCGTGGAAAAGGACTCCAGCGGCAACCTCCGCTTCTACGACCGCAGCGGCTCCTACCAGGGCCGGGCGGATAAGGACTCCGCCGGCAACCTCCGCTTCTATGACCGCAGCGGCTCCTACCAGGGCAGCCGCAGCAGCGACGGCCGCTTCTACGACCGCAGCGGTGCCTACCAGGGCCGCGACGACAACGGCCGCTTCTACGACCGCTCCGGCTCCTACCAGGGACAGCAGCAAAATGGCCGCTTTTACGATAAAAACGGCTCCTACCGCGGCCGCAAACAATAAATTTGCGTTTTTCTCAAAAAAAGTCTTGCAATGCGCCTCACACTGGTGTATATTTCCCCCGCACCCAGTGCGAAACCAACTGATGCTCGGATGGCGGAATTGGTAGACGCGTTAGACTAAGGATCTAATGGGGAGACCCGTGGGGGTTCGAGTCCCCCTTCGAGCATACGAAAGGCCCGCAAGCGATGCTTGCGGGCCTTTCTGCGTCTCCTGATACACTGACACCGCGCCCAGCATGCCAGGGCAAAGCTGCTGAAACCCACCTGAGGCACGGGCAAAGAAAAAGCCCCCGTTAACGGTGCGGCAACACCCGGGGGCTGATTCATGACAAATGTTTAATAGCAGGAGGCTTCCCTCCTGACGCGATTAGACCACAAATGGCGACGTAAGTCAAGCGGAAGCGGCGCCGCCGGCGGATACCTTGCGCTCCATGACGATGAGGAGGTCGCTCAGCTTCGGCTCGGCCAAGGGATTGGCCGGGGACTGCACGCAACTGAGCACCTTCCAGCCCTGCCGGGCATAGGAGTTGAGCACCAGCTCCAGGGAGGGCGCATCGAAACGTCCCCCGAAGCACTCATCGCGCTGCCCCAGCACCTTGTATTCGCTGCGCGGCGCCTTTTTCCGGCGCAAGGGCTGTGTGACCGCAGACTTGTGCGGCCGCGCGGTGGACGGCCTCGGCGCGGCTGCCGCCTCGGCAGCCTTGCCGGCTGAGGCAGAAGACGGGAGCTTCAGCAGCGGAATGGTGGGCGCTTTCAGCGCCGTCTTGCGAGTTGTCGCCAGCGCTTGCGCCACGGTGAGCGTCTCCTGGGTCTGCGCATTGGCCAGCAGGTGGTTACCGGTCACACCGGGGGTGGACATGATTTCCTTAAGCGGACGGTGGTGCCGGCTCCAGGTATTGGTATCAGGATCGAGGACAAAATATGTTTTCATCAGGGTACAGGATGGGTTGAATGCGCCACCATTATCCCCCGTCCCATCCGTTCGCGCAAGTTTTCTCTATAACTATTGTGGATGGAATGCCACTCAGGAACAGAAAATATCGTTGTTCTTTTTCGGTTCACGGAATACATTGAGGCACAGGTAAAAAACGTTTTTAGGGCGTAGCGCCTCCCTATCACACAACTAACTTATTTATCGACAAAGAGAGTTCCCTTCGAAGCTTGCGAATCTTTCTGTCTTCCCGTAACTCTGTATCACTCATTTTGTACTGTACAATCAATTCTGCATATGCTAGACTAAAATCAGAATGAACACGCTCGCCGGATAAGCGCACTTCTGGATTAAAGTGTATTCCGTGCTTCCTTCTAAAAAACTCTCCAGCCACGTCCGAGAACACAAAGGCCATGCAGCATCCCGATATCAGTATCGTTGTGCCCGTTTACAACGCAGCAGACACACTTGAGCGATGCCTGAACAGTCTGGTTCGTAGTCAGGTACAGGCTCTGGAAATCATCTGCGTGAACGACGGGTCCACCGATGCCAGCTCCGGCATACTTGAAAAATGGGTCAGGAAAGACGCCCGCATCCAGGTATATACTCAAGCCAATGCCGGCGTAAGTGCCGCCCGCAACCTTGGGCTGCAGCATGTGACAGGTCGCTACCTCTCTTTTGTGGATGCCGATGACGAGGTAACCCCGGCTTATCTGAAAAACCTTCTTGAAGCTGCCGAACAACACCAGGCAGACGTCGTCGTCTGCGGACAGCAGCAGCACACCGCCAGCGGTCAATATAAATCAGTCAGCCTGCCATTCAAGCTATTCACGCAACTCCAACCCGTCGACATTGAGCACCTGCCAGCAGGCGTATGCAGTCATCTATATGCAGTCAAGGCGTTGCAAAGCCCAGGCGGCATCGCGCAATTCCCCCTTGGCATTCGCTATGGGGAAGACACAGCATTCCACTTTGCCCAGTATCCACAATGCCGCCGCGCCGTACAAATAGAAGAGAACGGCTACATCATCTATTACACAGAAGGTTCCTCCAACAGCAAAGCAGCAACCGTGGTCTTTGACATGCTGCAAGCCACCGCCTGGCTGGCTGGCCAATACAAGCAGCACCCTGAATCACCGGAACTCACCGAATGTTTCGTGCGTTATGCTGCGCATACACTCCGGCGCATCCATTCCCTGGGGCTTCATAGCAAACAGAAGGCCGCCGCCGGCACGCTTCGCGAGATTCTGCGCAAGGAAGGCATCACTCAGAGCCATCTCCAGACTCTGAAAAAACGTGACGCCGCAACACTTACCAGCATTCTGAACGGAGGAAGCGGGCTCAACCTTTCGTACTACATCAAGCGCTTCAAGAAAATGCTTCGGGCAAGGAGAAAAAGTTCCCCTGATAACAAGTAGTTTTCCCCTGTTCGAAACAGCCATCCATCATAATCAGCATTGGCAATGCTTGCATCCATATCCAACAAAACAATCATATCATGCTCAAATTCATTCAAACTATCAGACAAGCTTTACGGATAAGGAAAAGGAACAAAGCGTTTGTGCGTTTCTGCAAAGCGAACAAATGGGCTCCGGCAGCCTTTGCTCGCAACAAAGCATTAAAACAGAGCAGAACAGGCAAGCGTTGCTTCATTCTCGGTAATGGTCCCTCCCTCAAAACAGAAGATCTGAATCAGCTGGCTGGGGAGGATGTGTTCACCGTCAACCAGGCAGCGCGGCATCCTCTCTTTCCTGTTCTGAAAAGTAAGGTTCACCTGTGGGCTGACCCCAATTTCTTTGTACTGGATGAATATAATCCCGGCGACAAGGAATTGATAGACAGCATGCGCAATATCAATACGGAAAACAACACACCCATATGTTTTTTTCCTGCCGCCCAGCACGATTTTGTACTCAAGCATAAGCTGGACCAGGTATTGGATGTCCGCTATTTTTATTCCAGTACGGAGTTCAATCAAAAATGGGTTGGCGAGTTTGATTTTACTGAGGATGCCCCCGGCTTTAACGCCGTTGTCATGTGGGGCGTAGCTCTTGCTATCTATATGGGATATTCTGAGATTTATCTTCTTGGTGTCGATACGACCAGCATATTGGTGAACATTAAATCTGTATTGAAACAAAACGACGACGACGATTATTCATACAAGGTATCAGAAAACGAAAAGCGCAGATTAGAGCAAATGATAGAACGCCAAGGGCTTGAAACCCAGGCAGCTTCGTTCCTTGCCTCTCTGACTCAATACCGGAATCTGTACAATTTCTGCACCGCAAGAAACATCAAACTCATCAATTGTTCATCAACAACCCTCATCGATTCCATTCCCAGGCGGAGGTTGGTTGATGTATTGAAAACTCCTCATAAATAACCGACATGAAAATTTTAGATTGTACTCTACGTGATGGCGGGTATTACACCCAGTGGGACTTTGCAGATAGTGTTGTAGATACCTATATCCATTCAACCAACCTGTTGCCCATCGACTACCTCGAAGTAGGTTATCGCCATCTCCCACAGAAACAATACATGGGGCAATATGCCTACCTGCCGATTGATACGCTGAAACGACTGCGGCAGCTCTCGACCAAAAAACTCGCCGTGATGCTGGATGAAAAGAGCACCAATCTTTCCAGTCTGGAGCATCAGCTTTCCCCGATTCAAGGGATGGTTGATATGGTGAGGCTTGCTATTGCGCCAACAAATCTTGCACGGGCCGTTCCTCTTGCAGAACGCATTCGCAAACTGGGTTTTGAAGTCGGCATGAACGTGATGTACATGTCCAAGTGGTTAGATAAGCCGGATTTCCTGAAGAGCCTCAACATGGTCAACGATGTGGCAAACATCTTCTGTATGGTTGACTCATTCGGTGGAGTACTACCGAACGATTTCCGTCGGATTGTTGCCGCCGTCAAACGCCATGTCACATGTCCGATTGGTTTTCACGGACATAACAACCTGCACATAGCTCTGGCTAACGCTCTGTCAGCTATTGAAGAAGGTGTGGAATTTATCGATTCTACCATTTGTGGCATGGGTCGAGGAGCCGGCAATCTGGAAACAGAATTACTTCTCACAGTTCTCAACCAGCAAGGTCTGGATGTCGACTTTAATATTCTGGGAAAAGTTGTTGAAACATTCCATGAAATGCAGAAGCAGTACGAATGGGGCACAAACCTGCCCTACATGATTTCCGGGGCAAACTCCATTCCTCAGAAGGAAGTCATGGACTGGTTCTGCAACCGAGCCTATAGCTTCAATTCCATCATCCAGGCATTGAATAACAAACGGCAACCTGCCAAATCCGATGTTCATTATCCGTTATTACCTGAAAAGGAGAGGGATAAAGTGCTGATTATAGGAGGCGGACTCACAGTCGTACAGTCTCAGAAAGCCATTCTGAAATACTTATCTCAGAACCCGGACATTGTTGTCATCTTTGCAACAGCCCGCCATGCAAGCCTCCTGATGAACAAGCTTCAGAACGAATCTTTCTTCTGCCTTTCAGGAGACGAAGCGGAGCGTCTGAAGGCTCAGCTGAACGGTATCCCCTTACCCGGCACCTGCATTTGTCCGCCTCCGCCGCGCCCGATTGAACCCAATCTTGACGGATTCGACAAGGACAAAACTTTCGAACTACCCGGCATCACTATTACAGATAAATACCAGCACTCGTGCACAGCCCTCGCGCTCCAATTAGCCAAGGAGTTGAAAGCCAAACATATACAATTTATCGGATATGACGGCTACAGCGGGCATGTATTGACCCAGAAAGAAAATATCCTCACCAGCGAGAATCACTATATCTTTAGTAAGTTCATCGAACAAGAGAAGCTCCCCATATACACATTAACTCCTTCATCTTACGCAGATTTAACACCTGAATCAGTTTACCAGCACATTTAATCCATATGAACACATCTCCTGTTTGTTTTTTTCTTCCCACTCGTAAAGGAAGCGAACGCGTCATCAACAAAAACACCCGACCGTTTGCGGGAATCAATGGCGGGCTACTGGAAACCAAATTACGCCAGCTTTCCAAATGCAGAGAGCTGGATGAAATCATTCTTTCGACCAACGATGCTATATGTGCAGAAGTAGCAGAACGCAGTATTTCTGATTCCAGATTCCGCATCGTGCTGCGTCCGGATGAACTTTGCCAGAGCAGCACAAACCTGCAAGACCTCATTCGCTACGTTCCCACTATTACCACCGCTGAACATATTCTGTGGGGGCATGTTACCACGCCTCTGGCTGGAGCCACGCAATACGACGACGCCATCAAACTGTACCGCAGCAAACTGCAGGCAGGATACGATTCCTTGGTCGGGGTTTGCGAACTGCGCAATTTCCTTTTGAACAAGCAAGGCTCCATCATCAACAACACAACAAACATCGCCTGGCCCCGCACGCAGGATCTCGAAATTATCTACGAAATTAATCATACGATATTTCTGGCATCCAGAGCAATTTATCTTGAACAGGGAAACAGACTCGGCACGAACCCATTCCTCTTCAACATGAACAAAATCAATTCGTTTGATGTTGACTGGGAAGAAGATTTCCAAATTGCAGAAACTCTGTATAAACAATACGCAGATACATTATGAAAACACTTGTTACTTTTGGCGAGATGATGCTGCGCCTGGAGCCGCCCGGCTACCAGAGGCTGATTCAAGGAAATACCATGCAGGCCACATTTGCTGGCTCGGAGGGCAATGTTGCAATCATGGCAGCACGCTTGGGAGGCAATAGTCGCTTTGTCACCGCTCTACCGGAACAGCATCCGCTGAGCGAAAGATGCTGCATGGAACTGCGAGGAATAGGTGTTGACACCAGCTCAATTCACTACGCGCCTGGCAGATTGGGGTTATTTTACTCAGAATGCGGTTCAAACGTACGACCTTCCAAAGTATACTACGATCGCGCCAACTCCGTATTCAGCATGGTCCAGCCCGGTGTATACGACTGGGAGAACATCCTTAATGGAGCCGACTGGTTTCATTGGTCCGGCATAACGCCAGCCGTATCAGCCTCGGCAGCAGCATGCTGTCAAGAAGCCATCCTGTGCGCTAAATCCAAAGGGATTACCGTTTCATGTGACATTAATTACCGAGCCAAGCTGTGGCAATATGGGAAATCGGCTTCAGAGGTAATGCCCTCCTTGATACAATTGACGGACATCGTCATCGGCAACGAGGAGGATTGTTGCAAAGTGTTCGGCATTGTCCCCCCTGAAAAAAACGCTACAGTCGTTGACTCAACAACATGTGCTGGAGTTTGTAAGCAAATGGTACAACGCTTCCCCAATATAAGGGGGCTGGCTGTCTCTCTCCGTGGGTCAATCAGTGCCAACCACAACACATGGCAGGCAGCGTACTACGATCGTGACAATTTATATTTATCCACTCAATACAATATCACAGATATTGTGGATCGAGTGGGCGCGGGTGATTCATTTGCTGGAGCCTTGATATATCAGCTCATGAATCAGGCTGCTCCCAAATACGCATTGGAATACGCCACGGCCGCAAGTTGCCTGAAACACACAATTAGCGGAGACTACAATATGGTGTCAGATGCCGAAGTCCTGCTCCTGATGAACGGAAACAACGCAGGACGAGTCATTCGATAAATAAAAAAGCCATCAGAAAAAGCAGACACCCGGCAAACCATGCCGGGTGTTTTTTAAAGAAGCGAAATAGCCTGTTTGTATAGCCCAGCTTCCAGCAAGGCTCTTTTATTCCTGAACACCAGGTGCAAAAGAGTATACAACAGGTGTTTGCGGCGCCATTTGGAGACAATCTGCCGCCGTTCCTGCGAAGACAGGCATTTGGCAACGGCCGACATCAATTCCTGCCAATCAGATGAAACAGAAGCTCCTTTTCGCAGGCAACGGCGAACCAGCTTATGAATCATGCTGATAACCGCCACAGCATAACCGGAAACCTCTGCACATCTTTTCTGCACAGCATGGGTATTACGGCACCAAATATCCAGTAATTCCTTATCTGTATTGGAAGATGCAGATAAACCTCCAATGAAATAGCGGCAGGACTCCACATCGACAATCTCATACCGGGCTCCGCTCGTATAAATCCGGGCAAACAATTCGGCGTCAGCCGCCAGTCTGTACCGTTCTGCTGCAAATCCATTCATCTTCCGAAGCAAATCAGCAGAACAGTATGCAGCCTGATGACAACAGGGGAGAGCCAGCAGGAAAAGCTTCTCATCCGGTTTTTGCACATTGATAACCGTTCCTTCTTCATCGACTAATTGAGCAGACGAAAGCACATAATCCGCCCTATCCTGCAGAATGGGTTCACAGCATGCATACACAGCAGACGGGCATATTTCATCATCGGCATTAATGAACACGATAACTCTGCCCTTTGCCAGGCTGATGGCCTTGTTCATTGCATCGTAAAGCCCATTGTCCGGTTCACTCACATAGCGGGTAATGCGCCCCGCTCGCAGCTGAGTTTCCAGATAGGCTACCGTGCCATCGGTAGACGCACCATCGACCAACAGATATTCCACCCGAAGTCTCTTTTCCTCATACAGGGGGTGAACTGAATCTATACATCTGGGCAACAAGGAAAGAGCATTCCAACATACAGTTACCACGGTTAAATCATAAGGGACATCTTCTTCGGTCAAATCCCTATCATTCTTCATATCATTCATAATTAAATTCATTTTATCTTCTCAATTCAATCCTTTCACATCACGCAGAGGCGCCTGTCTTCACTCCTAGTCCCGCGTTATTCATCATTTCTGGATGCTACCACATTTTACATGTGGCATCCAGCAAAAAAGAGCATCCATAAAGCTGAAGTTTACGTATTGTCCGTATTCAAGCTGGCGTGTTAAGAGCAACTTTACACCCTGCAAGCCTGAAAACGGACAAGCAAAAGGCTTGAACTGGCGGCGTGAGTGGGTTAGAATACAGGAACACCTATGGCAGAAAAACCCGCACTCAGCCCGATGATGGATCAGTACCTGCGAATGAAGCAGTCACTGCCGGGGGATGTGTGGCTGTTTTTCCGGTTGGGGGATTTCTACGAGATGTTCTTTGAGGACGCGGTGGAATGCTCTGCCGCGCTGGGGCTCACACTCACCAAGCGGCAGACCATCCCCATGTGCGGCGTGCCCTACCACGCGGCAGAGGGCTACATAGGCCAGGCAGTGAAGCTGGGCAAGCGCATCGCCATCGCGGAGCAGATGGCCACGCCGGTGCCGGGCAAGCTGGTGCCGCGCGAAATCACCCGCATCATCTCCGCCGGCACCCTGGCTGACATGACCTTGCTGGATGCCGGGGAGCACAACTACATCGCAGCCTGCTACCACGAGAAGAACGCCTGGGGGCTGGCCTGCGCCGACCACACCACAGGCGAGTTCACCGTAGCGGACTACCCGAGTTTTGAAGCCATGAGCGAGGAGGTGGCCCGCATTCGCCCGCGCGAGCTGCTCATCAGCCAGGAGCAGGCGGAGGATTTCCCCGGCGTGCCCGTCACGCTGATGTACGATGGCTACACCTTCCTGCCGGGTCTGGCAGATACCTTCCTGAAATCGCACTTCCGGGTGCATTCGCTGGAAGGCTTCGGCTGCGCCCACCTGGGGCCGGCGCTGGGGGCTGCCACGGCCATCCTGCACTACCTGAAGCACCAGCTGCGCCGCCAGACGGAGCACCTGCGCACCCTTTCCCTGCGCGCCACGGAGAACGCCGTGCTCATCGATTCCGCCAGCCGCCGCAACCTGGACCTGGTGGAGGCACGCGGTGGCCACAAGAACACCCTGCTGGGCACGCTGGACCGCACCAGCACCCCCATGGGCGCGCGCAAGCTGCGCGACTGGATTCTGCACCCCACCTGCTGCATGGAGGAGCTGCTGCGCCGCCAGAACCTCATCGCCGGCTTCCTGAAGGAGCCCTTCCTTATGTCCGAACTGCGCAATTCCTTCAAGGGGGTGCGCGATACGGAGCGTCTGGTCTCCCGGCTGTCGCAGGGGGCGGGCAACGCGCGCGACCTGCTGGCGCTGGGCACTTCCCTCTCCCACCTGCCCGCCATCGTGGAAGACCTGGCCGCCCTCCAGCAGCATGAGCCGCTCTTCTCCCCGCTGCTGGAGCGCCTGGGCAATTTCGAGGAACTCACCGCGCTGCTCACCTCCGCCGTGGTGGATGAACCGCCCGTCACCATCAAGGAAGGCGGCATGATGCGCGACGGCTACAACGAGCAGCTGGATGAACTGCGCGCCGCCTCGCGCGAAGGCAAGAACTGGCTGGCCGACCTGGAAGCCCGCGAGCGCGCCGCCACCGGCATCGATTCCCTTAAAATACGCTACAACAACGTATTCGGCTACTATATCGAGGTGACCAAGGCGAATTTCGCCAAGGTGCCCACGGACCGCTACGTGCGCAAGCAGACCCTGGCGAATGCCGAGCGCTTCGTGACTGATGAGCTCAAGAAGATGGAAGGCACCATCCTGGGGGCGGATGAACGCGCCCGCCAGCTGGAATACGAGCTTTTCTGCCAGCTGCGCGAACAGGTGGCCCACTTTATCGACCGCATCCAGAGCACCTCCGAGGCACTGGCAGAGGTGGACGTACTGCTCTCCCTGGCGGAAATTGCCCAGCACCACCGCTACTGCCGCCCCTGCCTGGATATGAGCCGTGACCTGCACATCGTCAATGGCCGCCACCCGGTCATCGAACAGGTGCAGACCGATTCCGCATTTGTGCCGAATGATACGGAAATCGAAGCGGAAAACCAGCGCGTGCTCATCCTCACCGGCCCGAACATGGCCGGCAAGAGCACCTATATCCGCCAGGTGGCGCTCATCACCCTCATGGCGCAGATTGGTTCCTATGTGCCGGCAGATTCCGCCCGCATCGGCCTGGTAGACCGCATTTTCTGCCGCGTGGGCGCCAGTGATGACATTGCCCGCGGGCAGTCCACCTTCATGGTGGAAATGAGCGAAACCGCCCTCATCCTGAACAACGCCACCGACCGCTCCCTGGTCATTCTGGACGAAATAGGCCGCGGCACCGCCACCTTCGATGGTCTCTCCATCGCTTGGGCGGTGGCCGAGCACCTGCACGATGTGCTGGGCTCCCGCACCCTCTTTGCCACCCACTACCACGAAATGGTGGATCTGGAGCACACTCACACCGCCGTGAGCAACTGGCATGTGGAAGTGCGCGAGTGGAAGGATGAAATCGTCTTCCTCCGCAAAGTGCTCCCCGGCCCGGCGGATAAATCATACGGTATCCAGGTGGCACGCCTTGCCGGCCTGCCTGCCCCCATCATCGACCGCGCCAAGCAGATACTCACCCACCTGGAGATGAGCTCCGCCGCCCGCGAACCCCGATCCGCCCGCCGCAAACGGGCCCGCGAAACCGGCCTGCCCTGCGCCGAAGAACCGGATGTCGCCCAGATGGATATGTTCAGCATGCTCGATGAGGGTATCTGACCCCGCTGCCTGCCCGATAAATTCCCATTTATCGAGCTCCACACTCAGACTTCGGAATACGCGCAGTGCAAAATAAACGGCGAATTTCAAAAATGAGCTTGACTTAGCGGGGCTCTGGCATATACTTAAAGAGTCATTTAGCTAACGTATGAAAACTCTTCCCCTCTTCGCTCTCCTCGTTCTGGCAGTTGCCACCGTGCAGGCCGCTCCGATTGTGCAGACTAAGGATCTCTCTGAGGACACCCTCAAGAGCATTGCCACAGACCGCCAGAAAGCCAGCATCGACCGCTACAACAAGGCTGTTGCCCGCGCCGAAAAGAACCGCGAGAAAGCCATGAAGGAAGCCCAGAAGCTCACCCGCGACAACGATGCAGGCATGAAGAAGACCATCCAGCATCGTCAGTTGAATACCATGCTGCCCCCCTGCGAGCGCACCCCCGAGGCACCCCGCGACCCCCGCGACCTCAACATCCGCTACTGATTCGGCATTTCTATTTTCCTTTTTCCCGGCAGGAAGCGCCCCGCGTTTCCTGCCTTTTTTCTGCTCCGGCTACAAATCCAGGGAGAAACTCTGAAAAACCACTAAATTGATGTTTGTCGTTGTCGGGGCACGGGACTTCAGTCCCGAAATAACGGTGCTTCCAATCGGGACTGAAGTCCCGTGCTCCGACAGAGTTCCCCCGACAAATTCTAATTTATCACGCAGATGAGGGGCGTCATCCAAAATGGAGCTAATAGTTCTATTTCTTACAAAATCTTTGGGGCACATGTGCTTTTTCACAGGCAGATGCCGCTTTATGCTTGATAAAAGCAGGTTTTATGCGATAATGAGTCTGGATTAAACTCATCTTATGGCAGACGAAGAAGAGGATTTTTACAAAGAGCCGACCCGAAAGGAATGGGCCGGGTTCTGGACGCTCGTAGCAGTTCAGGCACAGAATGCCTTTAATGAGAAAGCGGTGCAGTTTCTGCTCATTCCTCTGGGGGTGTGGCTTTGGGGCGCAGACGGGAGCACGCTGGAATACATTCTTGGCGCAATTTTCGTACTTCCGTACATTCTGTTCTCCCCATTGGTTGGATGGTTGGCAGATTGCTTCTGCAAGACGCGCATCGTGCAGGTGATGAGCGTCGTGCAGATATTCATCATGAGCTGCATGCTGTTCTGCTTCTACCAGCACGACATGTTCGCGGCCATTCTCTGGTTTGCCATCTTTGCCACTCAGGCCACGATTCTGTCTCCGGCCAAGAAAGGAATAGTAAAAGACTTGTTGGGGTCCAAATACATCGGGTTCGGCTCAGGCATCATTGAAATGAGCCTGGTATTCGTGCTGCTGGCCGCGCAGATTGGAGTATTCTTCCTGTTCTCCTATCTGTTATCGCACTACGATGCGCAGAATTCCGGCCACTACAATGCAGAGTTACTTGCCGGCTGGGACGCCGTGATCCTGCCCACGTGGATTTTTATCGGTCTTGCCTGTCTGGTCTGTGCAGCATCATTCCTGGTGCCGCGGTATCCGGCCAAGAAAGCCCGGCCCTTCAGCTGGAGTCTTTTCTACGAGCATTTCGGGCAGATTAAATACCTGTGGCAGGATCGTCTGCTGCGGCTCAGTGAGCTGGGCATAGCCTATTTCTGGTGTCTGGCCGGTTCTCTCTTCCTGATTTTGATTCAGATAGCCAAGAGCATGCAGGCAGCAGACCCGAGCGTGGACTTCTCACTCCAGTGCGGCATCCTCATGGCGTGGATGACCGGGGGCGTAGTATTCGGCGGTGTGGTAGCCTCCCAGCTCTGCAAGGGGAAGAATGAACTGGGGCTCATCCCCTTCGGAGCTATCGGCATCACCCTCTGCACCCTGCTGCTGACCTTCTTTGATGTCAACACCTACACCAGCAACACCCTGCTGGCCCTCACCGGGGCCTTTGGTGCAGCATACCTGGTGCCGCTGAATGCCTTCCTGCAAGACAACTGCGACCCCAACAACCGCGGCAACATCATCGCCGCGGGCAATCTCATTGATAACCTGATGGGGCTGGTAGCCGTAGCCCTCATGTGGGTGATGTATGAAGTATTCGGAGCAAGCCCGCAGCAGCAGTTCTTCGTGCTCTTCCTGCTGAGTTTCTTCATCCTCATCTGCTCACTGCGCCTGATACCCCAGGAGTTCATCCGTATGATTGGCATCTGGTGCCTGCAGCTGGTGTACCGCCCTCGCACCATTAACCTGGAGCGTCTGCCCATGCGCGGCGGTGCTCTGCTGGTAGTGAATCACGTGACCTATGCGGATGCGCTCTTCCTCACCATGGTATGCCCGCGCCCGGTGCGTTTCATCGTGGCGGAGGAATTCATGGCCATGCGTCTGCTGGGCTGGGCTCTGGAAATCTTCAACTCCCTGCCCATCTCCTCCCGCAACCCGCGGGAAGCAATTGTCAAAGCCGCCCGGGCTATCGAAAACGGGGATATCATCTGCATTTTCCCGGAAGGCCAGCTCACCCGCAGCGGCTGCCTCACCCCCATACGCCGGGGCATGGAAATGATAGCCCGCCGAGCCAAGGCGCCCATCATTCCAGTATACATGGACGGTCTCTGGGGCAGCATCTTCTCTTTCTCCCGCAACCGTTTCTTCACCAAGTTGCCCAAGACCCTGAACTACAACTTCACCGTTGCGTTCGGGGCACCTCTTGACCCGGAGACATTCAACAGCCGCACCGTACTGCGCTCCTTCCGCGGGCTCTCTGCCACCTGTCTGGAAACAGCAGATGACATCAGCCGGGAGGGTCTCATCCGAATGATGGAAGAGCGAGGAAACAAGTCTCTTGTCTTCTTCCCGGGAGGCTCGCTCACGGCCATCCAGATCGCAGCAGCCCTCATCAGCCGCCAGGCAGATGAACAATTCCCCCGCCTGGCCCGGAAATGGCTGCAGTTGCTCATCGATGGCACCGAGGATCTGCTGGCCTTGCACCGATACTGGCTGAATGCCTGCCAGGTTCGCCGCGTAAATGCCCTGAAGGAAGGGCGCCACCACCTGCTCACCACCGTGGGGCATGGCGAGCCGCAGGAACTGGTACTGGCAGTGCTCTGGCCGCTCATCACCCGCACCCCGGTGCACTTGATTGAGAATCCGCAGGAAACGCTCGATTCCACCATCTCGCAGATTGTAGGTGGTGCGCACATGCGGCGTATCCTGCTCACCACGATTCCGCCGCGCCAGATTCCCTTCTACGATTTCAGCGGAGGCCCGGCCATCTCAACCCCGAACATGCGCTGGCGCCCCTGCCTGTGCACCTCCATGGGCAATATCATCTCCATGAGCATGTGCCACAGCGTATTCAAGATGGGCGATGGCACCATCCAGCTTGGCGTGCGACCGCGCACCCGGGGGCTGCTTCTGCCGGGGTACCGGGTAGATGCATCAGATGAAGGTTCCAATGCCATCATAAGCGCCCCCTCTCTGCGAACAGAATACACCCTTCCCTCTCATATCTATCTGGATGAAAGCGGTTTCCTCGCCGAACTTTCATAGGCGTCTCAATTCCATAACGTTCCCATCAGCACCATGGCTCACAAAAGAAGAGAAGTTCCCAAATTAATTGTCCGGAAAAACGCATTCAGTCGATTTCTGAAAGAAAACTACGGCTACACAGACGTCCGGCAGTATACAACACCGCAGAAGTTTTCGAGTCGGCTCAACTCCATATTTCTGGCCAAAGACGCCTCCGGGCAGGATATCTTCATCAAGGCCTGCCGCTATGGCGATATGTGTGAAAACGAATACCGCTGCACGCTGGCTCTCTGGGAGCAGGCACCCGAGCACTTTGCCAGGCCGCTGGCCTATTACGCCGGCAAAAAGCATTCCTTCTGCAGCACCAAATACTGCCCGGGCAAGGATTTGCGGACGCTTATTGAACTGGAAGGCGGGGTATCTCTTTCAGCAGAACAAAAGGCACAAATGGTAGAGGATATCTACGCGATTTTTCAGGCGCTTCAAAAAGCTGGCGTAGTACATTGCGATGTTGGCCTGAAGAACATGATTCTGCACAACGGAAAAGTCATCCTGATAGATTGCCAGCTATCAGCAAGCAAGGGGGCAAAACCCATATCAATGTTTGACAACATTCTGAAAATCTGCCTGTACAAATGGGAGAGTCCCGTGGGCTCCGATGTACTTAAATGGGATGATACCACAGGGATATTGCGTTCCATACAACGGATCGGAACAGACGAAGCACACAGAAAACGCTTCGAAGAGATATGCGCAGAGGTGGAAGCATCCAGAGGCAAACTCAGATATGCCATCCCCTACCCCGGCATAGAGGAGCTGAATCACTGCATCCGAGTAAGTACTCTGCGCGGCATGTTCCACCCCAAGGCCAAGCTGCGGGCACGCTACCGCCACATAACGGAGATGCTGAAATACATGCTCGAGCATCACCCCGGCACAAATGGCGACACGCAAAACAAATGATTCCCACCAAGAGCCCCAGCCCAAGGGCTCTTAATGTTTTTCGTTACAGTTCACGCCCGAACACGCCGGAGGAGCGGCCGCTCAATTCCAGGGCTGCAAGGCGGGCGGGGGGCAGCACACTGCGGGGCAGCGGGTCGTAGTGCATGCGGTCGCGGAAGTAGTCCACCGCGCTCTGGGAAATAGCAAAGATGCGGGTAAAGCCCAGCTCACGCGCCTTATTCTCCACAAAGCGGCACATGGCCTTGCCATAGCCCCTGCCCTCATAATTCTTCTTGATAAACAGGCAGCCGAGCTCGGCGCAGCCCTCCTGCGGGTAGGGATAGAGCGCCACGCAGCCCACGATGGTGGAGTCCAGCGTGTAGACATAGTAGCTCTGCAGGTTCTCGCAGATGGTCTCGTAGTTGCGATGCACGAGCTTGGCATCGGCCATGCTGCGGGCAATCATGGAAAGCAGCTCCGGGATATCCTCCTCGCGCAAGGGGCGAATCTCGCGGTAGGAGTCGGTATGCACCATGGTGCCCACCCCTTCCTCTGAAAAGAGCTCATCCAGCAGCACGCCGCGGCGGCGGCCATCCAGCAGGTGCACGCGGGGAATCCCCAGGCGGCACACCTCTGCCGCGCGCTGCAACTGCTCCGGGTGCGTGCATTCGGGCAGGCACTGAGCCACCTCGCTCTCCGGCACGGCGAAGATGGGCTGGCCCTCGCGTGTGGGCACCTCTCCCTCCAGCAGGCAGATGTATTTGGAGGCGCCCAGTTGCTGCGCCAGCTGCACGCTGAAGGCATCAAAATGCCCGGCTGCGCCGGAGGCCACAATGGCTACCTGGCGGCGCTCCACAATCTCCTGCACACGAGCCACCGCTGCGGGACCGTCTGAAAGCGGCATCTCCGCCACGGCGGTGTGCATCTCGCACTCGCCGGCGCGGTGAGCCAGGCCGGAGGCGTCCGCCCCCTCGGCCACCAGCACCAGACGCACGCCCACCTCATGCAGGGCATCGGCATCCAGCAGGGTATCCACCAGCTCTTCAGCCTTCAGAAGCCCCGCCGCCACATGCACCACAAACAGGCGGCCGCAGAAATAAGGCACATACTCCAATGCAGAACGGACATTCATAGCGCGTGAGTGTCAGATTTCAGGAATATGTGCCTTGCCTGGCATCAGGATTTTTCCTCGTCCTTGCCGGAGAAGAACTGCGGCACGTAGCCGGAGTCCACGGAGCCCACGGTCAGGCAGTCCTCCTCATCAGCGAGGGGCATATCACCGGTATTCTTCACGATGTAGGCCTCCTTGCTGGCAGAAGGCTTGAGCTTGAAGCTCACCTTCTTTTTGGGCAGGGTAATCTTCTTCTCGCTGAAGGGCACGGCCTGGTCCATGGCCCCACTCACAGATTCGCCGTACATCTCCGGCGCAGGGGCTGCGGGCATCTCCGGCTCGGTCAGGGCAGGTTCCTCCACCTCATCCAGCGTGGGCAGCGGGGCGGGCTCCAGCCCGGCGGCGCGCTGGCGCTCGTGAATGAGCTGCAGTTGCTCGCGCAGGGCGGAAAGCAGGTCGCCATTGCCCAGGATGTCAGTCACATCCGAATCCTCCTCCTCTGCGCTGCTGGTGGGCAGGCTGGCCAGGAAGTCCTCGAAGGCAGAAAGGTTCGTGGTGCTGCGGAACATGCCGTTGAGAATCTCGTAGTCAATGTTCTGCATGAGGCTCTCGAAGATGGAGTAGGCCTCGCGCTTGTATTCCACGAGCGGGTCGCGCTGGCCCTGGGCGCGCAGGCGCACACCTTCGCGCAGGGCGTCCATATCCGTGAGGTGCTTCTGCCACAGCTTGTCGATGGCCTGGAGCATGATGGAGCGTTCCATCTGGTCGATGCGGTCGGGGCGCTCGCCGGCCACCTTCTTCTCGTACATCTCCTTCACGCGTGCCACGATGTGCTCCGCCACTTCCTCCGGGGTCTTGCCCTGCAGGTCGGATTCCTTCTCGCTCCACCCCATGGGGAAGGTGGAGTTGATCCACTGCAGCAGGTCGGTGTAGCGGTAGGAGCCGGTCTCGTCCTCGTTCAGGTAGAGGTCGCACTTGTTGTGGGTACCGTTCACCAGGCACTCGTAGAGCATCTCGCGCGGGTCTTCGCACAGCAGAGCATCATTGCGCATGGAGTACACAATCATGCGCTGCTGGTTCATCACGTCATCGTAGTCCAGCACGTGCTTGCGCCACATGTAGTTGCGCTGCTCCACGCGCTTCTGGGCGCCTTCGATGATGCGGTTCATGAGCGTGTTCTCCACGGCCTCGCCCTCCTGCATGCCGAAGCGGTCCATCATCTTGGTCATGCGCTCGCTGCCACCGAAATTGCGCATCAGGTCGTCCTCGAAGGAGAGGAAGAACTGGGAACCGCCGGGGTCACCCTGGCGGGAGCAGCGGCCGCGCAGCTGGCGGTCGATGCGGCGGGATTCGTAGCGCTCCGTGCCCAGCACGAAAAGGCCACCCAGCTCCGCCACGCCCTCGCCCAGCTTGATATCGGTGCCACGGCCGGCCATGTTGGTGGAAACGGTCACGGCGCCACGCTGGCCGGCGCGGGCCACAATCTCGGCTTCACGCTGGTGGTTCTTGGCGTTCAGCACCTCGTGCGGCACCTTGGCAAAGCTCAGCATGCGGGAAAGCGTCTCAGAGGCCTCCACGCTGGCGGTACCCACCAGCACGGGCTGCCCCTTCTTGTGCAGCTCCACAATCTTGGCCACCACGGCGTTGAACTTCTCGCGGCGGCTGCGGAAGATGAGGTCGTTCTGGTCCTCGCGGATGCAGGGACGGTTCGTGGGGATGGGCAGCACGTCCAGCTTGTAGATATCGTGGAACTCGGCGGCCTCCGTCTCAGCGGTGCCGGTCATGCCGGCCAGGCGGCTGTACAGGCGGAAGTAGTTCTGGATGGTGATGGTGGCGTAGGTCATGTTCTCAGCCTCCACCTCCACGCCTTCCTTGGCTTCCACGGCCTGGTGCAGGCCTTCGCTCCAGCGGCGGCCCGGCATCTCGCGGCCGGTGTTCTGGTCGATGATGACAATCTTGTTGTCCTTCACGACGTACTCCACGTCCTTTTCGTAGATGGTGTAGGCCTTCAGCAGCTGGCTGGTGGTGTGCAGGCGCACGCCGGTCTCATCCAGGCGCTTCATGAGGGCGGTCTTGCGGGCTTCCTTCTCGCGCTCGCTCAGCTTCTCATCCTCATCGATATTCACGAACTCGGTGCCGATATCCGGCAGCACGAAATTCTCCGGGTGCCCGGGGCTGATGACCTCGCGCCCCATTTCCATGAGGTCGGCATCGTGGGTCTTCTCATCGATGGTGTAGTAAAGTTCCTCCTTGAGCTTGAAGAGCTCAATCTTGCGGGGATCCTGGTAGAGGAACAGCTCATACTTCTCCACCATACGGCGGTAGTCCGGGTCCTGCTGGGAACGCATGAAGGCGCGGTTGCGCGGCTGACCCAGCTTCACCTTGAACAGGCAGCGCCCGGCGCGCTCGGTATCACCGGCCTTGGCGTACTCGATAGCCTTTTCCATGAGGCCGTTGCAGAGCTCCACCTGCTTGCGCACCACCTTCTCGATGAGCGGCTTGAGGGTATCATACTGCTGCTCGTGCTCGATGACGGCGGGGCCGGAAATGATGAGCGGCGTGCGCGCCTCGTCGATGAGGATGGAGTCCACCTCGTCGATAATGGCGAAGTAATGGCCGCGCTGCACCTGGGCATCCTTGCTGGAGGCCATGCCGTTGTCGCGCAGGTAGTCGAAACCGAACTCGGAGTTGGTGCCGTAGGTGATATCCTGGGCATACTGGCGGCGGCGCAGGTCGCTGGGCATCATGCTCTGGATGCAACCCACGGTGAGCCCCAGGAAGGAGAAGAGCGCACCCATCCACATGGAGTCGCGGCGGGCCAGGTAATCGTTCACCGTGACCACATGCACACCCATGCCGGTGAGGGCGTTCAGGTAAACCGGCAGCGTAGCCACCAGGGTCTTGCCCTCACCCGTGGCCATTTCCGCAATGAAACCGCGGTGCAGCGAAATACCGCCGATGAGCTGCACATCGAAATGAACCATATCCCACTTGATGGGGGTGCCGCACACATCCACCGTCTGCCCGCAGAGGAGGCGCGCACCGCACTTCACCACGGCAAATGCCTCGGGCAGAATCGTTTCCAGATACTTGGCACGCAGCTTGGCAAACTTCGGCTCAATTTCAGCCAGGGCTTTCTTACCGGCCTCGATGGATTCCACCGTAGCCTCTACCCGGGGCAGTTTGGGAAACTCCGGAGCCAGGGATTCAAAGCGGGCATTCAACTGGTCGGCATATCCCTGCAGCTGCTCGGGGGAGGAAGCCAGCACCACGCCGCGGGTGGGCAGGTCCATGGGGGTGAAGCGGTGCAGGTGCGCCTGCCACTCGCGGGTCTTGCCCAGCAGGAAATCGCGGTCCTTCTCCGCCCAGGATTTTTCCAGATCCAGGATGCGGCGCACCACCGGTTTCAACTTGCGCACTTCGCGCTGGTTCTTGGAACCCACGATTTTATTCAGAATCCACTTAATCATATTGAAAAACTTTCAGAAAATATCAGATGACACTACGCGACACGCCCGCGCACGCGGCATGCGGTGCGCGATTGTATCACAAGCCCCGGTCATTTGCAAGCCCGCGTCAACCTCACAAACGGAATATGACTCAATCTTTAATCGCGTCCTTGTCCCGATACGTCGACCAGACGTAGCGGGTGAAGATAACCTTGATGGACGCCGTGAGGGGCACTGCCAGCAGGGCACCCACCACACCACCGATGACATAGCTCCAGAAGAGCACGGAGAACATGACGGTGAGGTCATGCATCTTCACGCGGCTGCCCACGATGCGCGGCTGAAGCACCCAGCCGTCGAACTGGCTCACACAGCCGAAAATGGCGGTCACGATAAGCACGTGGCTCACATCGTGCCAGGTGAACCAGGCTATGAGCACGGCGGGAATCCAGGTGGAAATCATGCCCAGGTAGGGGATGATGCCCAGCAGGGCGGCGGCGGCGGCAATCGTCACGGCATAAGGAAGGCCCATGATTTTCAGCGCAACCGCCAGGATGATGCCGTCAATCACACTCACGAGCATCTGCCCGCGCACAAAGGAGATGATGTAGTTATTGATTTCCTGCAGGGTTTCCACCACTTCCTCACGGAAGGCCGAGCGACGGATGGGCAGCACGGTGTGCCAGTTCCTGGCAATGCTGGCGCTTTCCAGCAGGAAATAGAAGAGGAACACCGGCACCATAATCGTGCCGATAAAGGCCATAGACACACCGGAAAGCGCCCGGGTGCCGGCGGTAAGCCAGCCCAGGGCCTTCTCCGTCAGATAGGATGAATTAAAGCTGAGAATAGCCGTCAGCTTGCCTTCATAAGTCGTTTCCTGGGAAAGGTCTTCGTAATCCTCCAGCGGCAGTTCCGATGCGCGGGCATCCTTCAGCATCTTGCTGTAAAGCATATCCACCCCCTTCTGTAGCAGGCGGTTCTCTGCCAGCTGAGCCTTGCCTCCCTCCACAACACTCTCCAGAATCTGCTCCCGCTTGGAAATCAGATCCCCCGTCTGCTGCACCAGCGGCGGCACTATCGTGAGCCCCAGGCCCGCCAGCAGGATACAGGCAATCGACATTACCGACACCACCGCCCAGATGCGGCGGGTGATGCGCTTCTGCACCAGCGCCACGCAGGGGGACAGCAGATACGCCAGGAACCCGGCAATCACCACCGGCAGCAGCACAGGCTCCAAGGCCACAAACAGGCTGCCCAGACCGAATAATAAACCGAACACCAGCGAAACCACCACCACCAGCGCCACCCCGGTGAGCGCCGCCCAGCAAATCTTGCGCTGGAAGAGAGAAGGAACTTCCTTATCCTGAATCTTCATGCGGGCATCATACCCTCATTCCGACACAGAGTCAACTCCGAACCCACGAATAACTCGCACTATGCCCCACAAACCCAGCACCAGGATAAGCTCAGCCGCGCCAGCCCATATTTCCATCCGCCAACCTCCGCACAACAGGAAAGCCACGGCAACAAGCACCAGCATC
The DNA here is from genome assembly GCA_937916135.1 of uncultured Verrucomicrobiales bacterium. Taxonomy (GTDB): domain Bacteria; phylum Verrucomicrobiota; class Verrucomicrobiia; order Verrucomicrobiales; family Akkermansiaceae; genus Akkermansia. The sequence goes on from CALFTQ010000054.1 coordinate 36,123, forward strand.
ATCAGCATGGCCAGTTTGTCCTTCTTCTGCTGAGGTCTCCACTTCAACACCCGAAAAATTCCCAGCAACAATGCAGGAATGGCCAATGATACACACGCAGGAAAAAGAATTTTCTCCAGTAAGAACTCATTTTGCATCCGGTCAATCATCTGCCAAGTCTGCTCACTTTCCCTCACTCCAAGTATAGGAAAAATCTTATTTCCACGCTGCACGCCACGTACTACAAGCTCATACCCATTCTCTACCATATCGCATGCTATGGTACGGGGCGGATTACCTGCAAGCTCTATTTTCAATTGACTGTCATCGTCTGCTATTTCGCGAGCATAGGGGCGCCAGCTTTCCGGCAAATGCAGCAACTCGGCTGACATTTTAGTGAATGGCACACTGTATTCCAACTCATCCTCGTGGAAATGCAACTCATAAGCCCCCATGCGCACACGCTGAGCAAAGGTTAATTTGGAACGCAATGGCAATCCTCGGTAATCATCGTAATCCCAGCCACAACGGACGTGGTTCCACCCCTTTCTTTCTGTCTGCATCCTCAGGCACAGCGCCTGACAACGAACGCCGATATCCTGTAATTCCAGCCATTCGTCTGTGTACGCGCGGGCTTTGAGTTGCACACGGCACCCCTCATAAGCAGGGTTAACAGCATCTGCCGATATCGAAATGAACGGTGGTTCTGATTTTTCCTCCACATAGCGCACCAGCAAGGAACCGGTACAGCCGGAAATCAACAGCACGATGATCGCAAGAAACACTACGGCAACAGTCCTCATAATAACTGAGCTTCGAGCATCTCCACTGTTTCACAGACCGGGGCAGTCCACGCCCGCAGCGCCGCCGGGTCAGCCGCATAGCCCCAGCCCACCAGCACCAGGGAGGTGCCGGCATTCTCCGCGCAGCGGGCATCGAAAAGCGAATCTCCCACCAGCGTTATCTCCGCCGGAGAAACGCCCCACTTCTCCGCAATATGGTGCATGGAAGCCGGATTCGGCTTGCGCGGGAAAGCCGGGGTATAGCCCAGCACCACATCAAAGGGCACCGTGGGGAAGATATGCCGCACCATGGGCTCCGTGACCTCATGCGGTTTGTTGGAAAGCACAGCCAGCTTCACCCCGGCAGCCGCCAGTTTCTCCAGAAGCGGGGTTATCCCTTCATAAGCTCGTGTATACTCATCCCCACACCAGCAGGTGGGATACGCGCGGCGGAAGGCGGCATGCACTCGCTCCAGTTCCTCCGGCGGGGCAAGGGCCGCATCCGCATAGCCGATGGCAGCGGCGCAGAGGTTCGCGGCCCCGCGGCCAATCATATTGCGCACCTTTTCCGGTGCATGGGTCGGCAGGCCGCAGGCGGATAAAGCACGGTTGATTCCCTCCGCAATGCCGGGCAGGGAATCAACCAGTGTGCCGTCCAGGTCAAATACCAGGTACTTTTTCATTTAACGGGCAAAGCCGCGCTGGGAAGCGCGCAGGAAATCCACCATGTACTTGATGTGGGGATTGCTGCCGTACTTTTCATCACCGAGCACCTCAGCATACTTATCCTCCATCTTGTCGCCCTTGTTATCCTTGTAGAGGAAGAGCTTGCGGTAAGCAAAGCGCAGCGCGCGGATATCCTCATCCGAGAAGCCGCGGCGGGAAAGGCCCACCTGATTGATGGCACGGAGGTTGGCCGGGGAGCCCTCAGCAATCATGTAGGGGGCAATATCCTGCACCACCTTGGCCATGCCGCCCACCATAGCGTGATCACCGATGCGCACGAACTGGTGCAGAGCCGCACAGCCGGAAACAATCACCCAGTTGCCGATTTCGCAGTGACCGGCAGCAGCCGCATAGCCGGAGAAAATGTTGTGGTCACCCACATGGCATTCATGACCGCAGTGGGAGTGAATCAGGAAGTTATTGTAGGAGCCGATGACCGTGCGCAGGTCAGGCGCCGTGGAGCGGTTGATGTTGCAGTATTCGCGGAACACGTTGTAATCACCTACCTCCAGCGTGGTCGGCTCGCCGGCATACTTCAAATCCTGAGTCTTGGTGCCAATGGTGCAGAAGGGGAAGAACTCATTTCCCTTACCGAACTTCGAGGGCCCGCCAATCACCACATGACTATGCAGCACACAGCCGGCGCCCAGCTGCACATGCGGCCCCACCACACAATACGGCCCGATTTTCACATCATCTGCAATCTCGCAAGTCGGGTCAACAATAGCTGTAGGATGAATCTCTGCCATAACCTGCATATTACACCCGCCCCCGCGCCGCTTCAAGCACAAAATCCGTTATTTCCGCGGAAAACCGGCAAAAAAGATGCGGTTCCGCGCTTGCCCCGGCGGGGCGCCTGTGCTACAATGCCCGCAGACAAGACCATGGCAGACCGCATCCCCGTACGCAATCCAAACGAAATCAGCAAGCTCCGCAAGGCCGGCGAGGTATCCGCCCGCATCCTCATGGAGCTGCAGTCCATCATCCGCCCCGGCATCACCACCAAGGAGATTGATGACTACGCCGCCGAGCTCTTCCGCCGCGAAAAATGCGGCAATGCCTTCTTCGGCTACTCCGGGTACCCCGGCCAGCTCTGCATCTCGGTGAATGAGGAAGTGGTGCACGGCATAGGCGGCCCCCGCGTGCTGCGCGACGGCGACATCGTGAGCCTGGATGCCGGCGCCATTGTGGACGGCTGGTACGGCGACAACGCCCTGACCGTGGGCGTAGGCGAGCATGTGAGCGTGGAAGCCCGCCGCCTGATGGCCGTGACCGAGGAGGCCCTGTTCCGCGGCATTGAGCAGGCGAAACAAGGCAATTCCCTCATGGACGTATGCGGCGCTATCGAGGACTACGTGCACCCCTTCGGTTTCGGCATTGTACGGGACTTTGTAGGACACGGCGTGGGGCGCCACCTGCACGAGGAACCGCAGATTCCGAATTACCGTCCGAATTACCCTCTGCCCCGCCTGAAGCGCGGCATGATTCTGGCCATTGAGCCCATGATTACCCTGGGCTCCTACCGCGTGCGCGTGCTGGAGGATGACTGGACCACCATCACGACCGATGGCTCCTGGTCTGCCCACTTCGAGCACACCGTAGCTGTGGGCTCCCGCGGCGGTGAAATTCTGACCGAGCGCCCGCGCATCGCCCTGCCCGAGCAGCTGGGAATCACCCTGTAAAGCCCGCTGCACATGCGCAACCGCCTTTTCCTGCTGGCCCTGCTGGCTGCCCTCATCCTCATTCAGGCGGTGCTGCGTTCCGCTGCCATGGCCACCCCCTTCCACGGGGGCAGCACCCTGGGCGGCTATACTTTCTGGGAACTGCGCGGCGTGCTGCCGCTCGGCGTCTTTGCAGCCGGCAGCCTGCTGTTCCTGAGCGCCGCAGCCGCCCAGTGCGCCCAGGCAGTTCTGCAACTTGCACAGAAAAACAAGAGCAACCTTGCGCACAAGCTCGGCAGCATCGCCTCTGCTGGTATATGGTGCGGCGCCCCCTGCCTGGCCGCCTGCTATAATGCCCTTCCCTGCATCTTCCCCTGGCTCAACGACTTCGACCCACAGGTGCGGCTGACCGCCCAGCACCTGGAATGGGCGCTTCACGGCAGCATCATCGCGCTCATCCTCTGCCGCGTGCTGACCTTGAGCAAGCCGCGCATGGCCGCCTGCCTAACCCTGCCTGTCTCCCTGCTCTGCCTGCTGGCATGCGGGCAGATATGGTTCGGCATTCCCTTTATCCTGCTTCCCATCGGGCTCATGGGCGCCGGCGGTGCCGCCATGCTCCTGGGGCGCGGCCGCTGCTGGGCAGCCATCCCCCTGCTGACCGCCGCCATCATGAATGCCGTGCTCTTCGGGTACTATGCAGCAATCGGGCACCCTTTCCAAACCGTGGCTTATCCGGAAACAGCCCTCTGGGTAACATACACCGGCACCCTCCTGCTTCTGCTGCCGGCATGGTTCCTCAAAGTCGCATCATCGCACCACTGATAGCGAAAAAAGCCGGATTCAGACGGAATGAATGATTGCATTCTGCTGTGGAATATGTTAATTATATGAGGTACGTAGTTCATTTTCTCACAAACTCTGCATACTATGGCCACTCCTAAATTGAAACCCGCCAGCGCACCTGCCGCCTCTCCGCGCCTGCTGCGTCCCTCCGGCGCCGCACCTGCTGCAGCCCCCAAGCTGAAGAGCGCCACCGGCAAGACCATCACCCCCAAGAAAGCACAGGCTCCGGCCAAGGCACCCGCCCCGAAAGCCGCAAAACCAGCCACCCCGGCTCCCGAGGTTGAGGAAGTAATGCCCACCCCCGCTCCGGAAGCTACCCCCATTGAGGAAATCGCAGCGCCCATCGAAGAAGCTCCGGTTGAGTCCACTCTCACCCCCGAGGAGGAAGAAGCCGCCCGCCTGGCCCAGGAGGAATACGAACGCCAGATGGAGGAATACAACCGCCAGATGGAAGAGTACAACCGCCTGATGGCCGCACTCCAGGCCGCCGAAGCAGCAGCCCCCGCTCCGGCAGAGGAATATTCCACTGAAGAAGCCCCCGCTGACGAAGCACCCGTCGAAGAAGCTCCGAAGAAAAAGAAGAAGAAGACTCCCCGCCCCACGCTGACCGAAGAGGAAATGGCCCAGGTGCAGGCCGCTCTGGAAGCTGAGCAGAAGGCTCCGATCTGGAAGACTGTGCCGTTCATGGTCGGCGCCGGTCTGCTGGTGGCCACCATTGGTATCTGCACCGTTCTGGTGGTGCAGAAACAGGCAGAGGACGCCCGCATCCAGGCCCACATCGACTATACCAACACCCTGCTCCGCCGTGCCCAGGACATCAATATGAAAGGCGTGGAGAACATGGCAGACGCGGCCAAGAAAGGCGTGAACGTCACCTGCACCATGGAAGATGCCAAAGCCCTGATGGAAGTGGTGGTGGATCCCTATGTGAAGGGAGAGAACGGCAAGCCCCGCTATGGAGCCCGCGCTGAGGGTGTGGCCATGAATGCCTGCCTGCTGCTGGGTCTGGCCGCTGAGAAGGATGCCGCCATCCGCGACATGATTTTCGACACCATGGGTAAGGAATGCACCAAAATCAAGCCCGTGCTCTTCAACTGGCTGCTCCAGCGCATTGCCATTTCCGATGCCGATGGCGTGAACACCAGCCTCAAGAAGCTCTCCAAGGTAGTAGCCGATAAGAAGACGGCCAAGCCCTGGAAAGACCAGGGCAAGATTCTTTCCCACATCTGGGAATGCATCGGCCTGCGTGTCACGGAAGCGGATGTGAAGGAAATCGTCGATCTGCTTAAGACCGATATGGCAGATGGGCCGCTGACCACGAATCTCTGCATCTGCCTGGGTAACGTCATCAAAATGATGGATGATGCCGATGCCAAGGCACAACTGGGTGATGAAATCTTCACCACCATGCCGGAAAAACTGCGCAAGAACACCAACATGGCAGGCATTCTGGCTTCCGCATGCTCGTCCAAGGCTCTGGAATACTACAAGCAGGAACTCTCCACCGCCGAAGGATGGACCAAACAGGGCCCCAACTTCCTCGGTGCCTGGGGCAATGACGACATTCTTGACTACGTCCTTGAACTGAAGGAAACCTACAGCGATGACAAACAGATTCAGGTCTGCATCAACAATATCATCGGCACTATCATGAAGCAAGATCGGCCCCGCACCCAGGAACAGGCCGACAAACTCATCGAAATGAGCTTCAAGGATGCTTTCGCCGACACCTCCGGAATCAAGGCCATCGTCTTCAAGACCGACCCCGCTTCCATCGAGTATGTGGGCGACGACAGCCCTGAGCTTCCCGCACTCAAAGAAAAGCAGAAGGAACTGGAAGGCCTCCGCAAGCAGAAGACTATCCTCATCAAGGCACTCGCCAATATGAGTGACCATGACTGGGTGATAAACACCCTCAAAAAATACACGGCCGACCCGGATGAAGACGTCGCCTACGAAGCAGAACGCGCCATTGAGAAGACGCACGCCAACGCTGTGAACGAAGCACAGCAGCGCGAAGCCTACAAGAAGCGCAAGAAGAACTAACTGATTCTCTCACCACGCAGGACTTTATCTCTCTCCTGTGACTTATTACCGAGCACCGCATGGCGACCCCATGCGGTGCTTTTTTGCATTATTTTAGTACACATTGTGATTTTATACTTGCCAAAGTCAATTTTCCATGTATAATTGCCCCGGCTTTAAGCAGCGAGCTGTAGCGCAGGCTGGTAGCGCGCTTCGTTCGGGACGAAGAGGTCGCAGGTTCGAATCCTGTCAGCTCGATTTTTCTTTTCCGGCACATGCCGGGCCGCTCAGGCAGCGGCAGCGCAGCGGAGATTGGTCTCCGCCGTGGCGCAATGGGAGGTTGGAATATAGCACACCCTGCTCCGACACCAGGCACGATGGGCACCACCTCCCACACGGTGATTTTTTCACTCCCATACATCACATATATGTCCGGTCATAATAAATGGTCCAAGATTAAGTTCACGAAGGCAGCAGCCGACGCGAAGAAGGGCAAGATATTCGCCCGTTTCTCCAAGGAAATCACCCTGGCAGCCAAGAGCGGCGGCGGCGATATAGACACGAACCCGCGCCTGCGCACGGCCATCGAAGGCGCCAAGGCAGCCTCCATGCCCAAGGACAATATCGACCGCGCTGTGAAAAAGGGCACCGGCGAGCTGCAGGGCGAAGCCATCCAGGAAGTGACCTACGAGGGATACGGCCCCGAGGGCACCGCCATCATCGTGGAAGTGGCCACGGATAACACCAACCGCTGCTCCTCCGAAATCCGCACCATTTTCTCCAAGAACGGCGGCAACATGGGCACCCCCGGCTCCGTTTCCTACCAATTCGACCGCAAGGGCGAAGTGCGCATCATCGATGCCACGCTCGATGAAGACAGCGCCATGGAGCTTGCCATGGACTGCGGCGCCGATGAGTTCGAGGCCGGCGATGAGGAAGGCGAGTGGGTATTCACCTGCGGCCCGACCGACCTGGGCAGCGTTTCCGAAGCCCTGGGGGCAGCCGGCAAGAACGTGACCGGCATGAAGCTGGTTTCCGTGCCCCAGAACCCCACGGTTATCTCCGATGTGGCCGTGGCCCGCAAGGTCATGAAGCTCTATGACCTGCTGGATGACTACGACGACACGATGAACGTGTTTGCCAACTTCGAAATTGATGAAGCTGTGCTCGAGCAGCTTTGATAATTGACAAAATTCCCCAGGGCAGGCGGTAATCTTTGAACCGCCTGCCCGCTTTGCCAAATCTCAGCTATTCTGTTTTCTGAGGCTATGAGCGCACCTGAAGAAAAACAAAACACCCAGCGGCAGCAGCGCAACAACCAGCGCCGCCATTTCAACCGCAAGCCACGCCAGCAGGGTGAGCACAACAAAACCGCCCAGGGCGAATCCCAGGGTGGCGGAAACGTGCGCCGCGAGTCTTTCAACCGCAACAAGCCGCAACACAAGAAAAACAAGCAGAATAACCAGCAGCAGCCCCAGCAGCAAAGCCGGGCCTTCGTGCCCGTGGGCGAGCCGGAAAGCATCACCGGCATCCTGGAAATCACCGCCAAGGGCTTCGGCTTCATCCGCACGGCAGATAATGACTGGGCCCCCTCAGACTCCGCCATCTATGTGCCAGCGGATATCATCACCGAGCTGCGGCTGCGCCCCTTTGTGCAGCTCACCGGCATGGCGCAGAAATATGAGCGCGGCCACCAGCTCATCTCCGTGCAGAAGGTGAACGGCATGGAGCCCGCAGAAGCCGCCGCCTGCCCCCATTTTGAAGACCTGAAGGCGGTGAACCCGACCCACCGGCTCTCTTTCGAGACCACCCCTTCCCGCTTCACCACCCGCACCATGGACCTCATGGCCCCGGTGGCCCGCGGCCAGCGCGGCCTGATTGTGGCCCCGCCCCGCACCGGCAAGACCACCCTGCTCATGCACATTGCCGAGGGCGCCATGGAAAACTACGGCGAGGACCTGCACCTCATGGTGCTGCTCGTGGACGAACGCCCGGAGGAAGTGACCGAATTCAAACGCGCCCTGCCCGGGGCCGAAATCTTTGCCTCCAGCAACGACAGCGGCGTGCGCGAACACTGCCGCATGGCCGAAATGGCCATAGAACGCGCCAAGCGCCTCGTGGAAGCCGGGCGCCACGTCCTCATCCTGCTGGACTCCATCACCCGCCTCGCCCGCGCCTACAACAACGCCGAACGCGGCAGCGGCCGCACCATGAGCGGCGGTATCGATGCCCGCGCACTGGAAACTCCCCGCCGACTCTTTGCCGCCGCCCGCAACACCCGCGGCGCCGGTTCCCTCACCATCCTGGCCACGGCGCTGGTGGAAACCAACAGCCGCATGGATGAACTCATCTTCCAGGAATTCAAGGGCACAGGCAACATGGAACTGGTGCTCAACCGCCGCATCGCGGAGATGTACATCTACCCCGCCGTGGATATCCTGAAGAGCGGCACCCGCCGCGAGGAACTCATCCTCCCCGAACTCTGGCTGGAAAAGGTGCGCCTCATCCGCCGCGGCCTGGCCAGCCACAAGCCCACCGAGGCCATGGAGCGCCTGCTCTTCTTCCTGAAACGCTGCCACACCAACGCGCAGCTCATGCAGGACCTCAAATCTCAACGATAACGAAAAGCCGCAGCTTCAACTGCGGCTCCTTTTTTTTGCCGGAGCGACCTCATAATCGTCAAACGGGAACTTCTAAAAAGTTGCGAAGGTAAGAGCGTTGGTTATTGCTCCGGCAATTAAAGAATATTGCTTGGACTCAACGACAAATTGGAATTT
>CALFTQ010000055.1 GCA_937916135.1 uncultured Verrucomicrobiales bacterium
CCGTCACCACCAATGCGGATAACACATCAATCTTTAATTGCCTCATCAATAATTTGCAAACAATAGCGAGCAGAGCCCCCCGGCAATTGCACTTCACCCGCAATTGCTCCGTGGGCTCAACATTACCCAGGCTCTCAGCCCGATAAAAACCACTCGATTACTTTACAGGAATTGCCCCATCACATCCCGCCGCGGCTGAGAATCTGGGTAAGCTCCACCTGGAACGCCTGCAATTCCTCCGGAGTAGGCTGCCCCTGAAGGTCATTCCACGCAAAGCGACCGAGCTGGTCAATCTGCCAGCCGCCTCGAGTTCCGGAGGCGAACTGCACCTTGCCGGAAATGAGCGTGCCGGGCAGAGTGAGCTCATCCAGCGTAACCACGGGTTTCCCCTCAGAAACGGACTGAGGAGCCGGCACTGGCTCCTCTGCCGGCGCAGGGGCAGGTCCGGGCTTTTCCGCCGATGCAGGAGCAGAGGCCGTGGCAATCTCAATGCCGTGATCCAGCAGGAGAAAACGCACATCCATATAGGTCATGTGCACCCCGCACTCCGCGGCAAGTCGCTTCTGAATGCCGTTCAAATCCACCCCTTCGCCGGCCCACCGGCGAACCAAATCAAGCTGCTCTGCTGTCACCGTATTCATGACCTCATGATACTCGCCCGGTTCCGCATTGCAAGCAACAAACGTGACTTACCAGTCTATTTGTGAACTACAGCATTCCTAATGCTGAGTCAAGTGCAAATTAACGCACGGATAATAACTCTGTAAATGCCTTACGATGCATATGGACTCCGATGCCCACGTCTGGTTCATATTTTATCATCTGAACACAGGGGTTCATTCCCTCGACCTGATATTATTACCCCTGACTTATCAAGTGGTTGATTGTTTATGAATGTAACTTGACTCAGCATTAGGAATGCTGTAGTATGCGAGAGGCGCAGGAAAAACTGTATTTCAATGTGCCAGTACAAACCATCACCATGCCTCCCCATCCGAGGAGGCATGGTGCTTTTTGGCGGGATATATTAGTCAAAACTAATTCTAAACAGGAATGTATTTCTGAGGAGACTGGCGACTTTAGGCTTGCACTTTACAAGGGAAAGGTGTTTAATATCTACGCGTAACTGTGGCCGCAGGAGGCCCCGTATTCCCAGGTTATGAACACGACAAAATTTATACAAGTGCCTGATGTAGCGAGCGCTGCGATGGATTATCTGAAGAATGATGCAGATGACCGCGGTGAGCTGGTAACCCTGAATGTAGGCCCGTCTCACCCTGCGACGCACGGTGTGCTGCGTCTGAAGCTGGTGATTGACGGTGAGGAGATTGTATCCTGCGATCCGGTGATTGGATATCTGCACCGGGGTATGGAGAAGATCGCCGAGAACTGCCACTACAACCAGTTTGTGACGTACACGGACCGCATGGACTACCTTGCGCCGATGAGCAACAACATCGCCTATGCCTGCGCCGTGGAAAAACTGCTGGGCTGGGAGCTGCCGGAGCGCGGCCAGGCCATCCGCGTGCTGTGCTGCGAGCTTTCGCGCATTTCCTCCTGCTTCCTGGGCACGGGCGTATACGCCATGGACACCGGCGCCATGACCGCCTTCCTGTATGCATTCGAGGAGAAAGAGCGCGTGCACAACCTGTACGAACAGATTTGCGGCGCCCGCTTCACCTCCAGCTACACCCGCATCGGCGGCATGACGCGCGACCTGCCCAAGGGCATTGAGAAGCAGATTCTCGCCTTCTGCGACAGCGCCCTGCGCACTGTGGATGAGATGGAAAAGCTGCTGCTGCACAACAAGATCTTCATTGACCGACTGGTGGGTGTGGGTGTCATCACCAAGGAGATGGCCCTGCAGAACGGCATGACCGGCAACAACCTGCGCGCCAGCGGTGTGTGCCGCGACCTGCGCAAGACCAATCCCTACCTGGGATACGAGAAGTATGAGTTCGACGTACCGGTGGCGGAGGAAGGCGACTGCTACGCCCGTTTCCAGGTGCGCATGGAAGAAATCCGCCAGTCGGTGCGCATCATCCGCCAGGTGATTGCCACCATGCCGGGCGGTCCCATCTGGGTGCAGCTGGACAAGGGCATCCTGCCCAAGAAGGCAGATGCGATGCAGGGCATCGAGGAGCTCATCCGCCAGTTCATGGTGACCACGGAATGCGTGAACGCACCGGCCGGCCAGGTTTACTTTGCCGCCGAGAACCCGAAGGGCGAGCTGGGCTTCTTCCTGGATTCGCAGGGCGGCGGCATTGCGAACCGCCTGAAGATGCGTAGCCCCTCCTACTGCACACTTTCGATTCTGCCGGAACTGCTGCCGGGCCACCTGGTGAGCGACGTCGGCGCCATTCTCGGTTCCTTCGACTTCGTGCAGGGCGAATGCGACCGCTAAAACTTTAACCTCTCTGACAACGAAACCACTTACCATGTCCGATACTCCCAACGCGATTGATGCCATCACGGCAGCCAAGCCGTCCCCCGGCGAGCAGCATTTCCCGAAGTTCAAGGTGACCCCCACCCTGGTGAAGGAAGCCAAGGAACTCGTGGCCCAGTACCCGGAGGGCAAGGAGCAGTCCGCCGTGCTGCCCATCATCCACCTGGTGCAGGAAAAGTTCGGCTTCATCTGCGCCGATGCCATGCCCTGGATTGCTGAAATGTGCAAGAGCACGCCCATCCACGTGGCCGGCATTGTGACCTTCTACCCCGGTATCCACACCATGTGCCCGGGCAAATACCATTTCCGCGTGTGCCGCACGATTGCCTGCTCCCTCTCCGGTGGCGAGGAGCTCATCCCCTACATCTGCGAGAAGATTGGCGTGAACCCCGCCGATATGAGCGACGAGGAGCCCATGCTGGTGAGCGCAGACGGCCTGTTCAGCGTGGAGCCGGTGGAATGCCTGGCCAACTGCGGATTCGGCCCGAATGTGATGGTGAACGATGTTCTCTACTCCCAGGTGACCACGAAGAAGATTGACGAGATTATCGCCAAGTACCAGCCTAAGAAGTAACCCCCTTTAGCGAACCATGAGCGAAATCATCTACAAACCCGGCAAGGAACCGCATCCGCGCGAAACCCGCCGTATTTTCCGCAACATCGACCGCAAGGGCTATGATCCCTCCATCAAGTGCTTCATCAAGGATGGTGGCTACGAGACCCTGAAGAAAGCCATGGAGATGGAGCCCGCCGCCGTCACCGATGAGGTGAAGAAGAGCGGGCTGCGTGGCCGCGGTGGTGCCGGTTTCCCCACCGGCGTGAAGTGGACCTTCATCCCCAAGGGTAACACCAAGCCCGTATACGTGGTCTGCAACTGCGACGAATCCGAACCCGGCACCTTCAAGGACCGCTTTGTGGTGCACCAGGATCCGCACCAGCTCATCGAGGGCATGATTATTGCCTGCTACGCCGTGCAGGCGCACTACGGTGTCATCTACATGCGCGAGGAATTCCCGGAGGCCGCCAGGATTATGCAGAAGGCTCTGGCAGAAGCTGAGGAAGCCGGCTTCCTGGGCAAGAATATACTGGGCAAGGGCTACGACCTGAAAATCATCCTGCACCGCGGCGCCGGCGCCTACATCTGCGGTGAGGAAACCGGCCTCATCAACTCCATTGAAGGTCTGCGCCCGTATCCGCGCATCAAGCCGCCCTTCTTCCCGGCCGCCATCGGCCTGTATGGCTGCCCCACCATCGTGAACAACGTGGAATCCCTCTGCCAGGTGCGCCAGGTGCTCATGCGCGGCGGCGAGGCCTATGCCGCAGAGGGTGCCCAGCGCTCCCCCGGCACGCGCATCATCGGTGTATCCGGCGATGTGAAGCGCCCGGGCTACTACGAAATCATCTCTGGTTCCATGACTTTCGGTGAGCTGCTGTACGATGTGTGCGGCGGGCCGAAGCGCGGCCGCAAGTTCAAGGCCATCATCCCCGGCGGTGCCTCTGCCAAGGTGATGCGCTGCGACGAAGTGCTGAAGGGCCGCAACAGCGATGGTTCCGTGCGCGCCATGAGCATCTTCGACGTGCCGCTGGATCTGGACAGCATCGCCCAGCACGGCTCCATGAGCGGCTCCGGCGGTATCATCGTGATGGATGACAGCCGCAGCATGCCCAAGGTGCTCAACAACATCAACCGTTTCTACGCCTGGGAATCCTGCGGCCAGTGCTCCCCCTGCCGCGAGGGCAACCCCTGGATGCTGAAGCTTTCCACCCGCATCTGCGAGGGCAAGGGCTCTCCGGAAGATGTGGACCTGCTCAAGAGCGTGGCCGACAACATCTGCGGCCGCACGGTCTGCGCCTTCGGCGAAGCCTGCTCCTGGCCCACCCAGGCATTTACCACCAAGTTCCGTGAGGAGTTCCTGGCGCTCACCAAGCCCATCAACGCCCTCAAGCCCCACTCCGCCGAGGCCAAGGAGGCCCGCAAGTTCCTGACCCGCGAAGACTAAACCTTTTCTCCTGAACCAATGAGTACACCCCCCGCAATTCTGCCGAAAGACGCCGCCGCTGCCGAAGGCAAGGTGAACGTCCAGATCAACGGCAAATGGTACCGCTTCCCGAAGGGAACGCGCATTGCCGACGCCTGCAACTCCGTAGGCGCGCATGTACCCTGCTTCTGCTACCACCCCAAACTTTCCGTGGCCGGTTCCTGCCGCATGTGCCTTGTGGAGCAAGGCATGCCCCCGCGCCAGGCCCCCGGCACCACCCCGCAGTATGGTGACGACGGCTACCTGCCCATCAGCTGGATGCCGCGTGCCGTGATTGCGTGCGCCAACACCGTGGCGGAGAACATGGGCATCCGCACCACCAGCAAGCTCACGGAGGAAGCCCGCCGCGGCGTGCTGGAGTTCCTGCTTTCCAACCACCCGCTGGACTGCCCCATCTGCGACCAGGCCGGTGAATGCAAGCTGCAGGAATACACCACTGACTACGGCAGCGGCACCCACCGCTTCACCGAGGAGAAGACCAAGAAAGGCAAGAACCTCAGCATCGGCCCGCGCGTGAACCTGGACCAGGAGCGCTGCGTGCTCTGCCGCCGCTGCGTGCGTTTCATGAAGGAGATTGCCGGGCAGGACGTGCTCGGCGTCGTAGGCCGCGGCACGCACAACGCCATTGCCTGCTACCCCGGCACCCAGCTGGACAGCAACTACTCCATGAACGTGGTGGATATCTGCCCCGTGGGTGCCATGACCAGCAAGGATTTCCGCTTCAAGATGCGCGTGTGGTTCCTGAAGAGCACCCCCACCATCGATGTGAACTGCGGCACCGGCACCAACATCAACATCTGGACCCGCGAGCAGCAGGTCTACCGCATCACCCCGCGCCAGAACGACGCCGTGAACAGCTGCTGGATGCCCGATGACCACCGCCTCAACTACAAGTTCATCAACGCCCCGACCCGCATCACCACCCCGCTGGTGAAGACGGACGCCGGCGCCGGCCAGCGCCCCTCCACCTGGGATGCCACCTTCAACATGGTCGTGGAGCAACTGCACCGCATGGCCCCCTCTGAGACGGCCATGATCTGCTCTGCCCGCATGACCAACGAAGAACTCTACATGGTGCGCGCCCTCTCCAAGCAGCTGGGTGTCACCAAGCTCGACATCGTTCCCCGCAAGAGCGAGAGCGATGGCATGCTGGTGAGCGAAGACCGCAACCCGAACACCAACGGTGCCAAGATGATTCTGGGCAAGACCGGCGCCGGGCTCGCCAACATCCGCCGCGGTGTGCGCAACAACACCATCCGCTTCATGATTGTGCTGGGTGAGGACCTGACCGCGGAAGCTGGCTTCACCGCCGAGGATCTCGCCGGTCTGGAATACCTCCTCGTCGTTGACCACAGCGAGAACGAAACCACCAAGGCTGCCGACGTGGTGCTGCCCGGTGTGACCTTCGCTGAGAAGTACGGCACCATGATTAACGTGACCGGCCGCATCCAGCGCCTGAACAAGGCTATCGAGCCCGTCGGCGATTCCATGTCCGACTGGGAAATCTGCCGCAACCTCTCCGAGCGCCTGGGCTGCGACTGCGTGCGCGTCATTGCCTGCCCCACCCCCATGTCTGTTCTGGATGAGATGGCCCAGGAGTTTGAACCGCTCGAGGGTATCACCTGGGGCAACATCGGCAACGAGGGCAAGGTCATCATGGAAACGGGTGTCACCATCCCCCTCATCGAACGCGAAAAAGCCAAGAAGTAAACCGCTAACACCCCATACCACAAATGGACGCTATCATCAATTGGTATAACGACCTCATGAGCAACGAAATCTGGTTCTACCTGATTCACACGCTGCTCAAGCTGGTTCTCATGTTTGCCGTTATTCTGGCTTTCGTGGTTCTTTCCGTGTGGATTGAACGCCGCGTGGCCGGCTGGATTCAGGACCGCCCCGGTCCGAACCGCGCGGGTCTGCCGCTCTTCCTGCTCCAGCGCTGGGGCAGCAAGGAGAAGCAACCCCTCAAGAACTGGCTGCAGTTCTTCGGCATCCCGGAGACCTGCTGGATTGCCCGGCTCTGCACCTGGTTGCGCCTGGACCGCGAGATTCCCTGCTGGGGTCTCATCCAGCCCTGTCTGGACGGCGGCAAGCTCTTCCTGAAGCAGGAGACCACCCCCTCCTACGTGCGCAAGTTCTACTTCATCCTGGCACCGATGCTGGTGCTGGGCCCGCCCATGGTGGCCGCTGCGGTGATTCCCTTCGCCTCTGAGGTGAACACCTGCTACGGCCACATCTCCATGTGCGTGGCCAACCTGGACATCGGCCCGCTGTGGATTTTCGCCATCTCCGGTCTTTCCGTATACGGTCTGACCCTGGCCGGCTGGTCCTCCAACTCCAAGTTCCCGTTCCTGGGTGGCCTGCGTGCCACGGCTCAGCTCATCTCCTACGAGGTGTCCATGGGGCTTTCCATCATCCCGCTGCTCATGATGTTCGGCACGCTGAACCTGCAGCAGATTGTGCAGTTCCAGGCAGACAACGGCTGGACCCTGCTCCCCCTCTGGGGCGAGGGCCTGAGCTGGCAGCGCTGGGCCATGATGCTGCCGCTGGGTATCAGCTTCATCATCTTCGTGACCTGCGTCTTTGCTGAGGCCAACCGCACCCCCTTCGATATGGCAGAGTGTGAAACCGACCTGGTGGCCGGTTACCACGCCGAATATTCCTCCATGAAGTTCGCCTCCTTCTTCATGGGTGAGTACGCAGCCATGGTCATCGGCTCCGCCGTGGTGGTCACCCTGTTCCTGGGTGGCTGGTCCATCGGTTTCGGGGCAGATGCCGCCCTGGCCGCCTACAGCGACTGGCTGGCGGTGTTCTGCCAGCTGTGCATGTTCATCGTGAAGCTGCTGGCCTTCATCTTCTTCTTCGTGTGGGTGCGCTGGACCCTGCCGCGCTTCCGCTGGGACCAGGTGATGAAGCTCGGCTGGCTCTATTTCCTGGAAATCACCGTGGCCAACATCTTCCTGGCCGCCGCTGTTCTCTATTTCATCAAGTAACCCCCTTTTCCTGTTCCGAATATGTCTTACGTCAAGATTAAACGACCCAAGTTCAGCCTGCTGGACAAGGTGTATGTGGTCGAGCTCGTCAAGGGGCTTGCCATCACCATGCGCCACCTGGTGCTCTCCCTGCTCGGCAAGAGCCGCGGCAAGGAGGATTTCAGCACCAAGGGTGTAGGTGTCTGTATGCAGTTCCCGGATGAACGCTGGGATTCCCGCCTGCCTGAATACTACCGCGGCGCTCCCACCCTGGTGCGCGGCGAGGACGGCCGCGAGCGCTGCGTCTCCTGCCAGCTCTGCGAATTCATCTGCCCGGCACGCGCCATCACCATCACCCCCGGTGAGGTGGATGCGACCAGCAACTGCCAGAAGCAGGAAAAGGCCCCTGCCAAGTTCGAAATCGACATGCTCCGCTGCATCTACTGCGGTATGTGCCAGGAAGCATGCCCGGAGCAGGCCATCTTCCTCTCCAAGGAATACCTCATCACCCTCACCGACCGCAAGCAGGCCATCCGCGACAAGGAAACCCTGTACCGCCTGGGCGGCACGCGCAAGGGTCTCGTCAACAAGTGGAACCAGTACAAGTAAAATACCGTTATGTTTGAAACATCCCTTTGTCAGATTCTGTTCTACGTGCTGGCTGCTCTGGCCGTGCTCTGCGCCGCCGGCGTGGTGGGCTACCGCAACCCGGTGAACTCCGCCATGTGCATGGCCGTGTGCTTCGCCATGGTGGCCGCCATCTTCTTCGGCATGGGCGCCCAGTTCCTGGGCATAGTGCAGCTCATCGTGTATGCTGGAGCCATTCTGGTGCTTTTCCTCTTCGTGGTGATGATGCTCGACATCCACAACGAAAGCAAGAGCCGCGGCAGCCTGGCGCACGCCGCCATCTGCGTGCTGATTGCCGGCTTCTTCTCCGGTATTATCTCCTGGGTGGCTATCAGCCTCCCCGGCGCGAAGGACAACACCTGCCCGGCCATCACCCTGTGTGAGAGTGCCGGCGAGCTCCTCATCGGCGAGGCCCGCCAGGTGAAGGAAGCCCCCGCTGCAGCCCCGCAGTACGGCGGCTGCCTGCCTGAGCTGAACGCCGCTGCCGCAGCCCGCATGGAGAACCCGTCCATTTCTGATGCAGATGCCGCCAAGGCCACCTCCATTCCGGATGTGAAGCTGCTTGGCAAGTGCCTGTACACCCATTACAACATTCCGTTCGTCATCCTCGGCTTCGCCCTGCTTTCCGGCACGGTAGGCGCGGTGGCACTCGCCCGCAAAATCCGTAAAGACTAACCCCCTTTCCTGACTCATGATTCCGTTAGCACATTACCTGATTCTGTCAGGCATCCTGTTCTCCATCGGTCTGGCCGGTGTGCTCATCCGCAAGAACATCATCGTGGTGTTCATGTGCCTGGAGATGATGCTCACCGCGTCCATTGTAGCCCTGGTGGCATTCTCCCGTGCGCAGGGCACCGCCGGTGTCCCGGTGTACGATGCCCAGGTGCTCTCCCTGTTCATCACCGGCATTGCCGCGGCAGAAGTTGCCATCGGCCTTGCTCTCATCGTTGCCATGTTCCGTGCGCGTCGCACGGTGGAAAGCTCGGCTCTCAACGCACTCAAAGACTAAATCACCAGCATGAATATGATCCATAATCTCCCCTGGTTGTTCCTGCTGCTGCCCCTGGTGGTTGCCGCCATCGACTGGGTATGCTTCAACAAGCACCCGCGCATGGCTGCTACGCTGTCGCTGCTTTCCGCAGCCGGCACCTTCGGGCTCTGCATCGCCTACCTCACCGGTCTGCAGACCGGCACCCCGGGTATCTACACCTGGATGCCCTGCTCCATGGAGCAGCTCTGCCTGCACCTCGGCCTGGTGATGGACCCGCTCGCCATGCGCATGATGCTGGTGGTCACGGGCATCGGTCTTCTGGTGCATTTCTTCTCCATCGGCTACATGAAGGGGGACTCCTCCAACCTCAGCCGCTACTACGCAGGCCTGAGCATCTTCATGTTCAGCATGAGCACCATCGTTCTGGCAGATAACCTGGCCATGACCTTCATCGGCTGGGAAATGGTAGGCTTCTCCTCCTACCTGCTCATCGGCCACTGGTTCGACAAGGCCAGCGCCGCCGATGCCGCCAAGAAAGCCTTTATCACCAACCGCGTGGGTGACTTCGGTTTCCTGCTGGGCATTCTGCTCACCCTGGGGCTCTTCGGCACCATGAACTTTGCAGACATGGCCGGCAAGGCCGCCGGCATTCCCACCGCCGTGCTGACCGTCACTATCGTGTGCCTCTTCTGCGGTGCGGTGGGCAAATCCGCCCAGTTCCCGCTGCATGTGTGGCTGCCGGACGCCATGGAAGGCCCCACGCCGGTTTCTGCCCTCATCCACGCCGCCACCATGGTGGCCGCCGGTGTGTACATGCTGGTGCGCCTGCAGGTGAGCATGGGTGCCGAGGCTTTCACGGAGACCGCCTGCTGCATCATCGCCTGGGTGGGTGCCATCACCGCCATCATCGCCGCCATCATGGCCGTGCAGCAGGACGACATCAAGCGCATCCTGGCCTACTCCACCCTTTCCCAGCTGGGCTACATGGTCATGGCCGTGGGTCTGCTGGCCGGTGAAGCCGCCATGTTCCACCTTTACACGCACGCCTGGTTCAAGGCTCTGCTCTTCCTCGGTGCCGGCGCCATCATCGTGTGCTGCCACCACGAGCAGGACATCTGGAAGATGGGTGGCCTGCGCAAGCGCATGCCCCTCACCGTGCTCTGCTTCATGATGGGCACCTGCGCCCTCATCGCCATCCCCGGCTTCTCCGGCTTCTTCTCCAAGGAAGCTATCCTGGAGGCCGCCCTGGCCAAGAACCCCACCTTCTTCTGGATTGGAGCCGGTGTGGCCGCCCTCACCACGTTCTACATGCTGCGCCTCTGCATCGTCGCCTTCATGGGGCCGGCCCGCGACCACGGTGCTGAGCACGCCAAGGAAGCCGGTTTCACCATGGCACTGCCGCTGCTGGTGCTGGCTGTCATGGCCGTCATCTCCGGCTATGGCTTCATCGCGAATGATCTGGTTCCCTTCAACGGATTCCACGCTCACGGCTTTGAGCTGGGCCTGCCCTTCTACGTGAGCATGGGCTCCCTGGCAGTGGGCATTCTGCTGGCCCTGGCCATCTATGGGCTGGGCAGCCGCACCAAGGACCCGCTGGCCGGCAACTTCATCTCCAAGGCCCTCCGCAACCGTCTCTACATCGACGCCCTGTACGACAAGGTGCTCATCGGCGGGCTGCAGCAGGCATTCGCCCATGTCATTGAGTTCCTGGACATCTACATCATCCGCGGCATCATCTGCCAGCTCCTCGTGTGGTTCACCGTACGCATCGGTTACCTGATGAGCTGGATTCAGTGCGGTTCCCTGCGGGCGTACACCCTGGTTTCCGGCATCGGCCTGATCATCCTCATTCTTCTCCTTGCAAACCAATTCTAACCGCCTTTCCCAATCATGCTTATCTGGCTTATCCTTGTACCTGTGATTGCAGCAGCCTGCATTGGTCTGCTCAAGACACCGGGCCGTCTTACAGCCCTCATCAGCGCGGCGATTTCGCTTATTCTGGGCACATACGCCGTGCTGGCACCTGAGTGCTGCAGCGAGTGTCTGTCCACCTTCTGTGGCACACCGCTTCAGCTTACCCTGGGGCTGCCGCTCAGCCGCATCATGGTGCTGCTGTCGATTCTGGTCACCTTTGCTGCGGTGGTGGGCATGAAAGCCCCCCATGCGGATGCCGAGCGCAGCTGGGCCATTTCCGCCCTGCTCATCAGCACCGGTGCCATCGGCGCCTTCATGTCGGACAACATCATCGCCTTCTACGGTTTCCACGAGCTGGCCCTCATCCCGACCTTCATCATGATCGGTTGCTATGGCCGTGGTGACCGCCGCCACATTGCCTGGACCGCCACCATCTACCTGGGTATTGCCTCCATGGTGCTGCTGGCCGGGCTGCTCATTCTCTGCGCTGAGATGCACGCCTGGAGCTTCAGCGGGCTTGCCGCCTCAATGCAGGCCGGTATCATGCCCACCAGCACCTGCCTTATCGGCGCGATGCTGCTGGTAGGTTTCGGCACGCTGGTATCCCTGTTCCCGTTCCACACCTGGGCAGCTCCGGCGTATGCCAGCGCCCCCACCCCCGTTGCCATGCTGCATGCGGGTGTGCTCAAGAAGTTTGGTCTGTATGGTCTGTTCACGCTGGCCTGGGTGTTCGGGCCGAAGTGCCAGGAGCTCTTCGGCTGCTGGAACAACTGGCTGCTGGTGCTCCTGCTCGGCAACGTGCTCTGGGTGGGTTATGTGACCATCTCCCAGACCCGTCTGGACGACATGCTCGGTAACTCCTCCGTGATGCACATGGGCTACATCTTCCTGGCCTTTGCCGCCTACATTGCCTGCAATGGCAACAACGAGCTGGCATTCCAGGGTGCGGCCCTGCTCATGCTGGCCCACGGCCTGACCATCGCCCTGCTCTTCCTGCTCACCGGGCAGATTGAATCCCAGACCCGCACCCTGGAGCTCGACTGCATGGGGGGGCTGGGCAGCAAGCTGCCGGCACTCGGCTTCCTTTTCGGTCTGGCCGGCATGGCCTCCGTGGGTCTGCCGCTGCTGGCCAATTTTGCCGGTGAGTTCAGCATCTTCGTATCCTGCTTTGCCGGCTGGGCTCCCGCCCCTGCCTGCAGCGAATGCTGGCTGGGCACCGTGGCCAATTTCTTCGGTGGTCTGGGGCCGGTGCAGCTCACCCTCATCGGGGCGCTGTGGGGGCTGGTCATCAGCGCCATCTACATGCTGCGCGCCTTCCGCAACATCTTCGAGGGCCCGGTGGGTGCTGCGTCCGAGCGCGCCACCAGGCTCACGGTGCTGGATATCACGGCGGCCTGCTTCCTGGCAGTCTTCATCGTCCTCTTCGGCATTCTGCCTCCCACTTGCCTGTAATTAACTGACCACCCAAATTCGAGCAACATATGAACATCGTATCAACCTATACCTGGAGTCAGTTCGCACCGGCCTTTGCCCTGGTGGGGCTGGCGGCCCTGCTCATTCTGGCAGATTCCCTGCTGCCCAGGCTTCCGAAGCGCATCTACGCCGTCACCGGAGCCATCGGCACTTTCGTGGCCGCCTACTTCCTGGCCACCGGCGAACAGACCGATATCTTCGGTTTCATCGCTGCCATTGCCACTGGGCTTTCCATCCTGCTGGCATTCGACTACACCAAGATCAGCTGCGAATCCATTGCCGGCGCCGGCAATGAGGAAGGCACGGGCGAGTTTTACGCACTGCCGCTGGTAGCCTGCGCGGGCATCCTGTGTCTCACCCAGGCACGCGACCTCGTCATGCTCTTCGTGAGCCTGGAAGTCATCACCCTCACTTCCTATGTGCTGGCCGGTTATTTCCGCCGCAATCAGGGTTCCATCGAAGCGGGCATCAAGTACCTGGTGCTGGGTGCCATGAGCACCGGCGTGCTGGTCTATGGCACCGCCTGGTACTTCGGCATGGCCGGCACCTTCAACCTGGGGTCGGATGTCGTTCTCGCAGCCGTGCGGGGAGGTGTGGCCGGCAGTCCGATTATGGCCACAGGCTTCATGCTGGCTACGGCGCTGCTCTTTGCCGGAGCCTTCTTCAAGGTGGGCGCCGCTCCCATGCACGTGTGGATTCCTGATGTCTACCAGGGAGCCCCCACACCCACCACTTCATTCCTGGCCGTAGCCTCCAAGACCGCCGGTTTCGTGGTGCTCTGCAGTCTGGCTCTGCCCTTCGCACCGTTCATGGTGCCCGGCAGCAAGCTTGGCATGATGCTGGTGTGGTGCTTCACGCTGGTGGCCGCAGCCACACTGCTCATCGGTAACCTGGGGGCCATGCGCCAGACCAACATCAAGCGTCTGCTGGGCTACTCCTCCATCGGCCAGGCTGGTTTCATCCTCGTCTTCTTCCTGGATCTCAACGGCCCGGTAGTCTTCATGGTAAGCTCCTACCTCCTGGCCTACGCTCTGTCCACCATTGCAGCATTCTTTGCGGTGGCCATGGTGCGCACCCAGCGCGGCAGCGAGGAAATAGCGGCCTTCCGTGGTCTGGGCACCAGCAACCCCCGCACGGCATTCCTCATCACGGTATGCTTTGCCTCGCTGGCTGGTGTACCCCTCACCTTCGGCTTCCTGGTCAAGATGTACTCCTTCATGACCGCCATCGCCGCCTTTGATGTCTGGAGCGGAATCTGCTGGCTGCTGCCCATCATGATTGTGACCGCAGCCACCGGCTTCTACTACTACTTCAAGGTCATCCGCGCCATGTACTGGGAGAAGCCGCAGAACGGCGACAAGCCCCTCAGCGTGCCGGTTTGCACCGGTATCGTGATGACCCTCTGCGTGATTGCCCTCATATACCTGGGCACCATGCCCCTCATCACCATCGGCTGATAGGACAAAACATCAACAACTCAGAACACCCCGCAAGCACCGGCTTGCGGGGTGTTCTGTTCCTCGTCCCCCTTGGTTGCCTGCACATGTAATTCTGAAGTGATACGTGACGCGGTATCTCCTTGCTTCCGGGCGATAGCACGCTATAATGAAGGCATGCCGAATGTCTCACTGGCCCTGGGGCCCAAATCATACAATGTGCATGTTGAAAACGGAGCACTGGAATCCATCGGTTACCTTTGCAGCCGCGCGCGGCTGGAAGGCAAGGCTGCCATCATCACCGATTCCAACGTAGAACCGCTCTATGCCAGGCGGGTGCGCACCAGTCTGGAAGAAAGTGGCTACCCCACCAGCCTGCATTCCTTCCCCGCCGGAGAAGCCAGCAAGAAGCTGAGCACCATAGAAACCCTGGCCAATGAGCTGGTGCAGGCCGGGCACGACCGCACCAGCTTTGTGGTAGCCCTGGGGGGAGGCGTGGTGGGCGACATGGCCGGCTTCCTCGCCAGCATCTACTACCGCGGTATCCCCTTTGTGCAGATTCCTACCAGTGTCATGGCCCAGGTGGATAGTTCCGTGGGCGGCAAGACCGCCGTGGATACAGTCTCCGGGAAGAACCTCATCGGCGCCTTTCACCAGCCCCGGCTGGTGCTCATCGATCCCACCACCCTCACCACCCTCTCCCCGCGTCTCATCCGCGAAGGCATGGCCGAAATGGTGAAACACGCAGCCATCCGCAAACCCGGCATGCTCCACATACTGCGCGAACTGGCAGACGAAATAGACCTGGGCTTTACCCTGTCCACCATCGAGCAACTGCCGGACATCATCGCCGCCAATATCGCCATCAAAGCCCGCATCGTGGAGGAGGATGAGAAGGAAACCCTCGGCATCCGCGCCTTCCTGAACCTGGGCCACACCATCGGCCACGGCATCGAGGCTGCCCTGCCCTACGGCGAAATGCTGCATGGCGAAGCCGTGAGCCTGGGGCTGCGCGCGGCGCTCTTCCTCTCCCGGCGCTATGCCGGGCTCAGTTCCACCGAGGAGCGCGACCTGCTGGAAACGCTCCGCGCGCTGGAGCTGCCTGTCACCCTGCCCGATGGGGTGGATATCGACCGCGCGCTGGCCCTCACCGCCAGCGACAAGAAATTCCGGAATGGAGCCATCCGCTTCGTGCTCCTCCAGCGCCTGGGCTCCCCCATCCTCAGCAAAACCATCACCCGGGCAGACCTCCGCGACGCCCTGCTGGAACTCCAGCACTAACGCTCACTCCTTCATTATTCATTATTCACTTTTCATTATTCACTCCCATGACCGATCCCCGCACCACTCAGCTTGCTCAGAACCTCATCCGCCACTCCTGCCGCGTTCAGCCGGGAGAACACGTCCTGCTCGAAATCATCGACGCCCCGGATGAAATCGCCATCGAACTCATCCGCGCCGTGCGCGCTGCCGGCGCCCACCCGCACATCAACCTGCGCCACTCCCGCGTGACCCGCGAAATGTTCGCCGGCGCCACCGATGAGCAGTACGCCGCCATCGCCGGCTTCGAGCTGGCCGAAATGCAGGGCATGGATGCCTACATTGCCATCCGCGGCGGCAACAACAGCTTCGAAAACTCCTCCGTACCTGCCGAAAAAATGGCCCTGGCCCAGAAACACATGCGCCCGGTGCACAACCACCGCGTGTGCAAGACCAAGTGGTGCGTGCTGCGCTGGCCCACGCCCAGCATGGCCCAGGGGGCCGGCATGAGCACCGAGGCCTTCGAGGACTTCTACTTCCGCTGCTGCCTGGCAGACTACGAGCAGCTCCGCATCGCCATGGACAAGCTCGCCGAGCGCATGATGCGCACCGACCGTGTCCGCATCACCGGCCCCGGCACCGACCTCACTTTCTCCATCAAGGGCATGCCCGCCATCCCCTGCGCAGGTGAAATGAACATCCCGGATGGCGAGGTCTTCACCGCCCCCATCAAGGACAGCGTGAACGGCACCATCCACTACACCGCCCCCACCCTCTTCCAGGGCATTCCCTTCGATGGCATCCGCCTCACCTTCAAGGACGGCAAAATCGTGGAAGCCCACTGCAACGGCAACGAGGAGGCCCTCAACAAGATTCTGGACACGGACGAAGGCTCCCGCTACATCGGCGAATTCGCCCTTGGGGTGAACCCCTTCATCCTCCAGCCCATGCGCGATATCCTCTTCGATGAGAAGATTGGCGGTTCCTTCCACTTCACCCCCGGCCAGGCCTACGAAAACTGCGACAACGGCAACCGCTCCCAGGTGCACTGGGATATGGTCTGCATCCAGCGCGCTGACTACGGCGGCGGCGAAATCTGGTTCGATGACGAGCTCATCCGCAAGGACGGAATCTTCACCGACCCTGAGCTGGCGATTCTGAACCCGAAGAATGATTAATTACTAATGATTAGTGATTAATATGGATAATACAGCGGCAGATGACAGGAAATATGCTGATTTACGGCAGCGAACGAAAAATTTCGGGCTGCGCGTCATTCGCATGTGGAAATACCTTCCGAAAACCACCGTGGCACATGTCCTCGGCAAACAATTACTCCGAAGCGCCACATCGGTTGCCGCCAATTATCGTGCCGCCTGCATAGCCAAAAGCGACGCTGATTTTTACCATAAAATCAAAATCTGCCAGGAGGAATCCGATGAATGTATCCTTTGGCTTGAATACCTCATCGAGGGCGAAATCCTCCCGGAAAATAAACTCTCTGCCCTGCTGGACGAAGCAAAACAGCTCGCAGCCATTATGACAGCATCCTCCCTTACCGTCCACAAGCGTCTGCAGACAATCAAAAATCAATCAGTAATCACTAATCACTAATCATTTCACCATGAAAGATCCTCGTTATACTCAGCTGGCAGACCAGGTCGTCAACTACTCCGTACGCGTGCAGCCTGGTGAGCATGTGAACCTGCGCATGCAGGACATCCCGGATGCCATGGTCGTG
This sequence comes from uncultured Verrucomicrobiales bacterium, assembly GCA_937916135.1. Classification (GTDB taxonomy): domain Bacteria; phylum Verrucomicrobiota; class Verrucomicrobiia; order Verrucomicrobiales; family Akkermansiaceae; genus Akkermansia. The sequence goes on from CALFTQ010000055.1 coordinate 16,903, forward strand.
GAGCTCATCCGCGCCGTGCGCCGCGCCGGCGGCGTACCGCATGTCGATATCTCCCACGCCACCATCTCCAAGGAACTCGCCGCCGGTGCCACCGATGAGCAGTACGAGCTCGATGGCCGCTACCGCCTGCAGCGGGCGGAAGATATGCAGGTGCACATCTGCTTCTACGCCGATTCGAATACCTTTGAAAACGCCGATGTGCCCGGCGAGCGCATGCAGATTGTGAGCCGCCACCTCAAACCCGCCAGCGATGTGACCTGCAACCGCCGCAAGTGGACGGTGCTGGCCTGGCCCACCCCGAGCATGGCCCAGGCCGCCGGCATGAGCACCGAGGAGTTCGAGGACTTCTACTTCCGCTGCTGCCTGGCCGACTACGCCGCCATGAAGGAAGGCATGCTGCACCTCAAAGCCCTCATGGAGGCCACCGACCGCGTGCGCATCACCGGCCCCGGCACCGACCTGAGCTTCTCCATCAAGGGCATACCCGCCATCCCCTGCTGCGGCGATTGCAACGTGCCGGACGGCGAGGTCTACACCGCGCCGGTGAAGGACAGCATCAACGGCACCATCTCCTACAACGCCCCCAGCATCTACCACGGTGTGCCCTTCGATGGCGTGCGCTTCCGCTTCGAAAACGGCAAAATTGTGGAAGCCCACTGCAACGGCAATGAAGCCTCCCTGCTCAAGATTCTGGATTCCGATGCCGGCGCCCGCTACATCGGTGAATTCGCCCTGGGGCTCAACCCGCATATCCTCCGCCCCATGCGCGATATCCTCTTCGATGAGAAAATTGCCGGTTCCTTCCACCTCACCCCCGGCCAGGCATACGATGAAGCACCCAATGGCAACCACTCCGCCGTGCACTGGGACCTCGTCTGCATCCAGCGCCCGGAATACGGCGGCGGTGAAATCTGGTTCGATGATACACTCATCCGCAAGGATGGGCGCTTCCTCGACCCGAAGCTGAGCATCTTCAACGCAGAATAACCCCCTCTATTCAAACAGATGTCTGAAAAATCCCGCACCCGGCTTCTGGTTCTGCTCCTCCTGCTTATCCTCGGTTATGCAGGGATACGGATCTTCGGCAGTTGGGGGGCCGCCCGCCTGGAATGCAACCGGGTGCCGCTGCCGGCGGAGGCCCTGCCGGCAGCGGGGCCTCTGCGCATTGCCCTGTTGTCCGATGTGCACAATGCCCCGGACACCATGGCTGAATGCATCGAGCATATTTCAAACTCGCAGCCGGACCTCATCATTCTGGCTGGCGATTATGTTGAAGCCGGCAACCGGTTCATGCGCACCCGCTGGTTGGTGAATGGTCTGCGCAAGCTCCGCAGCATTGCCCCCACCTTCGCAATCCTCGGGAATCATGACTATGAAAAACTCGAGCAGGTCGAGCGCGTCTTTACCACGGCGGGTGTCCCCATCCTCCGTAACCAGGCTCTGGACTGGACCACCCCCACCGGCCGCACACTCCGCATCATCGGCCTGGGTGACTGGAACGAGGGAGATGAAGCCCCCGCCGCCTGCATGCTTCCCACTGGCCAGGAGCAGCACCCCGTACTCCTCCTCTCGCACGACCCGGAAAGCCGCTGGCTGCTCCGCGGCTACGATTGGGATCTCATGCTCTCCGGCCACACCCACGGCGGCCAGCTTGGTAATCCCTTCACCGGGGAATTCATCTCTTTCCGCTCCTCCATGCCCGCCGGGCTTTTCGCTTTCGAAGGCAAGCGCCGTGTGTTTGTCACGCGCGGAGCTGGCTCCATTCTCGGCATGCGTTTCTTCTGCCCGCCCGAAGTAAACATCCTTGAAATAAAAGAGAACACGTTGGAATAATTATTGCCACCCGGGCCCGTCAAGCTGCACTTCACACACGGGCCCGAGGCAGGCTGCGCATTCCCCCGCATATCGCTTTTTTTGCTGTTTTACACGGGCCCGGGTGCCACGGCCTGGAAATTTTGCTGTACAAGCGGCAGGAAAACAAGTAATATCAGCGCATCGCGGTGTATAGAGCCACCTGCGCAAAAGATACAAGCACTGTACCACAATGGCTGAAGAAAGCACAAAGAACCCCATGGAAGCCCTTGAGGCTTTGTACGGAAGTGATACCTTTGGTATCAAGACCATGGAGAAGTACCTCTCCAAGAGTGCCTTCAAGAAAATGATGCAAACCATCCAGATGGGAGGCAAGCTCGACATGGGCATTGCGGACGAAGTGGCCCAGGCCATGAAGGTATGGGCTCTCTCCAAGGGTGCCACGCATTACACGCACTGGTTCCAGCCGCTCTCTGATGCCACGGCAGAAAAGCATGATTCTTTCGTGGAACCGGATGGCAAAGGCGGCATGATTTTTGAATTTACCGGCAAGAACCTCATCCAGGCTGAGCCAGATGCCTCCTCCTTCCCCAGTGGTGGTATCCGCGCCACTTTCGAAGCCCGCGGTTACACCGCCTGGGATCCCACCAGCCCCGCTTTCATCAAGCGCACGGCGAACACCGTGACACTCTGCATTCCGACCGCGTTCTGCTCCTACACCGGCGAAGCCCTGGACAAGAAAACACCGCTGCTGCGCTCCATGTTTGCCGTGGGGCGCCAGACCAGGCGTGTGCTGGAATGCTTCGGGCTGCACCCCAGCACAGTGGAAACCAACCTGGGCGCTGAGCAGGAATATTTCCTCATCGACCGCGACCTGTACATCCAGCGCCCGGACCTCATCGAGACAGGTCGCACGCTGTTCGGTTGCCTGCCGCCCAAGCACCAGCAGATGGAGGACCACTACTTCGGCTCCATCAAGGAACGTGTGCTGGAGTTCATGACCTCCGTGGATCATGCCCTGTGGGCTCTCGGCGTGCCTTCCAAGACCCGCCACAACGAGGCCGCGCCCGGCCAGTTCGAGATCTGCCCGCTGTTCGAGCCCTGCAATGTGGCCGTGGATCACAACGTGATGATTATGGACATTCTGGAGCGTCAGGCTCTGAAGTTCAACCTGGTCTGCCTGCTGCACGAGAAACCGTACAGCTCGGTGAACGGCAGTGGCAAGCACAACAACTGGTCGCTTTCCACGCCGGAGCTCGGCTCCCTTTTCTCCCCGGGTAAGACCCCGCACAGCAACGTGCTCTTCCTCACCTTCCTGGCCAGCGTCATCCAATGCATCGACCGCCACGCCGATCTGCTGCGGGCCTCCATCTCCAAGGCTGGCAATGACCACCGCCTGGGTGCAGCAGAGGCTCCGCCCGCCATCATGAGCATCTTCCTGGGCGATGAACTCACCGACATCGTGGAGCAGATTATGCACGGGGGCGCCAAGTCCTCCTGCGCCAAGACAACCATGGAGCTGGGGGTGGATACCTTGCCGGAGCTGCCGAAGGATACCACAGACCGCAACCGCACCTCTCCCTTCGCCTTCACCGGCAACAAGTTCGAATTCCGCGGCGTCGGTTCTTCCCAGACCTGCGCCTGGCCCATGACCGTGCTGAACACCATCATGGCCGAATCGCTGGATGAGGTGGCCACCCGCCTTGAACCCGTGGCCGGCACCCCTGCCTTCAAGGAAGAGGTGCAGAAACTCATCGCAGAGATGATCACCGCCCACAGCCGCATCATATTCAACGGCAACGGTTATTCTGATGAATGGGTGCAGGAAGCCGAGCGCCGCGGCCTGCCCAACATCAAATCCACCCCTGAGGCTCTGGAAGTGCTCTCCCGCCCGGATACGCTGGAACTCATGCAGAAGTACGGCGTGCTTTCCAATGCTGAGCTGCTGGCCCGCAAGGAAATCCAGATTGAGAACTACGAGAAGCTCATCGATATCGAAGCCAAGACCTGCCTCAACATGCTGGAAACCATCTACATGCCCGCCATCGCAGAGCAGATGACCCAGATTTGCAACACCGTGGCAGCCATCCAGGCAGCCGGCCTCTCTGCCGGTCTCAAAGCCGCCACGGCAAAAGCAGAAGCCGTGGGTTCTCTCTACGACCTGCTGCCAGACCGTATCGCAGACCTGTCCTCTGCCATCGAGGCTGGCAACCCCGCCCACATGCGCACCGCCATGGTGGCGGCCCGCGAGGTGGTGGACAAACTCGAAACCATGGTAGATGCCGACCTGTGGCCAGTGCCTACCTACGCCGAAATGCTGAACATCCACAGCAGATAAGCCCCCCCCCTGCATCACTCAGGAAGCCCCCGCCTCCCCTGGCGGGGGCTTTTGGCATAAGCCATTCACCGCAAACCTTCCTGCGGCAAAAATTCAAATGCGTATCTTTTATTAATTGCACATTCTCCCATGCAACGTCAAGCACAAATCGTGTAGGTGCCGCATTTTAGGCTTGACAAGTCGTTAAGAAATCCGTAACATGTCTTCGACATGAGAGTAACCATGACCATACTGACAGGCCTGATGATGGTGCTCACAGCGCAATCCGAAATAGTGACTGCGCTGCGCCCGGCTATCAGGGAGGCCGCTGCCAAAAATGGTGTGGATCCCGTGCTGATGGAGGCAATCATCCGACACGAATCGGCCAATGCCACATCAAGTGCTGCCCGCCGCAAGAACAATCTGGCGGGTATCATGGGACGCCGCGGACAGCGACGCTATGCAAGCAAGGAAGCCTGCGTGCAGGATCTGGCAGAGCTACTGGCCAAGTACCGCGCCAAAGGCCGCGTGACTGTGGTACAGATCAGTCGCGCCTATTGTTCTAACTCCAAACACTGGGTAAGCCGCATTTCCTCCACCATGAGTGCCATCCGCAAAGGCAAGTGGGGAGAATACAAATAAATGCAGATTTCAGAACGCAGAATATGCATTCAACGTGTGGCACCCGCCGCACCGGATAAGAAAAAAAGCCTGAGCTCCGCTCAGGCTTTTTTATTGATGCGGCAATTAAAGATTGATGAGTTCTACGCATTTAACAAATTGGAATTTGTGGGGGACCATTGTCGGAGCACGGGACTTCAGTCCCGATTGGAAGCACCGTGATTTCGGGACTGAAGTCCCGTGCCCCGATGGCTACAAACATCAATTTGTCGTTCGTCAAAGCAATATTATTTAACTGACGCAGCAATAATTACTTGCAGCACGAAGTTATCGGCAAACAACTGCTTAGATGCGGCACCTCGATAGGCGCCAATTACCGAGCTGCCATTATGACCGCCTCTGGTATCACTGTTCATAAACGTTTGATATCAAAAGGACAGAAAATGAACACTAAATTAAAAAAAGCCTGTGCGGCGGGAGCCGCACGGTGAATGCTCATTCTGCATTCTGCGTTCTGAAATCTGCATTCCTTAGTCTCGATGATAGGGAGAGCCGGCAAGGAGAGTGTGCACGCGGTAAATCTGCTCCAGCAACACCACGAGGGCGAGCTCATGCTGCATAGTGTGGCGGCCCAGGCAGAGCACATGGTCGCAGGCCGCGCGGAGGGCAGGCGTGTGGCCATCTGCCGCGCCGATAAGGAAAGCCACATGCTTGACCGACTGGAGCTGCCAGCGGCGCACACGGGATTCGAGCTCACGGGTAGTCCAGTTTTCGCCGCGCTCATCCATGGCAATGCGGAGGCAGCCCTCGCTGGCTTCCAGCAGGCGGGCAGAAACCGCCTCCGAATCACCAGCCTTCACGTAGCGGAGCTCCACCTTGCCCAGCGGGCGCAGGCGTTCCTCGAAAAACCTGACCCCATCTCTGGCGTAGGCAATAGAGGGCCTGGCAGCAGCAATGATACGAAAATCCATGGCTGACACCACGGTACAACATATCCCCTGCCGCGTCAACCCTTTTATTGATGAGGCAATTAAAGATTGATGTGTTATCCGCATTGGTGGTGACGGACA
>CALFTQ010000056.1 GCA_937916135.1 uncultured Verrucomicrobiales bacterium
ATGCGATATACTTGCCCCGCGTGCTTTTGCCCGCATTGTGCCCGGGAGACGTCCCGCAGGCCACCGTATCACCAGAAGAAAGCTTTCAAAAATATCACCACTCTCAAACACACTCACCGCACCGAACATGAAACTGCACCTCCCCAAGCAACTGTTCACCGCATTGATTACCGCTATGTTTGTTTCCTTGCCATGCACCTTGGCAGGAGATAGTATAAGTATCAACTTCTACCAAGGCGATGGTAAAACCATTGGGTCACAAACCGAGGGCGCAAAACTTTTTGGCGTGGATGTTACAGATTGGAACGATATTTCTGCTTCCGGTGCGCAGACGAGAGAGCTGACAGTTACAACTGCGAATGAGCAGAATCTGCTTTTAACGCTGACAACCCCCCAGGCTTCCTGGGGACCAGGTAGTGCCAACACCGGCACTTTGGAGGATAAGTTGCAGGCTAGTTATCTGGATGTGTCTGCTAACAGCGACAATTCTCACTGGGAAATACGGCTAGATGGCGGTGATATGTGGTTTAAGGATATTACCTTCTACATGGCTGGTGATGGCGGCCTGTACGATGCTATCAATGTAAATGGCACGAATTATGTAGGCGGTGTTAATCAGACGGGGGATGCTAACTGGGGTGATCGTGCCACTAATAGTGATGGCTCTAAATCGTACAGTACTGTTACCGGGTATGATGGCAGCGCAGCTATTGCGGATGCTGAATTGAATGCAGACCGCGCTGTGCGAGTCACTGACATATTGGGAGACATTGTTGCGTATAACATTGATAATAGTACCGGGCGTGGTTCATTGGCTGGGTTGCAGATTGTGGATTCAACCGATTCGCATGTGTATACGGCCACACTTGGAACAACAACGGCAGACTTGGACTCCATTGTGTGGAACAAGAAAGGAGAGACGACTACTCTGGACACGATAGCGGAAGGCTCGCGTTATTTGAGTCTGACGGCAGATGCTGAAGGCTCGACGCTTCTGCTGACGGCAAATGCAAGCATTGATGGCTTGCATTTGAAGGAAAATAATCTGACTGTTAGCGCTGAAGGTGAATCTAAGTTAACTGTTGGTGCACTGCATGCAAACGCCAACACGACGCTGACGATGAATCTTGGTCTTACCGGTACCAATCTGGCACTGACAGGGTTTGGTACCATCTCGCTCTCCGATTATTCCTATACGGGGAACATTACCGTATCCAATTCTACCACGCTGCACCTGCAGCCCGGCGCTCAAACAACGGGCCAGATTATCAACAGCGGCACGGTGTTGCTGACTCGCGGTAATGAGGGTATTACCTTGAACTCGCTGGTTGGAAAAAACTATGGCCAATACAAGGCGGCTGCCGTCTCAAATACATCGACCGGTAACCTGGTGATTCAACACACAGGGGCTGCCATTTTATCCGGTGACCTTACCATAGCCAATGGGGGTAAGGTAACATTGAAAGGCGGCACGCTGGGTACAGCTGATGCCAGTATCACCAGCAAGATTCAAGGTGAGAATACGGAGCTGGTTCTGGATGGAGTAGATTCCTACGTAGGAGCCGATACATCCTTAACCATCAATCTGCACCTTATCAATGGTACAACCCTGAACCTGACGCACAACGATACCTTGTTGTATGACGATACCAATGGTTCTAATACAACAACAATCGGGGCCGGCAGCTTCCTGAATGTGGGTGGCTACCGTCAGACGGTGTCGAGCGGCGGTGACCGGAGTGTGTTTGTGATGGCCGGTGGTACCATTTACGGCGCGGGTGCCGCTGCGGACGGAGGTTATACTGCAGGTCTCGATTTTTATAACAGCGGCAAGATTACAGCCACGGAGAACAGCTTGATTGCAACAGGTATTGCGGCACGTGATTCTGATGACAAAGTGACTTTCGATGTCGCTTCTGGCAAAACATTGACCCTTGGTGTGTATTATGTAGATGGAGAAGCGGTGAGTTCTGCAGCTTTGGTGGGTAATGGTTCTTTTGTCAAGAGTGGAGCGGGTCGTTTATCATACCAGGTCGACTCGTTCAGCCATGCTTTAGAGATTACCGGCGGTGAGTTCGAATATGTCATGAACGACGACCGGACGCATACGGATAACATCACCGGAACGGGTACCTTTACCAAATCCGGCACAGGTGCGCTGACATTGGATTCTGCCAAGACCAGTGTGTCTACTCTGAAGGTCAATGCCGGCGAAATCATCTACAACAGCACCACAGATACTACGCATACCCTGGCGGGTGCCGCCGGTTCTAAATTCACCAAGAATGGCAGCGGTACGCTGACGGTTGCAACGGAATCGTATCAGGGTGATATTGAGGTGAGTGAGGGTACCTTGGAATTTGATGGAGATGCGGCATCCTCAACTAACAATTCAAATCGCGAGATAGCGGTTCAGACCGGAGCTACTCTTGATGTTAAAGGCAAGGCCCGCCACTATGAGGTGGTGCTGAACCAGGAAGCCACTTTGACCAACACAGGAGCTGCCACCGGGGACGGTGAGCGCCAGTTGCACACCGTTACCCTGAATGGCGATGCCACGGTGAGCGGTACCGGTAACTTTTATCTGATTAACAGCGGATACTCAACAACTTTCCTGAATTTAAACCAGCACAAATTGACCAAGACCGGTAAGAATACCTTCTATTTGAGAAATACCACGGTTCAGTCTGCCGGTGTGATTCGTGTGGAGGGCGGTACGGTAGAGACATGGTCCTCCGGTGCTGGCACGCTGGATATTTCCAAGGCCTCTCTGGAAATTGCAGATGGCGGTAGCTTTGTTCTGGCTGGCAAGAATCAGCAGATTCAGAACCTGACCCTGGAAGCTGGGGGCTCACTGACTGTAAACAATGGGTTGACACTTACGGCACAGGGGGCTGCTGTTATGAACGGTGGTTCTATTTCAGGTAATCTCTGTCTCATGGGTGCTGTTACCTTTGCGGGTAATGTGGATTTGAGCAGTGCCACGGTGACTGCGCAGGGACCTGTGATTATGAACGGTGGTTCTATTTCAGGTAATCTCAGTCTTGCAGGTGCCATTACCCTGGCTGGTGATGTTGATTTGAGCGGCGCCACGTTGTCCGGTACATCTCTGGCCGGATTCAAGATGCTGGAAACAGCCAAGCCGACAAGCAGTGGTTTTAAATCTCTCTCCTATCAGTTATGGGAAGGTACGGGTAATGTTACGACCAATCAGGAGTCTATCTCCGTGGGTGGAGAGAACTATGATCTCGATTCATCTACCGGCACATTCTCCACCGCAGGAACAGTTTACTACGTTGCAGCCAATGATACCGTTGCCACCGGAGATGCTACAGCAGGTGCAACAGCCTTTATGGTGGACGGCACTCTGGACGTGACTGCAGATACGAGTGTTGCGACCATTATTGCATCCTCTGGCACGGTGAATGTAGCAAGTGCAGCGACTCTGAGTTTGTCTGCATCTTCCTCTATAGGTCAGTTGGGTGCTTCTGAGGCTATTATTAATCTTGCGGCGGGCACCACACTGAGCCTGGGGCAGAGTGGTGCAGATGCGCAGGAAACGACCAGTTCCATCGGCACGGTGAATGTGGCAGAATCCGCTGCAACAATCCATTTGACAGAAAAGGCCACGTTGAATCCTCTGACGAAGACAGGGAATGGCACCATCACCCTTACGGGCAGCGGCACCTATGTGGCCGAGCGGGATAATACTGTATATGTAACAGAGGCCAGTCTGCAGGACAGCGCCAACTGGACCGGTACTGTGCAGTTTACTGGCAAAGTTTCGGAAGGCGGTGGCTTTTCTAATCGTTTTGGTAATGTCAACTCGACAATTGAAATGAAAGGGGCTTATGGATGGGTTGCTCAGAATACAACTCTTTCTTCTACGATTAAGCTTACAAATGATGGGAAGCTGAATGGCTTTACGGTGACGGATGCTAGTCCGAATTGGCTGCTTACAATCAGTGGTGCGGTAATAGGTAATGGTGATTTCACCATCAGCCAGACGGGTACCGATGCTGCTCCCGATTATAAGTTTACTGGCAATATCAGTGGCTGGAGCGGTTCTTTTGTCCTGAACGAGACGCATAACCAGACGATTGATGTGGAAATGACGCAGGTAGGGGATCTCTTTGCCGCGGAGAGTGGTGGTATCAAAGTTGCTGAAGGCTCAGTCGGAACTCTGGCGGTGAAGCTTGGTTCGGCAAATGCAGAATCAGTAACGAATATGCGTGGCTCTGTCATCAATGAAAGCGCTGACGCAGCTTTGAACCTGACCGTGCAGGGCAATACAAACTTCCAGAAGGATGTGACCGTCACCAGCATGACGGTGAACGCCGGGAAGACGGCTACCATGAACGCCACACTGAAAGCCGATACGGTGAATCTGGCAGATCAAGCTACTATAAGCGGTGGCACTATGAGCAAGGTGCAGATGAGCAGCTCGGGTATTTCTGGCACGGCAGACGGTGCTTCAGTTTCTAATGCCGATGTGCAGATTGCCCAGCTGGCGCAGGATGCATCCTTCACCATTGAGGACATGACGCTGACGAAGACGACCATTGCGGCAGCGACAGTAGAGACCCGCGTAAATCTGAGCAACGTGAGCGCTACCAATCTGGCGCTGGCAAAGGGTAACTTTGTGGTGACCAATCAGGCGGCTGTGGACACCTGTGGTAGTGAGGGTTGCAATTTCTCTACCGGCTCGTACAGCGGCATCACGCTGGCCAATACCGGGGATGGTGCGGGTTCCAGCATCGTGCTGAATCTGGGCGACCTCTCCTGCCTGACCCCGATGGGACCGGCGGTATACGACAGCATCACCATTTCGCTGGAAGGATTCACGATGAGCAACTACAGCAGCGGTATCCTCTTTGCGGGTGACAGCTGGCTGGGTGAGCTGCTGACCGCCCAGGGCGCCACACAGTATGTAGCCAGTGGCGATGTGGCCGCCCCGGCCAATGTGGGCGGCGGTGCCGGTGGCAGCACCGGCGGCGTGAGCGTGAGCTACAGCGCAGCCACCGGCGGCAATGTGGGCACGGTCATCACCATCGCCGGCCTGAATGTGCCCGAGCCCGCTACAAGCACCCTCAGCCTGCTGGCGCTGGCTGCTCTCGCTG
>CALFTQ010000057.1 GCA_937916135.1 uncultured Verrucomicrobiales bacterium
CGAGGCACTTCTCGGTTTCCTCCAGGTTGATGATGTGGATGCCATTCTTCTGGGTCAGAATGTACTTCTTCATGTTCGGGTGCCACTTGCGGGTCTGATGACCAAAGTGAACACCGGCTTCCACCATCTTCGTAACGAGTTCGTTAATCATTGTATGTGTATATGTTGTGTGCAACCTTGCGGCAGGATGCACGGGGTTTTGGAAGGTGCTGCGCTTAGCCCCCAGCCCTCCGTTGTTGGTATTGCAGCATCAGCGGGGACGCTGAGGATACCCCCAACGCCCCCGTTTGTCAATTCAAATTTCAAATTTTAACGCTGAATTTTCAAGGCTTAAAGGCGCCTCGCTCAGCACTTGATGAGCGTGTACTCCGGCTTCTTGTTCCGGGGGGCGCGCAGGTAGCGCACCAGGAAGAAGAGGAAGGCCAGCAGCATGAAGGCAGGGGCGCGGAGAATGCCGTAGTCCTTGATGGTGGCGCAGCCGGGGTCGGCTGGGTCGTAGAGAGCGGTCACCTGCGAGCCTGCCGGGTATTTCGGCTCATCGTCAAAGCCGTAGAGGCTCTGCACCTTGTGCGTCTGGCCATCGGGGGTGTTGAAGGCAAGCTGCGGGTGGTGCGTGGTCACGGTGCGGCGTGTCCATTTGCGGCCCCGCGTTTCCGTGCCCTGCTCGTAGCCCAGGATGGTGGCGGTGGTTTCCTGCCCGCTCAGCAGGAGCCGGGTGCCTTGTGTATCCAGGCAGAACAGGCAGGCGGCCAGGGCAAGCGCGGCGAGGATGAGGTTGTAGCCCGGGCGGCGGTGCTCTTCTTCCCGGGGGTAGCTGAATCCGGGGAGCTTGCGGGTTTCGCCCTCAGCGGGCAGTTCGACTCCCAGTTGGGTGAAAACCGGGGCCGGGTCCTGCTCCGGGGGCAGGTTGATGAACCCGCGGGGCAGGTCTTCCTCCCCCTCCATTACTTCGCGGCCCAGGTAATAGTCCACATGCCCGCTGCTGCGGCGGAGCACCCGGCCCACCATGTCCCTGCGCACCCGGAAGGTGATGACCGTGGCGGGTTTGCCACGTTTCACGGGCGTTTCGATGATGAAGGCACGCCGGTTGCTCAGCACGTAGGAAATGCGGTGCGGGGCGCTTGTGCAGCTGTGCTCCGCACCGAAGATGCAGAGCAAGGCCAGTGCGCCCAGCTGATACGCTGGCCCAAAATCAATACTCTGGAGGCTAATGGAGAGTATGCCCAGCACTACCGCCACGCACCAGAGCAGGACGCGCAGGCGCATGGAACCGGGCGACTGTGGCTTGCGCAGCGACCAGAGGATTTCTTCACCTTCGTCCAGGTCAAAGGGCAGGGGATTATCCGGTGTTTTCATGATGCGGCGCTTTCTTTGCTGGTGCTTTCTACTTCAATGACTTTCATGAGACGCTCCTCGCGCCAGAGTTTGTGAGATTTCCACACCTGCCACAGCGCCCAGAGCAGAGCGAGCAGGAAGAAGCCCGGACGCATGAGGATGCTGGTGTCCTTGATGGTGGCGCGGCGCGGGTCGGCGGCATCGTACAGTAATTCCACGGTGGCACCCGGTTTGCAGGCGGGGTGCTTGTCGTAGCCGGTCTGGCTGACGGTGAGGCAGTGTGCGCCGCTATCGGTCCGGAACATGACCACGGGGTAGTAGACAGTCACCTCGCGCCTGCTGCGGCGTCCGCCTCGTTCCTCGGTGCCCTGCTCATAGGTCACCACGGTGGCGGTGGTTGCCTTGCCGTGCAGGAAGAGATCGGCGCCGTGGTTGTCGTAGTCCAGCCCGAGCGCCAGCGCAAACAGGCAGCTCAGGATGATGAACCCCGCAAAGTTCTGAGCGGCAGGCGTGGGGCGGGTGTATTCGCAGGTTTTGCGCTTTTTCTCCCCCTCGGCCGGGATACTGGCGCCCACCCGGGCAAAAGCTGCTGCGGGGGCCAGCTCCGGCGGCAGATTCCTGAAACCATTGGCAAAGGCCACGTAACCCCGGCGTTCCTTGCCTAGCAGGTAATCCACCGTGCCGTTGCGGTGGCGCTTTACCTTGAATATCATGTGCGGGTGCACTTCGAAACTGAACACCAGGCATTTGCCGTCCGGTCTGGCCGGGCGCTCGATGATGCAGGCCCGCTTATTGGTGAGGGCATAGACCGTGCGGCGGTTGATGCGGCGTTCCTTCAAGAGGACATGCAGGCCCAGCACCAGCAGGAACAGGAATAAACCACCAGAAGCTGCCGCGATTTTTCCTGCCTCTGTGATGCCGCACACGCAGAAAATGACACCGCAGGCCGCGGTGAGCAGGAGCAGCACGCCGATGATAATCCAGTCGGTTCTCTCCGGGCGCCGCGGCATGGGGCATTGCCACAGGAGCTCTTCATTCCCGCCCAGCTCAAACGGCAGGGTTGTTTCAGTTTCAGGGTTCATCTCAGCGCTTATCCAACACGCGGCATTATTTCTTTCCCGCCATGCGGGCAGCGAGCACCAGGTAGGTCACCAGTTTGGGGGTGGCGGCCAGCAGCTCCCGGATTTCTGCCGGAAAGGGCAGGGTGGTCACGGCTTCGGCCTGGATTTTTCCGCCACCTTTCATGGCCTCGGTCACAAAGTTCTGGATGATGCCGACGGCCTCTTTATTGCCCAGCAAGGTTTCAAGTTCGTTCTTGATGCCCTCCGGGCAGTTGGAGCGCAGGTTAGCCATTACCTTGTTGCGAATAGCGACAGCGGCAAGATTCTGAAGAAGTCCCATGGTCTGTGTTGTTTCTATGTGTTGTTCGGTTGTCTGCATCATAACGCCTGGTGGTAGAAATGTCAAGGAATGATGCCATTCCACTTGACAGATATTGTTGTATGAATAGAATGAAAGACGGAAGATATGGATTCAGATAAAATTATAGCACTTAAAGAGAAATTTGACTCATTGGCAGAGTTTTATGGCGAGGCGGGAGAGGTGGAAGTATGGCGTGCGAGGCGACTGCAGGAACTGTTTGGGTATCAGAAGTGGGAAAATTTCGAACTAGTAATAGAGCGTGCCATAATCTCATGTCAAAATGGAGGTCTCAATGCGGAGGACCATTTTCTGAAGACAACGGGAGAAGTGGTGCTGGGCAAAGGAGGACGCCGTGAGATTGCAGACTACATCTTGACTCGCTATGCTGGCTATCTGGTTGCTCAGAATGGCGATCCTCGCAAGGAAGAGATAGCTTTTGCTCAAAGTTATTTTGCTGTGCAAACGAGGCGGGTGGAAATAATTCAAGAGCGGTTGTCATATATTGAGAGAGCTCAGGTTCGTCACCGGCTTCAGGAATCTGAAAAGCTGTTATCTCAGAATATCTATGAACGTGGCGTGGACGAGAAAGGCTTTGGGCGGATTCGTTCAAAGGGAGATGCTGCGTTATTCGGCGGCATACCGACGGCAGAAATGAAGTCAAGGCTTGCCATGAACCCCAATCGTCCTCTGGCGGATTTCTTACCAACTTTGACGATAGCTGCAAAGAATCTTGCAACCGAAATGACCAACTATAATGTGGTTCAGCAGGATTTACAGGGGGAATATAAAATAACGGGTGAACATGTGCAAAATAATGCATCTGTCCGGGATATGTTAGTCAAACGTGGAATTATTCCGGAGCAGTTACCTCCGGAAGAAGATTTCCGCAAACAGGAGAGGCGGGCAAAGGCTCAGGAGAAGAGATTGGCAATCTCCACTCTTGGCATACCACATTTAGCTAATGGTGAGAGTGAGAAAAAAATAAACTATGAAACGGGTAATGCTGTGGAAAGTAAAATTATTTCATATCTGGAAAATAGAGAGTTTGCCACTTCCGCAGATATAGCTCGTTTTGTGAATATGAGTCCTGCATCTGTGTCTCGTCATGCAAACAGGTTGGTTGCACAAGGAAAATTAAGAAAGGAAATACAGGGAAAAAGGACGATTATCTGGATGAAAGCGGAGTAATATTTCATCATTTTCCTGGCGTCGGGAAAATGATGAAATATACGTTATATCAACATATTATGTAATATAAATGGTGGAAAATGAACCGCTGCTGTACCCTGTTTCTGCTGGTGTTACTGGTGGTGGGGCTGAGTTCGTGCGTGTGCCACACCTCGGCCTCGCTGATGGACAGTTGCACCTATCGCCCCTCTGAGCCGGAGAAAAGGGTGCAACCGAAGGTCTACCGGCTGGGGGAGCAGTTTTACCTGGAGCATACCGTCACCTACCAATGCCGGGAGGATAAAGTGCGCATAGGCGGCATGGCTGCCGTGGCGGGCAGTGAGGTGTATCTCCCCTTTGGCTATGAACGCGAGCCGATGCAGAAAACGCTCTATTTCCTGCTCAGCAGCAAGGATGCCAGGGCTTACCTGAATGTCGATGTGCCCGAGGCGCCCCCGGAAATGCGCCGGATTATGGCTCAGGAGGATTGGGATGCTGCTGCCGCGGTGGAGGTGCCTGCGCCTAGGGCTTCGTTGGTGGTTCAGACCATGGATGACGCGGCGGTATGCTGCAAATACTTTTCCGGCGATAACAGGTTCTCTCTGCATGTGCCTTCCTGCTATTCGGGGGATGTGGTGTTGAAGGCTCCGCTGTCCCTCCTGCTGCTGGGGGTGGATATCCCGGTTTCGATTGTCTCCACTCTGCTTGTGTGTACGGGGATTCCCGGTTTGCTCGGATATTAACAAGCTGAAAAATCAACGATGAAGATGTACCCGAAATGGCATAGGTGCGGATGGCGGCGTGTCTGCTGGGGCGTCGCCGGTTTGCTTATGCTGTTGTTGTGGTGGGTGGTATCACCCGCCAGGCGGGAGTTTGTGTACCGAGTGGGACCGGAATCAACCTACAAGGATATGGCTGATGTGTACATGCAGAAGTATTTACACTTGGCAGAAAAGGTCTGGGACTTGCCTTTTCTTTTGGAAGATGAGCGGGGGCGACGCGTGCCTTTCAGGGTGGGCATGATGTATTCGGGGGTGCTGTACAGCCGGATTTTCTTTTTTGCAGCCGCTGCCCCCGACCACGTTTGCATACATGGCTGGGATAAGGGGGTACTCGTTTTCCGCTCGTTTCACCTGGCTGATAAGGAAGCGATTGCTGATTACTTGCGGCAGGATATGCAGCGTTTTGAAAAAGAACGTGGTGCTTTACACTGGGCTGTCTTTGCTCTGGCTCCGGAACATGTTGATATGCGGCTTGCGTCGCATATAGAGCTGTTGCATTATCTGGGGGAGGTCTTACCGGCCTCACCGGAGGTAGTCCCGTATATCGCCCCCTACGGCGAGGAGTTTCATACGCACTGAAATGACGGCATTTCACACAAAATACTTGACGCCGCGGGGCTTGGCTGGCATACTCACACCTGCCGCCGGGAGCACCCCCGGAGGTATAGCTGGAAAACCCCGCCAGGACCGAGAGGTAGCAACGGTATTCAGACTATGCTTGTCGGGGTGTTGTTCCCGGCGGTTTTCTTTTTGTTTCCCCTCCCGCAACCCCGCCCAAGAAGAGATGTTTCATTCCCGAACGGGAATGAAATGAAGAAGAACATCACAGAAATTGAGTTTTTATTCCCGGGCGGTAATAAAAGATTTGAAATTCGCCGTGGATGTGATATTCTATTCCCGAACGGGAATGAAATATGAACAAGAGTAAGCTCAGAACAGCGGCAGAGATAGGGAGGCTTGTGCGGGAGACGCGCAAGGCGCAGGGAATTTCGCAGGAGCAACTGGCCGGAGTGGCCAACACGGGAGTACGCTTTGTTTCTGATTTGGAAAACGGCAAACCTTCCATTCAGGTAGACAAAATGATTCAGGTGCTGGAGGCTCTGGGACTGGGTTTATATGCTATGAACCGCTGGGAGATTAAGTGATGGAACAATTACACGTCTATTTGCGCGGGGAGCGGGTGGGAATCCTGGTATATGCAGAGATTCAATCCGGAATCCGCCGCAGAATGCAGCAGCTGGAGAGAGTATAAGCCTTCTCAGCCGTGGTGCTACGCCCCCTTGGGCAGGAAGTAGCCGCGCTGCTTATCGTTGATGGGAAGGCCGGCGATTTCCATGACGTGGAGCATTTCCTCCCAGAGGCGGCGGCGCTCGCCGAGGTCGCTGGTGCGGAGCAGGTAGCTGGGGTGGTGAGTCACCACCACGGGGATGCCGCGGAAGTTCCAGGTGCGCTCCTGATAGGCGGCCAGGGGCAGGTTGCCCTGCTGCAGCAGGCCGCGGGCCGCCATGACGCCCAGGGCTACAATCACGCGTGGCTGCACCAGCTGCATTTCAAAATCAAAGACCGGCAGGCTGAAGAGCAGTTCCTTATCGCTGGGCGGGCGGGTGTTGAGCGTCTGGCGCGGCTGGGCCGGGCGGAATTTGAGCAGCTGGGTCAGGTACACCTGCTCGCGGGTCAGGGCCATGGCTTTGAGCATGCCATCCAGCTTGCCGCCGGCCTCACCCTGGAAGGGAAGCCCGGCTTTTTCGTCCTGGTAGCCGGGGGCATCGCCCACAAACACGATATCTGCCTGCCGGTTTCCCTGCGGCAGCACCACTTTCTCGCGCAGGGTGCCCAGCTGGCGCAGCGGGGCCCAGGTGGGCAGAATGCGCTGCATATTGGCCCAGGCTTCATCGGCATTGCTGCCGCCGGGGCGGAAGAAGGGCACCTCCTCCTGCTCCTGCACCGGCTCCTCGGGCAGGGGCTTGCTGAGCTCGGCGCTCAGTCTGGTCTCCGGTGCGGCGGGGGTATCAATCATCTCCGCCGGGACATCCTGCTGCATGAGCTGTGGCCCCATGGGCTCTGCGGGCCGGGCCGCAGGCACCGGTGCCACCGGGGCAGGGCGCCCACCTCGCCTGGCGGCCAGCATCCACTCGCGCAGCACCAGGCGCGCTTCTTCATCCACAGCCAGCCGCTGCACCCCCCGCGTCTGCAGGGTGTGAAGGTAATCGAGGACTAAGCTGCGGAGATTCATGAAGAGAGGTAGAATTTTGGATTTTTGATTTTGAATGTATAGAATTTCGTTCGCTTTGCTCACCGGATGTTTTGCTGAGAGGTCTTGGTTCCGGCTGTGAATATGGCAACAAATCGTATACATTCAAAATCCTGAATTCAACATTCAGGATTCTTACCAGCGGGCTTTATTAAATCTTGCCACCTCTCTTTGCACCTCGCGCATTTCGGCGCGGGCTTTGAGGTCATAGCGCTGGTCGCGGTGGGTTTTGCCGCGGCCGGTGCCTATTTCGGCTTTCACCTTGCCGTTTTTCCAGTAGAGGCGGAGCAGGGGGAGGGCAAAGCCCTTCTGGGCCTGCTGGATTTCGAGCTTCAGGATTTCGCGCTTGTGCATGAGGAGCCGGCGGGGGCGCTTGGCCTCGTGCTGGAACCACTTGCCGGCGGTTTCCCAGGGCTGCACGTCGCAGCCATAGAGGAAGAGCTGGCCTTTTTCCACGCGGGCAAAGGCATCTGCCACGTTCACTTTGCCGGCGCGGATGGATTTCACCTCGGTGCCGCGCAGCTCGATGCCGCATTCGTGGCGGCTCATGATTTCATAATCACGGCCGGCTTTCTTGTTGCTGGCAATCAGGTTGCTCTGGGGGGCGGGTTTCTTGGCCATAATGGAAGTGGTGGGGTGTCAGGGTGTTGGTGAAAAAGGGAGCGACCCGGCGCTGCCGTACGTGGGAGCTTGCCGGGTCGCGCCGAAAGGAATATCTGTGGGTGCTTTACAGATCCGGGGTGATGGTGAGGGTATCCGGCTCCATGGGGGCGGCGGCCTCTGCCAGCTCGGTGAGAGGATCAGCCTCCACGGCTTCTCCCCTGCTGGCGGCAAGCTCCTCGGGGGTCATCTCGTGCCAGGTGATTTTGCCCTCGATAATCTCCGTGAGAGCGATATCACCGCACTGCATTTCCGGGGTGGTGACGATGAAGGGGTCAGAACCGTGGTTGAGCTGCTGCACGCGCTTGGAAACGATGTTCACCAGCAGCTGGTTGTCGCCTACGATCTGAGCGGCTTTTTCGATGAGTTCAACTTTCATGGGAGATAAAAATGGTGATACCCCGCAGGGGTGCGGGTGCGGCATTGTACACTGTTATGCCACCGGATGCAAGCCTTTAATCACGTCAGCAAGGGAATAAAAGCCCTCTCGCACCACATTTTTGCTTGTCAAGCCCAGCCCCAGCGGGTAGGATAGCACCATATAGACAGCGCCGCGCTCCTGCCGCGGCATTTTACCGAACCCAACTGATACACGAGTAAATTATGGCTAATTTAAACAAAGTAATGATTATAGGCAACCTGACGGCTGACCCGGATGTGCGCCAGACCCCGCGCGGCAATACCGTGGCTGAGCTCCGCCTGGCCGTGAACCGCGTGAGCAGCGGCCCCAACGAGGGCGAGCGCCGCGAGGAAACCACCTTCCTGGATGTGACCTGCTGGGGCCGCACCGCCGAGATTGCCGGCCAGTACCTGGCCAAGGGCCGCCCCGTCTTCATCGAAGGCCGCCTGCAGCAGGATACCTGGGAGGACAAGCAGACCGGCCAGCGCCGCAGTAAAATCCGCATCGTGGCAGAGAATATGCAGCTCCTCGGCAGCCGCGGCGATGGCGGCGGCCAGCAGCAGGGTGGCGGCAGCTACCAGCAGCGCTCCAACAACTACAACAACGGCGGCGGCTACTCCAATGGCGGTGGCAATTACGGCGGTGGCCAGGGTGGCTACTCCAACGGTGGCGGCAACTATGGCGGCGGTTATTCCAATGGCAACGGTGGCGGCTATTCCAACGGCGGCTACCAGCAGCAGCGCCCCCAGCAGCAGACTCCGCCCCCTCCCATGCCCGCCGAGGAGGATGATGATATCCCGTTCTAAGTCCGAGCCGCAGGCGAGGATATCGTCTTGCCGCAGGCAAGATATCGTCACAAAGTGATTTCGTCCGGTCTCCGTCAGGAGACCGGATTTCGTTTACCTGTATGCCCAGGCTATCAATTTTCCAATCATCGGGAAACAAATATACCCAACATCGTTTTTAGTTAAAGTGTTTTTTCAAAAATGGTTGACAAGAGCGGGTTGCTGTGGTGAAATAGTGGCGCAAGGTGGAGACACCTTGCCCCGGGAGGGGTCCCGGGTGTACCAATAGCAAATTTGCAGGCCGTCCGGCATATGTTGTCGGGCGGCCTGAATGTTTTCTTGACGGGTTATGAAGGGGTGGCTATAATTCTGATGCCGCTTTCCGCGGCATAGTGCCGACGGGGGCGGCGTTTTGCTATGAAGTACAAATCGACCCCCACCAATGTAGTGATAATCCTCGCGATTATCTGGTATTTGTTCGACCTGATTGTGAGAACAGTTCAGCTACTGAGGTGAATTCCCCCATGCCCCGCCCCGGGTTTTGCTCTGGGCGGGGCGATTTGTGTCCGCCACTAGCGGGAAAAACGAAATCCAGCCCCTGTGGGGCTGGATGAAATCGCACGCGCTTGTGCAAAGACTATTACTCAGACTTCCTCGGCTTGTAGGTAGTCAACTTCGTTTTCTTGCGTTTTTTGGGGGCGAAGTATTCGGGGTGGGCGGCGGCCCAGGCTTCGTAGAGGTCCGGGCGGTTGGCCTTGGTGCGCTCGATGGATTTTTCCAGCTTCCATTCCTCGATGGCCTTGTGATTGCCGGAGAGGAAGACGGGCGGCACTTCCATGCCGCGGAACACATTGGGCTTGGTGTAGGCGGGGGCTTCCAGCAGGCCGTTGGAGAAGGATTCCTCCACGCTGCTGCGGTCATCGCCCAGGGCGCCGGGCAGCAGGCGCGCAATGGCATCGATGACCACCACGGCGGCAATGGCGCCGTTGGTCAGGATATAGTCGCCGATGGAGAGTTCCATATCCACCAGGGTGTCAATCACGCGCTGGTCCACGCCCTCGTAGTGGCCGCAGAGGAAGATGTAGTGCGCATCGGCGCCATTCATGCAGGGGGCGGCCAGTTCCTCGGCCACCGGCTGGCGGAACACGCGGCCCTGCGGGGTCATGAGGATGACCTTTGTATTCTCCTGCCGCAGCTCTTCGATGGCCTCGAAGATGGGCTCGCACTTCATGAGCATGCCCTGGCCACCGCCGCAGAGGTAGTCATCCGTGCGGCGGTATTTATCGTGCGTCCAGTCGCGCAGCTGGTGCGCGCGCACCTCGATGAGCCCGGCCTCCGCCGCGCGCCCCATGATGCTCTGGGAGAGCGGCACCGAGATGAGCTCCGGAAACAGGGTCAGGACATCTACCTTAAGCATGATGAAAATTACGAGTTACGAATTACGAGTTACGAAGTATGAAATTTCCTGCGCTCCGCGCAGCATTATTCTACTTCGTACCTCGCACTTCGTACTTTGTACTTACGCATTGGCGTTATGGCGGAGCATGGCCTCCACGTAGCCATCGATGTTGCCGTCCATCACGTCCTGGATGTTGCCGCATTCGAAGCCGGTGCGCAGGTCCTTCACCATCTGGTAGGGCTGGAACACGTAGGAGCGAATCTGGTTGCCCCAGGCAATATCGCCTTTTTCGGAGTACTGGCGGTCGGCTTCGGCGCGCTTGCGGTCTTCCTCCAGCTGGATGAGGCGGGCCTTGAGCATGCGCATGGCTTCCTCGCGGTTGCGGAGCTGGGAGCGCTGGGTCTGGCAGGCCACGATGATGCCGGTGGGCAGGTGGGTGAGACGCACGGCGGTTTCCACCTTGTTCACGTTCTGGCCGCCCTTGCCGCCGGAGCGGTAGGTGTCCATCTTCACATCGGCTTCCTTCACCTCGATTTCGATGTCGTCGGAGATATCCGGGGTGGCATCCAGCGAGCAGAAGGAGGTGTGGCGCTTGCCGGCGGAGTCGAAGGGGCTCATGCGCACCAGGCGGTGGATGCCGCGCTCGTTCTTCAGGTAGCCGTAGGCGTACTCGCCGTCAATCTTGATGGTCACGGAGCGGATGCCGGCTTCATCGCCATCCGTGCTTTCCATGATTTCCGTGTTGAAACCGTGGCGCTCGCAGTAGCGCAGGTACATGCGCAGCAGCATGCTGGCCCAGTCGCAGGCCTCGGTGCCGCCCGCACCGGCGTGAATGGTCACATAGCAGCCGGCGTTGTCGTGCGGGCCGTTGAGGAGCGTCAGCAGCTCGAATTCCTCCAGGCGCTTGAACCAGGCATCGTATTCAGCCTTGGCCTCGCCAGCCATGTCGGGATCCTCGCCGGCCATTTCCACGGCCACTTCCACGTCCTCCAGCCCGCTTTCCAGGCTGCGGAACTGCTCCAGGCGGCGCTTGAGCGGGTTCACCTCGTTCATGAGGGCGCGTGCGGCCTCGGGGTTATCCCAGAAATCCGGGGCGCTCATGCGCTCATCCAGTTCTGCTACTTTAGATTCAAGGCTTCCGAGGTCAAAGATAGCTCCCGAGCTCGGAAAGACGGGAGCGCATGGCTTCCGTGTCGAGCGCCGAGAGATCGATATTGGTCGTCTGGTTCTCCATAACGCGCGGGAGTATACAGGCTTTCCCCCTGGCTGTCAATCTAAATTACACAGGTGCCCGGCACCTGTGCATGCGGCACGAAGTGCCGCTTTCATACCGCCGCAGGCGGTATTTCATACACCGGCTCTGCCGGTGTAATTCATTGAGCGACCCGTCTCCGCTAAAGCTACGCCGAGACGGGTCGCTCAATGAAATACTTGCTATCGCAAGTATGTAAATACCGCTGCGAGCAGCGGTATGAAAGCACTGCTATCGCAGTGCATGAAATACATGCCTGTGGCATGTATGAAATCCCTCATGCTGGCGCATGAGGGGGGGTGGGGAAATCAAACACCGCGGCGGCCTTCGAGCGCGCGCATGAGGGTGATGGCATCCGCATGGCCGAGGCCGGCACCGGCGGGCATGCCCTGGGCCAGGCGGGTGCAGCGGCAGGGCAGGGTGCCGAGCTGCTCAGCCAGGTAGAGGGCGGTGGCTTCGCCCTCCACATCGCTGCCCACGGCCAGGATGACCTCGCAGCCGGGGTGGGCTTTCACGCGTTCGATGAGCTTTTCAATGGCGAGGTCTTCGGGCATGATGCCGTCCAGCGGGGAAATTTTGCCGCCCAGGCAGTGGTAGAGGCCGCGGAAGGTGCCGCAGCGCTCGATGGGGAGCACATCCGTGGGCTGCTCCACCACGCAGAGCAGGGAGGAATCGCGCGTGGGGTCATCGCAGGCGGTGCAGCGGCAGCCCTGCTCAGCAAAGAAGCCGCACTCCGGGCAGCTGCCCACGGTATTGGCGGCGGTGGTGAGGGCGGTAGCGAGCTGGCGGGCTTCGTTGCGCCCTTGCTGCAGGAACCAGAGGGCGAGCCGCTCCGCCCCGCGCGTGCCCACGCCGGGCATGCGTTTGAGCGCGGCTATCATCTCCAGCACGGCTTTCGGGTAGTCCTGGGCCTTCATGAGCGGCAGCGGTGGATGAGATGGAGAATTTCAGCCCCGAGCCAGCAGGCCAGGGCGCAGATGAGCGGGGCGCTCATGTTCAGCACGCCGCCCCAGAGCACGCAGAGCACACCCGGCAGGGCCAGCGCCACCGCGGCCAGCAGCCCCACCTGCAGGCGCCCGGTGAAGTGGCGCTCCCGCAGCAGCACCAGCGAGAGGTAAAAGGTGACCGCCAGGCAGAGCCCGAAGGTGCCGGCCGGCCCCAGCAGGCTGATCTGCGCTTCCTCTGCCCCGATGAAGAAGGGAGCGCCGCCCAGGAAGCGGATCTGCTCCCACTCCAGGTATTGCATGGCACCGGCGGCGGTGAGCACCACGGTGAGCACCAGCACGGCCAGGCAGAGCCCGGCCCAGTGCAGCAGCAGGTGGTCGGTGCGGTTCATCTGCTGCAGGCCGCGCAGGCGGTTCAGCAGGGCGGAAAGGGCTTTCTTCATGTTATGTCATCCGGGGGAGGTGCAGACACGGCGGCGGTGGGTGCCCACTGCCGCCGTTCTAAGTGTTTTACGGGTTAAGTATCAACTTAATCCACATAGCGCTTCACGATGAGGGAAGCATTGTGGCCGCCGAAGCCGAAGGAGTTGCTCAGGGCCACATCCACGGTCATGCTGCGGCCCACATTCGGGCACACGTCCAGGTCGCACTCGGGGTCCTGGTTGAACACGTTGATGGTGGGCGGCACGAAGTTGTCCTGAATGGCCTTCACGCAGGCCAGCAGCTCCACGGCGCCGGCTGCACCCAGCAGGTGGCCGGTCATGGACTTGGTGGAGCTCACCACCAGGCCGTTTGTGGCATAGTCACCGAAGGAAGCCTTGATGGCCTTGGTCTCGCAGATATCGCCCAGCGGGGTGGAGGTGCCGTGCGTGTTGATGTACTGGATATCCGTGGGTTTCAGGCCGGCGTGCTCCATGGCCATGTTCATGCAGCGGGCGGCGCCTTCGCCATCCGGCATGGGGGAGGTCAGGTGGTAGGCATCGGCGCTCAGACCATAGCCCACCAGTTCGGCCAGAATCTTAGCGCCGCGAGCCTTGGCGTGCTCCAGCGTCTCCAGAATGATGATGCCGGCGCCCTCTGCCATCACGAAACCATCGCGGTCCACATCATAGGGGCGGGAGGCGGTGGTGGGGTCATCGTTGCGGGTGGAAAGGGCCTTCATGTTGGCGAAACCGGCAATGCCCACCGGCAGCACTGCTGCCTCGGCACCGCCGCAGATCATCACATCGGCATCGCCGAACTTCATGATGCGCCAGGCCTCGCCGATGCAGTGGTTGGCGGTGGCGCAGGCGGTGGAAATGCTCATGTTCGGGCCGCCGAAGCCGTATTCGATACTCACCATGCCGGAGGCCATGTTGGTGATCATGTACGGAATGCAGAAGGGGCTCACGCGGCGGGGGCCGGACTTGATCAGCGCGGCGCAGCCATCGCCGTGAATCCCCAGACCACCGATGCCCGAGCCGATCATCACGCCCACGCGGGTCTTATCCACGGTGTCCAGATCCAGCCCGGAGTTCTCCAGCGCCTCGGCCACGGCACCCATGGTCAGCTGCTCGAAGCGGTCGCAGCGGCGCACGGACTTGGGATCCTTCTTGAAATGAGGAGCGGGGTCATAACCGCGCACTTCACCGGCAATGTGGATGTTCAGAGCGCTGTCATCGCAGCCCTCAATCCTGCCGATACCGGAGCGGCCATTTTTCATGCCCTCCCATGTCTCCTCGACACTGTTGCCGAGGGGGGTAAGGGCGCCCATACCTGTGATAACGATGCGACGGTTTGTCATAATGTTTGAATACACGTTACCGTATAGGTGGAGTTAAGTCAAGCATAAAAGAAAGAACTTTCTGCGGAAAATTATTACGCATGCAATTTGATTGACTTTGGATACCCAAGGCCCTTATAATGCGGAGTGCTGGCAGGGGATATGAGGGAATTGATACTATCAGGACTGGATTTTCACGCGTGGGTGACACTGCTCACCGCGCTGGGTATTTTTGCGCTGCTGCTGTTCACGCGCATTCAGGCGGAGGTGGTGTTTCTGGGGGGCATGGCGGTGCTGCTGCTCACCGGGGTGCTGGATGCGCGTGAGGCGCTGGCGGGGTTCAGCTCGCCCTCGGTCATCGTGGTGGCACTGTTGTTTGTGGTGGTGGCGGGGCTGGTGCATACCGGCGTGCTGCACTGGGTGGAGAAGCACCTGCTGGGGCGCCCGAAAAGCTACCGCCAGGCGCTGGTGCGGCTCATGCTGCCGGTGGCAGGCATGGCGAGTATCCTGGGCAATACCACGGTGACCACCCTGTTCATCCACGTGGTGAAGCTGTGGTCGCGCCGCCTGCGGGTGGCGCCCAGCCGGCTGCTCATTCCGCTGAGCTATGCCGCCGGGCTGGGCGGGGTATGCACCCTCATCGGCAGTGCACCGAATCTGATTATCTCCGGCCTGTATACGCAGGAAACCGGGGTGGTGCTGAGCATCTTCACCCCCACACTGGCGGGTTTGTTCTGCCTGGCGGTGGGGCTGCTGAGCATGCAGGTGCTGCAGCGCTGGCTGCCGGAGCGGCGCCCCTCCCGCCGCGTGTTCGGCCCGGGGGCTGGCATGCTGCACCGCCACACCGCATACGTAAAATTCGGCAGCCGGCTCATCGGCAAGCGCTTTGCAGATACCGGGCTGGAAACCCAGTGCTGCATCCACCTGCTGGGGGTGGTGCGCCGGGGGGAGCAGTTGCCGGAGGAACCGGGGCAGGTGAAGCTGCGCGCGGGCGATACCCTGCTGCTGGAGAGCGATAGCAGCCGCCCGCCCGACCTGGGCAAGGAGGTGCACTATGTGACCCGGCGCGAAAAATCCCCCGTGGGCTGGCGTACGGCGGCATCCGGCGCCATCATGCTGGGCATGATGCTGCTCACCACGTTCGGCCTGCTTACCCTGCTGCAGGCGGCCTTCCTGGCGGCGGCGGTTACCCTCATCTGCCGCTGCTGCACCGTGCAGCAGGCGCACAGCAGCATCAACTGGAACGTGCTCATGGTCTTTGCCGGCTCCATCTGCCTGGGCACCGCCATGGATAAAACCGGCGTGGCGGCAGATGCCGCCACCCTGCTGCTGAGCCTCTGCGGCACCGAGCCGCTGGTCATGCTCACCGCCGTGTGTGCCGTGGCGCTCCTCATCACCGAATTCATCGGCAATGCGGCAGCGGCGGCCATCTTCTTCCCCATTGCCTACCGTAGCGCACTGGCGGTGGGGGCGGAGCCGCTGAGCTTCTGCGTGGCGCTCATGATAGCTGTTTCCTGCTGCTTTGCCACGCCCATCGGCTCCCCGCGCCACATGCTCATCTACGGCCCGGGGGGCTACCATTTTGCAGATTTTCTCCGCGTGGGTCTCCCGCTGGACCTCATCATCCTGGCGGCGGATATTTTCATCGTTTCCCTGCTGTTCCCCCTGGTCGCCTGATTTCCATTATCCCGTGGTTGAAATAGGGCAAATTTAAAAAATACTGAAATAGTAGAAAAAACTTTGAACGGAAGTGAAGGCCGCTGCATCACACCTTCAACAGTTCTTCCGGTACCCGGTGAAGGAGAGAGCGCCGGGCTGCCATCCCAAAGGGAGGACTGAGTTTCATAGGTAGTAAGTTGGGCGGGCCGTTGCTGAGAGAGCAACGGCCCGCTTACTTTGCGTTTCTGTGTAATACGTTCACTATGTGCTTGACGCTGCGTGGACGCTGCTGTATGCTGGCTGGCATTGCCATGTTAGAATTCATTGATAAGACTCTCGATAGCGCCTGCGGTTTTCTGTGGGGATATATCCTCATCTTTGCACTGCTGGGCACGCACCTTTACCTGACCTGCCTGCTGCGCTTCCCGCAGCGGCATTTCTTCACCGGCCTGCGCCTGTACTTTGCCAAGCATGGCGAGGGGCAGATTTCGCAGTTCTCCTCGCTCATGGTCTCGCTGGCGGCCAATGTGGGCACCGGCAACATCGTGGGTGTGGCCGTGGCGGTGACCACGGGCGGGCCGGGTGCGGTGTTCTGGTGCATGCTCACCGGTGTGTTCGGCATGGCCACGCGCTATGCGGAAAGTCTGCTGGCTATCCGTTACCGCACGCGCGATGAGAAGGGCAACATCATCGGCGGCCCCATGTATGCCCTCGAGAAGGGGCTGAAGTGCAAGTGGCTGGCGGTGGCCTTTGCGGTGGTCACGGCCATAGCGGCCTTCGGTATCGGCAACCTGACCCAGGCCAATGCCGTTTCCCAGGTGCTGGCCAACAGCTCGCTGGCGGTGCCCACCTGGGTGACCGGCGTGGTGATGGTGCTGCTGGTGGGGGCTGTGCTGCTGGGCGGCCTGCAGGGCATTGCCCGCGTGTGCACCGCCCTGGTGCCCACCATGGCTATTGTCTACATCGTGGGTTGCGTGGCCATCCTCATTGCCAATGCTGATTTTGTGTGGCCGGCTATCTGCCACATTGTGGACAGCGCTTTCCACCCGCAGGCTGCTGCCGGCGGCTTTGTGGGCTCCACTCTCATGCTGGCCATGCAGCAGGGTGTGCGCCGCGGTCTCTTCTCCAACGAGGCCGGCCTGGGTTCCTCCCCCATCGTCTCTGCCCCCTCGCAGACCCCGAACACCGTGCAGCACGCCCTGGTGGCTTCCACCGGCCCGTTCTGGGATACGGTGATCATCTGCACCCTCACCGGCATCACGCTGACCACCAGCATCATGGCGCATGACCACATCACCACGAATGACGGTGAGCTGCTCACCTACGTTTCCTTTGCCACGCTGGGCACCTTCGGCAGCGCCATGCTCACCATCAGCCTGGCCTCCTTTGTGATTTCCACCGTGCTGGGCTGGTCTTACTTCGGTGAGCGCTCGCTGGAATACATCGGCGGTCGCCGCCTCATCTACCCCTACCGCGTGCTCTGGATTATCGTGGCCTTCATCGGCTGCGTGGTGCCCAAGAGCAGCATCGTCTGGAACTTTGCCGACCTCGCCAACGGCCTCATGGCCCTGCCGAACCTCATCTGCATGGTGGGCCTTTCCGGTGTGCTCGTGGCCGAAACCCGCAAATACCTCTGGGAAAACCGCCTTTTCGAGGTCGATGAAACCCTCCTGAGCGACAAAAAAGAGGAAAATTCAGAAAAAAATTAAAAAAATCTGAAAAATTCAACAATACCTGAAAGAAAGCTCACCTATGGGCCGTATCCCTTATAACAGTCCACCGGTCGCGGTGAAGGAGAGAGCGCCACGGCCACAAAAAGGGAGGACTGAGTTTCATAGGTAGTAAGTTGGAGAAAGCCCCGCAGCTATGCGGGGCTTTCTTTATGGTTTGATTTATCAACAGCTTGTGAAGTTGTTTTGTTATTACGTTTCACGCGTTTTTGTAACTTTTGAGCCCACGGAGTGGGCTCAAAATTCCTCGGGCTTTCAGCCCGACAAATTCCAATTTTGCGAGCAAGGGGGGGCATCTCCCAAAATGTTGCTGATTTTTCTATTTCTTACAAGATTTTTGGGCTGCATGTGCTCACACGCGTTGTGAGGGGAAGGGTGGATTGACAAGTCCGTGTGCGGTGTGTATAGTGAACACATGCGGTTACTTATATTCGGAGCAAGCGGGCGCACCGGGCAGGTGCTGCGCAGCATGGCGGAGCAGGCCGGGCATGAGGTGCTTGCCCCCGCGCATGCGGAGTGCCCGCTGGAGCGGGCAGTGCAACTGAGCAATCTGGTGCTTGGCAGTGGGGTGGAGCTGGTGGTGAATTGCGCTGCTGTCAGTGGGTTGGAAGCTTGCGCTGCAGACCCGCTGCAGGCGCATCTGGTGAATGCTGTGGCTCCTGCAACCATGGCGCTGGCTTGCCGCCACACGGGGGCCAGGTTTGTGCATCTTTCCACCGACTATGTTCTTTGCGGTCGCAAGCAGGGGTTGAAGGACGAATCTGCCAGGTGCCGCCCCGTGAGCTGCTATGGCGAGAGCAAGCGCGAGGGCGAACTGCAGGTGCTGGAGGCGCTGCCCACTGCCGTGGTGGCGCGCGTCTCCTGGGTCTGTGGAAACCCGGCAAAGCCTTCATTTATTGAAGGTACGGTGGCAAAGGCACTGGCCGGGCAGCCACTGGCAGCTGTGGCTGATAAGACTTCGCTTCCTACGGATGCGGCAGATATAGCGCGTGTGGTTCTGGCGCTGGGTGCCGGGGATTTCAGTGGAGTGGTGCATGTGACCAGCAGCGGGGAACCGCTGAGCTGGTGGCAGTGTGCCCGGCTGGCCCTGCAGGCAGCGGTGGAGGAGGGAGCGTTGCCCACTGTGCCGCCGGTGGAGCAGCAGAAGCTGGATGAAGTGCCTTTTTTCAAGGAAGTCCGCCCCCGCCACACGGCTATGGGGAATGCCTTGCTTACGGCTCAGGCGGGGATTTCCATGCCCACCGCGCAGGAGACAATCTCCCGCGTTGTCCGCCGCTACCTGGAAAGCCGCAACGGGCAGATGAAGAGGGATTAGTCGGGATAAAAGCGGATTTTTTTTCATGTTTGGATATTGAAAATGAAAGAATACACGCGCGCCGCGCGTATATAAGGGCGTATGTTATTCCGGTCACTCCTTTTCACGGTAGCCGTTTCTGCCTGTTTTGCTGCCCCGCTGGCTGCACAGCAGCAGCCCGAACCCGAGCTGCCCACGCTGGCTGCAGAGCAACACCCCTTTCTGGAATGGGGTGGGGAGTATCCCCGCTGGTCTCGCCTGACTCCTGCCAGGGGAGTGGCAGATATCCGCCTGGCTATTGAACGCGCCAGGCAGAAGCTGGAACTCATCTGCAATGTGAAACCGCACGAGGCCACCTGGGAGAATACTTTTGGCGCTTATGGGCTGCTTCGCAGCGAGATTTTTACGGCAGATGTGCTGCTGAGTAATCTTTTTACCCTCATGGATAGCCCGGAGGTGCGGGCGGCTCAGGAAGAAGTGGCCCCGCTGGTGGCGGAGTTCGATTCTTCCATTGCGGCGAATGACCGCCTGTGGGGCGTTATCCGCGCAGCTTCCACGGCACCCTGGGTGGGCAGGCTTTCTCCGGCCCGCCAGCGCTATGTGCAGCAGGTGCTGGATGCGTTCAAGGACAGCGGTGCGGATCTGCCTGCTGACAAGAAGGCTCGCAAGATGGAGATTGAAAAGGAATTGGCCGGCCTTTATATTCAGTTTGATAAGAATTGCAAGGATGCGCTGGATGCCTGGCAGCTTGTCATTACTGATAAGAGCAAGCTGGCCGGTTTGAGCGAGGACTGGATGGCCCGCGCCGCTACCCGTGCCCGGGAGCGCGGTTTCGGCAGCCCCGAATCACCCCAGTGGCTCATTACGCTGGAGTACGCCAGTGTGGGAGACGTGCTGCGCCATTGCGATGTGGAGGAAACCCGCCGCCTTTGCTGGGAGGGGCGCAACACCGAGGGCAGCGCCCCCGGCAAGGATAATGCACCGGTGGTAGCCCGGGTGATGGAACTGCGCGCCGAGCTGGCCACTCTGCTGGGCTTCGGCACCTATGCCGATCTGGCCACAGCCCGCCGCATGGTGGGTAGCGGCAATGCCGCTCTGGGGTTTGTGGATGATATGATGCGCAAGGTGAAGCCTGCCTTTGATCGCGAAACGAATGACATGCTCAGTTTCATTTCCCGCCGCCTGGGCCGGAATGTGAACCAGGTCAACCCCTGGGATGTGAATTACTACGCCAACCAGATGCGCGAGGAAATTTATCAGTTCGATATGGATTCCCTGCGCCCCTACCACAAGAAGGAAAATGTGGTGGCCGGTATGTTCTCCGTCTTTGAAGGTCTGTATGCCATCCGCGTATCGGAGCTGCCCACGGTGTGCCTGCAGCCCGGGCAGGAGCTGCCCGAGGGCATGCACGAGGTCTGGCACCCGGAGGTGAAGCTTTACGCGATTCATGATACTGCCACCGGGCGTCACCTGGGCTCGTTCTACATGGACCTGCACCCGCGCAGCACCAAGCGCGAGGGAGCCTGGGTCATGCCGGTGCGCCACCATGCCACCGTGAATGGCCAGCGCCCGGGGCACCTGGCGGTGCTGGTGTGCAACCTCAAATCACCGGTAAATGGAAAGCCCGCCCTCTTTACGCACATGGATGTGCTCACGCTTTTCCACGAGTTCGGCCACACTTTGCACAGCATGCTGAGCGATGTGGAGCTGGTGGCCCACTCCGGTACCCGCGTGGCCCGCGATTTTGTGGAGCTGCCCAGCCAGCTGAATGAAAACTGGGTCTGGATTCCCGAGGGAATCACCGCCTATGCCCGCCACTGGGAGACGGATGAGGCCATGCCGGCCGACCTGCTGCGCAAGCTGCAGCAGAGCCGCGTGTTTATGCCCGGCATTGAGGCTATGAGCCAGCTGCGCATGGCCAAGCTTGACCTGGAGATGCACATGAACTACGATGCCAAGTTCCGCGGGCGCGATCTGGACGCCGCCACCCGCGAACTGCTCGAGCCTTGGAACATGCCCCTCTCCACATGGGGGCCATCCATCATGCGCTGCCTCACTCACTGCGTGTCCTCCGGCTACGCTGCCGGGTATTACTCCTACAAGTGGGCTGAGGTGCTGGCGGCAGATGCCTTCTCCCGCTTCGAGAAAGAAGGCCCCACCAATGCCGCCACCGGGGCAGATTTCCGCCGCGCGGTGCTCAGTACCGGCGGTTCCCGCCCGGAGGCAGAGAGCTTCCGCGAGTTCATGGGCCGGGACCCCAACCCGGATGCCCTTCTCCAGCAGCAGGGGATGTGAGTTCCGATAGACGAGAATTTGAATACGAATGACGAAGTGAAAAAGTTCCGCGGGTATTCGCCCGTCTGTATGGAATTGTTTGATGTACAATGGCGAGCCGTAAGACTCTCGTAACTTTTCACTTCGTACCTCCCAGCTCGCACTTCGTACTTTTGTCGGAACGACAAATTCCCCTTTAGAGGCTCATCTCTCTCATAATCTACTTGTTTTCCAACTGTCATGGGGCAGGGTGGTGTCTACACCCGCAACCATGAAAGCGAAATCACTCTGCTACATGTTGGCGGCCACTGCCGTGGCCGGGTCTGCCGGGGCGCAGGACGCCAGCGGCTATCTGGATACATCCTGGGGCTGGGAACCGGCCTTTATAGAAATTGTGGAGGTGCCGGTGAGCCTGCAGAGCGGGATTACCCCGCAGGAGCAGATGGCCCGCCGCCATGCCGGTGTGCCCACGCACCGCCACCTGCTGAGCCAGGCCCGTAACCGCGATGAGGACGCCTCCAAGGCCCCGTGCCATGGCTGGCGCTTCCTGCCGGAGACCCCGCAGAAGTTCATGCCCTACCTGGATTCCCTCTTTGTGCCCGGCAATACCTGCGCTGAGCCCGGTGCATGGGCAAAGAATGACCCCATTTCCACCGGTGCGCAGAGAATCAAGACTGCGCTGAGCCGCTATGGCCTGCAGTATGACCTGACCGCCTCGTACAACTACACCGCTATTCACCCCAAGCCTCATGGCCACCGAAGCGAGTTCTCCGCCTTCAACTGGTCGCTCACCGGCACCTGGTTCCTGGCCAAGGATTGCGACAACAGCCAGGGCGTGTTCCTCACCTTTGAGGCCGACTGGGGAATCGGCACCAATTTCTCTGAAAACCGCAGCAGCGCCGGGCGCAGCCTGGGCAGCCTGAGCAACCCGCAGGGCAGCCTGCGCGGCGGCAAGGGGGTGACCCTTCCTCAGCTGGCCCTGGGCTACAGCGGGTTCGATGGCAAGTGGGTGGCCATGGCCGGCACGCTGGACCTGAGCAACTATTTCGACCAGAATGCCTACTCCCCCTCCTGGGCCGGTGGGCTCATGAACGGCAGCTTCGGTTCCAACCCCTGCCTGCCGCTCACCACGGCCAACCTCGGCTTCATGACCGCCTGGCAACCCAGCGACAGCTTCTACGCCATGTATGCCACCACCAGCACCAATACCGGGCTGAACCAGAACCCCTTCAACGACCTCAGCTCCAACTACTGGGTGCATCTCGCTGAAATCGGCTTCATCCGTGAGGATGTGCTCGGCATGGGCCCCGGCACCTACCGCCTGCAGTATACCATCACCGACCACGATGGCCACGCCGGCACCGGTTTCGGTATCAACCTCCAGCAGCAACTGGGCAGAAACTCCCGGCTCGGTTTCTTCACCCGCGCCGGCTTCATGGACCAGGATGCCGCCCGCATCACCGGCGTGAAGTGCGCCGCCACGGCCGGTTTCATGCTGCGCTCTCCCTTCCGCGAGAGCGGCTGGGGCAGCTCCAGCAACTATGAGAACGTCTCCTTCGGCTTCCTCTGGCAGCGTGCCGCCTCCAGCGAAAACCCGGTGCAGCACCGCGATGAATACGGCCTGGAGCTCAGCACCGTGGTGCAGGTCACCCCCACCTTCTTCCTGCAGCCCGATGTGCAGTACATCTTCAACCCCGTGCACGCCACGGATAAGGATGGCGCCTTTGTGCTCCAGATGCAGGGTGTCTTCAAATTCTGATTTTCACGCGCTCCTCACCCCCGGCGAAAGCCGGGGGTGAAACTCCCTCTCCTCATGTGTTCTTTTTCACACATGTCCCAAAGTTGGAGTGCAGAGCGCGATAAATTGGAATTTGTCGTTCCGACAAAAGTACGAAGTACGAGGTGGGAGGTACGAAGTGAAAGTTCCGCGAGCCTTGCGGCTCGCCATTTGTTATCAATAGAAAACACCTGCAGGCGCAGCCTGCCTGACTTTATACTTCGCACTTCCCACCTCGTACCTCGTACTTCTGCATATTCCCATTTATCCGGCAGAGGGGGGCAATCTGTTCCTATTTCCTACAAAATCATTGGGACACACATGTGTTCTTTTTGTCTGCACTTTCTTTTTTGATTGCAAACGGATAAAAAACTGGTATGGTGTAGACATGTCCGCAAAACGCTTTATTCTGAATGAGACGAGCTACCATGGCCACGGTGCTGTGGAAGCCATCGTGACCGAAGTGAAGGGCCGTGGTTTTGCCAAGGCCCTGGTAGTGACCGATGCCGACCTGGTGAAGTTCGGCGTGGTGGCCAAGGTGACCACCCTGCTGGATGCCGCCGGTTGTGCCTACGAGATTTTCGACCAGGTGAAAGCCAATCCCAGCGTGGATGTGGTGAACAAGGGTGTGGCCGCTTTCAAGTCCGCCGGCGCTGATTACATGATTGCCATCGGTGGTGGCTCCCCGCAGGACACCGCCAAGGCCATCGGCATCATCATCAACAACCCCGAGTTCTCCGATGTGGTGAGCCTGGAGGGCCTCGCCCCCACCAAGAACAAGTGCGTGCCCGTCATCGCCGTGGCCACCACCGCCGGCACCGCCGCCGAGACCACCATCAACTATGTGATTACCGATGAAGCCAAGCGCCGCAAGTTCGTGTGCGTGGACCCGCACGATATCCCCGTGGTAGCCGTGGTTGACCCGGATATGATGAGCTCCATGCCCAAGGGCCTCACCGCCGCCACCGGTATGGACGCCCTCACCCACGCCATCGAGGGCTACACCACCCTCGCCGCCTGGGAACTGGCCGATACGCTCAACATCAAGGCCGTGGAACTCATCGCCAAGAACCTGCGCAAGTCCGTGGAGAACGACCCCGATGGCCGCGAGGGCATGGCCCTGGGCCAGTATATGACCGGCATGGCCTTCTCCAACGTGGGCCTGGGCGTGGTGCATGGCATGGCTCACCCCCTGAGCGCTTTCTACAACACCCCCCACGGCGTGGCCAATGCCGTGCTCCTGCCCTATGTGATGGAGTACAACGCCCCCTACACCGGCGAGAAGTTCCGCGAAATCGCCCGCGCCATGGGCGTGCAGGGTGTGGACTCCATGAGCCAGGAGGAATACCGCAAGGCCGCCATCGATGCCGTGAAGCAGCTCTCCATTGATGTGAACATCCCCCAGACCCTCGCTGAAATCGGCGTGAAGGAGGAAGACCTGGAGGCCCTCACCGATGCCGCCATGGCCGATGTCTGCACCGGCGGCAACCCCCGCCCCTGCACCTGGGACGAAGTGCTCGGCGTCTACAAGACTGCCTTCGGCAAGTAATTGCCCTTGTGACAATCCTGAACAAAACCGGCGCAGCATTTACGCTGCGCCGGTTTTTCGCAGTACGACCGACGTGTCCCAAAGTTTGAGTACGGAGCTTGATAAATGGGAATATGCAGAAGTACGAGGTACGAGGTGGGAAGTGCGAAGTATAAAGTCAGGCAGGCTGCGCCTGCAGGTGTTTTCTATTGATAACAAATGGCGAGCCGCAAGGCTCGCGGAACTTTCACTTCGTACCTCCCACCTCGTACTTCGTACTTTTGTCGGAACGACAAATTCTAATTTGTCGAGCAGATAGGGGCTTCTTCCAAAATGTTGCTGATGTTTCTATAGCTTACCAAATCTTTGGGACACATGTGGGTTTTTCGGTACCCGTTGGAAAATGCGCTTGCGGAGGGAGTGAGGGTCTGGTAAAATGCCTGCATGTTCAGGAAAACTCTTTGTGCAGCGCTTATGCTGGCGGCTCTGGCCCCGGCCTGGGCTGCTGAGTGGATGACGGATCTGGAGGCAGCCAAGGCCAAGGCTGCCGCAGAAAACAAGGCAGTGCTCATTGATTTCACCGGGTCTGACTGGTGCGGCTGGTGCATCCGGCTGCGCAAGCAGGTGCTCGATACCCCCGCGTTCGAATCCTACGCGAAGGATAAGTTTGTGCTCATGGAGGTGGATGTGCCGAACAACCCGAAGTTCGACCCCGAGCTTCGCAAGCGCAACGAGCAGCTTTGCGAGCAGTTCAGCGTGGATGGCTTCCCCACTATCATGGTCATCACCCCTCAGGGAGAGGTGGTCGGTGGCTTCAGCGGCTTCAAACCCACGGTAGATGCCACTGCCAAGACGCTGGATGCCGCTCTGGCCACTGCCGACCTGCTGAAGAAGGCTGAAAGCCAGCAGGGACCCGAGCAGCTGGCTACCTTGGCACAGGCCTACAAGAGCATCCCCGAGGATTTTCACCGCCAGGCCGCACCCCTCCGCCAGCGAATCGTAGCCCTCGACCCGCAGGATACCACCGGCCTGGTACGCCAGCAGCGTGTGCAGACCCAGCGTGAGACCCTGGCAACCGCCCTCCCCGCAGCCCGGACCCCGCAGGAGGCTCTTGCCATTGTGGACAAGGCTCTGACCACCGCTGAGCCGGAAAACAAGCCTGGCATGCTCCAGCTCAAGTTCCAGATCCTGCTCTCCTCTGCCCAGAGCGTGGATGATGTGAAAGCCGCCGCCGCCGTGGGCCGCGAGGCTATGAAGCTCGCTCCGAATGTGCCCCCCGCTGCCAGACAGCGGTTTGAGGCCTCCTTCTCTGATCCTGAGGAGGTTCTGAAGCGCGTTCAGCGTATGCGTTCCCGTCAGCCTGCTGCCCCCGCAAAATAAATTCTCAACAAAACGCAATTTTAGGCTTGCCAAACCCTGCCATCGCGTGTATACTTCTCTCACCAGCCGCTCCGGCGGTTCGGTAAATACAAATGGCAGGGTAGCTCAGTGGTAGAGCAGAGGACTCATAAGCCTTTGGTCGGGTGTTCAAATCACCTCCCTGCTATTATGGGAGCGGTCGTAACCAAGACAAAATGGTAACGACCGCTCCTTTTTTGTGCCTTGATTTAAGCGACTTATAAAACTGGTGCTTGTTGAGCACCACCGGAATGGTGCTTGCCTCGCTGTTAATGTTCTGGGTCAATAGCAAAAAGTGTGGAATTTGAATTTTCATATCACAATGTGCCCACATTCAATTAAGACTCTTAATCGGTAGTTCTGAAAGTTACGATAGCCATAGGCGCGGCGTTGAATTAATTTCATTTTTCTATGGAAGCCTTCGGTGACTCCGTTGCTTTTCGTAAAGCGCCACATGCGGATAATCGGTTCGAACCATTGTCTGATGGTGCGCCCAAGTTTCTTGAATATCTCTGGCGCATCATGGAGCAATAGCCATACCATTTCTTTGAGCTTTTCCAGTAATGGAATGCAAGCTTTTCTCTTCTGTTCCTTGATACTTAATAAGGCACACAGTTCTTCCTTGAATTCGTGCGCTGTCTGAATGGCTGGATGCTGCTCAAATTCCTTCTGGAGTAGTTGATTTTGTTTTGCGGTCAGATTCTTACCCTTTGTTCGCAGAGCGCAGGTGATGCCGCGCTTCCATCGAATGTCCGGATCTTCAGCTTTGCAGAACTCGTGGAATGTGGAGATAACAAGTTTTATCACATG
>CALFTQ010000058.1 GCA_937916135.1 uncultured Verrucomicrobiales bacterium
ATTGGAAGCACCGTTATTTCGGGACTGAAGTCCCGTGCCTCGACAACGACAAACATCAATTTATCGTTCTATATTTACTTAAACCCGGGGGCAAGTGCGCGGTGCGTTGGAGATAAGGCGTGCGCGAATCTTGACTTGGCGGCGATTTTCTGCTATAGCGGAGCCGGAGCATCTTATATTCCACAAACAATCCCAGATTTCCCCCGATGGCCGATTCCCTCTACACACGCATGGCGGACAGCCCCGTCACGAGCTATGATCTTTCCCTGCGCCCGCCAGCATTCAGCGAGTTCTGCGGGCAGGAGAAGGTGAAGGAGCGCCTCATGCTCATGGTGGAGGCGGCCCGCATGCGCGGCGATGTGCTCGACCACGTGCTGCTCAGCGGCCCGCCCGGACTGGGCAAGACCACCCTGGCCAATATCATTGCAGGGGCCGTGGGGCACCGGCTGCACACCACCAGCGGCCCGCAGATTGAAAAGGCAGGCGACCTGGCCGGCATCCTCACCAATGTGGAGAAGGGAGACGTGCTCTTCATCGATGAGATTCACCGCCTGCACCCTGCGATTGAGGAGTACCTGTACCCGGCCATGGAGGATTTCCGGCTCGATATCATCATCGACCAGGGGCCGAATGCCCGCTCCATCCAGCTGAACCTGCCGAAATTCACCCTGGTGGGCGCCACCACACGCGCCGGCATGCTCACCGGCCCGCTCCGCTCGCGCTTCGGGCTGGTGAACCGCCTGGATTACTACTCGGCCGATGAGCTCTGCCAGATTCTGCACCGCTCTGCCGGTCTGCTGGATGTGGACCTCGCACCGGCCGGCGCACTGGCCATTGCACGGCGCTCCCGCGGCACTCCCCGCGTAGCGAATGCCCTGCTCCGCTGGGTGCGCGACTATGCCCAGGTGAAGGCGGATGGCCGCATCACCGCCGAGGTGGCCCAGGCCGCCCTGGGGATGATTGATATTGACGACGACGGGCTCGATGAGATGGACAAGCGCCTGCTGGAGACCATCATCTACAAATTCGGCGGCGGCCCCGTGGGGCTTTCCTCGCTGGCCGTAGCCGTGGGCGAGGATGAATCCACCATCGAGGACGTGCACGAACCCTTCCTCATCATGCAGGGCTATATCAAGCGCACGCCGCGCGGACGCGAAGCCATGCCCGCAGCCTATCACAAGCTGGGCGCCATGCTGCCCGGCGGTCAGACTGAACTCGGATTATGAAAAAACTGTACCTTTATCTCCTGCTTCTCCCCCTGCTCCTGCTCACCAGCTGCACGCAGCAGATGATGCGCGCCCAGGTGCGTGAATCCAGGGTGGTGGTGCTCGATATCGGCCACTACTACCACCCGGAGCGCGGCGGCCAGGGAGCCCGCACCCCGGACAACCGCTACGGCAAGATTGAGGAATGCGAATACTGGTACCGCTACGCGGGCCACACCGCCCGCATCATCCGCGAGGCGGGCTACGACTGCCGCATCTGCTGCCGCGGCTCCATGCCCACCGATAAGAAGCTGGCGGAAATAGCCCGCCGCGAGAAGGTGCACCATGTGAACACCCCGGAGCCGAATGCCATCTACCGCTCCAAGCACCACCCGCACCGCATGGCCGTGGGTATGCTCAGCACCAACTACGCACTGGACCAGAACCCGGCCGCCGTGGTCTACCTGCACCACAACAGCATGACCAACCACTGGATGGTGTACAACAAGGGCGCCATCT
>CALFTQ010000059.1 GCA_937916135.1 uncultured Verrucomicrobiales bacterium
CAGCGAGAGCAGCCAGCGCCAGCAGGCTGAGGGTGCTTGTAGCGGGCTCGGGCACGTTCAGGCCGGTGATGGTGATGACCAGGCTGCCCACGTTGCCGACGGTGACGGCGGAATAGCTCACGGTGGGTACTCCGCTTTCTCCGGCTGTGGCCGGGGCCTGCTCTGCCGCCACGGTGTATTTTGCCTTCTGGCTCACCAGGGCCTGGCCCAGCCAGCTGGTGGAATCGAAGCCCACCATGCTCAGGATATCCTGCGTCACGGTAAAGCTCTCGCCGAAGCCGCTCAGGGTGATGGTCAGGTCATAGGTGCCGTGCGCATCGCCGGCCACCGCGTTCACCACATCCAGATTCAGGGTGAGGGAGGCGTTCTTATCCATGGCAATGGCCAGACCATTTGAGTAGCTCAGCGTGCCGTGGCTCTCCGCGGTGAGTACCTCACCCACGGTGGGGGTGGCATTCAGCGTGAACGCACCCATCGCCAGCAGCGCCTTGGAGCCCTCCACATTCTGCAGCTTCACCTGCGTGGTGGGCGTAGCAGCGGAGATGGTGGTGTTGGTCAGCGTCATGTCCTCTATGGTGAAGGAGGCATCCTCCGCCAGCTGGGCCAGCTGGGCATTGGCACTCCTGGCAGTCAGTCTGGCTGCATTGGTGCCATTGGAAGCGATGGTCACGTGTTGCGTGCCATCAGCATTGGTCTTCTTCACGCTGCCGGTGGTGCCCAGGCTCAGGGTGGTGCCGGTGGTGGCAAGCTTGGCAGTGGCATCAGCGTTCATCACAATAGCGCCTCCCACCGTCAGGTCAGTGTAGGTATTGGCCACATCGCTCACTACCAGTTCACCGCCGGTCATCTCCACACCGCCGCTACCCAGGGCACTGGCATTCTGCGTGGTCACTGTACCGGCCTCAATCGAGGTGCCGCCACTGTAGGTGTTAGCTCCGGAAAGCACCAGTTCGCCAGTGCCGGTCTTGATGAGCTTGCCCGCACCGGAAATCGTGCCCGAGAAAGTGTTGTATATCCCGGTAGCGGATTCGGAACGAGAGTTCAGATTAAATTCCACGGCACCGGCCAGCACGGCCATCGTGCCGCGAATAAAGGCTTCGTTCTTTTTCGTCATCGAGGTAATTTTCAGCGTGCCCGTGCCCGTCTTGGTCAAGCTGGAATTTTCATTTTCCCCCACAATCGTTCCTACGGTCAACGTATCGGTTACGTCCAGCGTCAGCGTTTTGTCTCTACGGACACGTAATGCGCCCTCTATGCTCGATGCGCCGGAGGAGGTCAGCGTGGCATTTCCGTTGAAATCTAAAGCACCATTAGAATCGCCGGGACCGGTTACCGTGGCGTTG
This sequence comes from uncultured Verrucomicrobiales bacterium, assembly GCA_937916135.1. Taxonomy (GTDB): domain Bacteria; phylum Verrucomicrobiota; class Verrucomicrobiia; order Verrucomicrobiales; family Akkermansiaceae; genus Akkermansia. Next base: position 1,344 of record CALFTQ010000059.1, read on the forward strand.
TTAAATATATATTTAGTGCCTGCGCCGGAAGCAATGCGACATTCACCTACAGCCAGGGTGGAGTTTGTAACAGTAATCGTATTGGTGGCGCGTTCAGCCATGATATCGGTTGTGCTCAGTGTCAGCGTACCACCATTTTTTACATCGAATGAACGTGTAAGATCATGCTCGCCATTGGTGCTGCTTCTCGTAAGTGTCAAGCTGCCGCCATCAACTACCACCGTGTTATCAATTCCGTTGATGTCTTTACTGCTCATTTGGAGAGAGCCGTCACTTACCACAGCCAGGGTACCGGTGAACATCTCAGAGAATGCACCCAGTTCACCGGCGGCGTAACCGATTTCCAGGCGACCATCGCCAGTCACCGCAGTGTGGTCAAGCGAGCCCAAACTCTGGGTTAATTTAAGAGTACCGGCGCTTCCCACATGGAAAGCCTCAGCACCCTCAGAATCCGTCGAGTTGTAAATCCATGCCTCGTTTACATAGAATGTACCGGCAACGGCACCTATGGTCGTTGTTATAGCTCCATTTGTCAGAGTGGTGCCGGTTTCACTGTCGTTGATATAGACTTGGCCACCATAGGTCACACCTTCGCCCAGCACCTGCAACGTTTGTGTTGTGTCCAGGAACCCTGCTTTTACAGCAGTATTGGACGAGCCGCCTGCCTTGGTGTAGTTCAATCCATCAAAAGCGAGGAAATTCTTGGTATCAACCGTGACCTTTCCGTTGTCGTTATTGGTCAGTGTACCAGTTCCACTCAGCGTGCCAGCAATGGTCAACGTGCCGCTGTTGGTCACATCGTCGCTGAGAGTAACAGTCCCCAGAGTCAGGGTGCCATTGTTGGTCACGGTACCGCTCAGGTTGGTGGTGCCGGTGCCGCTGATGGAGGCGGTAGTATCCGCCGCCACGGTGAAGCCCGCCATATTCAGCGTGCCATTGTTGGTCACGGTACCGCTCAGGTTGGTGGTGCCGGTGCCGCTGATGGAGGTGGTAGTATCCGCCGCCACGGTGAAGCCCGCCAGATTCAGCGTGGCGTCATTGGTGATAACTCCGTTCAGGCTCACATTCTGAAGCGTGATGCCATGCGTATTGGCGCTATCGATAGTAACATTCCCGATGGTCGGAGCCGAGGCCAGGGTGCTGCCATCCAGGGTCCAGTCGGTCTGCGTGGCTTTCAGAGTAGCCCCGCTGATACTCACACTTGCGGTAGTATCCACATTTGAATTAGCGCTCGAATATACCAATGCATTGGATCCAGTAAATTCCAGATTACCGCCTGTAATGGTTACTGCGTTCCCTGCCTGTTTATTGAACTTGATGGCTCCCGTAGTAATAGAACCCGAGCTCATCGTTAATGCACCATAATGCCCACCATCGGTATCGGTGTAGTGACCCAGAATAATGTGCTGTGCCTCCAGATGACCACCGGAAACAGCGATTGTAGCATCAGACCAAGCTTCTATACCAGCATCTGCCTTCAGATACTTATTACTCCCGATTTCCAACGTGCGGCCGCCTACCTTACTGCCGCCATGCACAGCAGGAGCATTGCTAACAAACCAGAAATTCTTATCCAAAGAAATGTTACCGGAGGAAATGCTCACTTCTCGATCATCGTTCTTTGTAGCAAGAACTTGCAGCTTTATATATCCCACTGCATCGTTCGTACTTTCGGTTGTTAACGAGGCTAAATCATTGAGTGTTTTGAATGTATTTTTATCCGACCATGCCGTTGTGTCAAACACGCCGCCGGCCTTAATCGTCATCTTACCTATGGTTCCCTGGCGCGCCGTAGCCAGCGTGCCATATACATCCGCCGTGCCGCCCAGGGTGGTAGTGCCGCCCAGGTTGGTAGTGCCGGGGCCGCTGATGGAGACGGTGGTATCCGCCGCCACGGTGAAGCCCGCCAGATTCAGCGTGCCGTTGTTGGTCACCGTGCCACTCAGCGTGGTAGTGCCGGTGCCGCTGATAGAGGCGGTGGTATTCGTCGCTACGGTGAAGTCCGCCAGATTCAGCGTGCCGTTGTTGGTCACCGTGCCACTCAGCGTGGTAGTGCCGGTGCCGCTGATAGAGGCGGTGGTATTCGCAGCCACGGTGAAGCCCGCCAGATTCAGCGTGGCGTTATTGGTCACCGTGCCGCTGAGCGTGGTATTACTACCAGAGAAAGTCAGGGTGCCCCCACTTACAGTCAGACTACTCAAATTGACTGTACCGTTGATTGTCTGACTGCCGGCGCCGGTCTTCACCAGCTGCAGCGAGGTAGAGCTTTTCTGCGCCGTATCTTTGCTGTCGGTGCTGTTGTAATAAGTGCCGCTACCAATAGCGCCGGCGTAGGTGTACGTCTCGCCTTCTACTACATTCAACGTAAGAATATTGCCTACCGAGTTGGATGTGACACGAGCCGTGGGACTATTACCGTACTCATATGTAGATAAACCGCCCAGAGTAATATTTCCTTCGATACTCAATATACGATCACCACCCTGCCTAAATTGAATTTCTACACCTTTAAATGCGGTTCCCACACCCGCCATACTTAACTGCACATCAGCAGTATTGTCCGCACCTCTGTCAAGGGTCATTATCCCGGAAAACGTACTATTTGCATTTGTAAGTCGATAAATAGCATTACCAGTAGCTTCGGAGGCGTATTCATTGAATTTAAGCGTACCGCTGCCTTTAATGGTTCCATTCAGGGTAATAACGGTATGTGTGCCGCTCGTGCTTGCACCCGTCGCAGTACCAGGACCAACCCATACCTCTGTGTTGTCATTCAACGTGATATTTGTCGTATTGGTGATAGATCCATCACTATCCGCGTTGTCAAATAAAACGCGATTCGTCGTACCATTAGCAGGAGCAGAAAATACATATTCTGTGCGATCTGTGCCGTCAGAAACGTAGAAAATATCGTCACCCCAGGCGGCGGGGGCGGTGAGGGTGAGTGCGGCGAGGAGTGCAGTGAACAGTTGCTTGGGGAGGTGCAGTTTCATGTTCGGTGCGGTGTGTGGTGAGATCTCAGAGTTTTTTCGAAAGCTTTCTTCTGGTGATACGGTGGCCTGTGGGACGTCTCCCGGGCACAATGCGGGCAAAAGCACGCGGGGCAAGTATATCGCAT
>CALFTQ010000060.1 GCA_937916135.1 uncultured Verrucomicrobiales bacterium
CCGCCACCTTGCGGGTCTTCTCCTCATGCCGTTCACGTCGAACGGGTTCGGGCACTATGCAGCGAATCATCTGCTCCACCGGCACGGCATAGTAGCGCGCCGCCCACTCTGCCAGATCCATCAGCACCGGGCTTACGGCCGGTGTGTCATCTATCAGGCGGGTGAGGGGCTTCAGGCGGTGTCCCCATTCGGAATCCGGCGCTACCAGGTTAATGACAGTTCCCGTGGTGCTGCGGTGACGCAGGGGAACCTCCACCCGGCTGCCGCGGGTGACGTTCTGCATGCCCTCAGGAATGGCGTAGTCAAACACCATATCGTTGAGCCCATCCACCAGCACGCGGGCGGCGGGGCGAACGGGTTCATCCTGAAAAAGGGCCTGCTGCATGGCCGTGAGGGGGCGTCTCAGCTGGCTTCCTCCAGCTCTTCGCGGGAAAGGATGTGCACAATTACCTTCGCACCGGCTTTTTCACCGGCTGCTTTGGCCAGAGAGCGAATGGCCGAGGCTGTCATGCCATTGCGACCGATGATGCGGGCGATATCGCCCGGCTCCAGCACCAGACGGAAGCGCAGCAACTTCTCCTCCTCATTGGCGGCTACGCGCAGCTGCGCCTTGTCCGGGGTCTTGATAAGCGGGCAGACAACGGCGAGGAGGTATTTACTGATGGATTCTGTGAGCTTCTGCATGGAAAATGGTGCGACTTGATGTTGGCGCTTATAATATGCAAAAATGGCAACGCTGTCAAGCTGTCACTGTGTGTGCAGCTATCTGAAAATCGGCACGATGTAAGCACAAAAAAGCAGGGCAGCGGTAGTGCTGCCCTGCGAAAGGTTGTTTGTGTCGACCGATTACTTCGTCACCAGGCTGTGGCCGGTCATTTCGGCCGGCTGAGCAATGCCGAGCAGGCTGAGCAGGGTCGGGGAGATGTCGGCCAGAATACCGTCGGTCATCTTCACTTCGGCCTGATCGGGACCGCAGTAGATGAGGTCCACAAGGTTTGTGGTGTGAGCGGTATTGGGGGAGCCATCGGGGTTGAGCATGTTCTCGCAGTTGCCGTGGTCGGCGCAGA
>CALFTQ010000061.1 GCA_937916135.1 uncultured Verrucomicrobiales bacterium
TTTCGGGACTGAAGTCCCGTGCTCCGACAGAGTTCCCCCACAAATTCCAATTTTTGCTTAGCAAAGCATCATCCGTTAATTGCCGGAGCAATACGAATCGAAAAAAAATTATCAATGACTAAGCCATGGAGCTTGCTCTCCGGGGGGATGCTGTGTTATAAGGGGTGTATCTTATGAAAATTGCACCCCACACTCAGAAAAGCAAGCTTCTTTATCCTGTGGCTTCTGCCGTGGTGACTGGTGTGCTGCTTGCTTCCTGCCAGCAGCAGCAACAGCAGCAGCAGGCTTGTGCCGGCGCTCCGCTGCCCCTGCCGCAGGTCTCGGATAAGGCTGCCACCAAGGTGGCTCCTGAAAAATAATGCAATCCTCCGGATTATCGGGCACATCGGATATCACTGTTGGTTTCCGATGTGCTCTTTTTTTGTCTTCAAAAGCTCCGATATCAGGGCAAAATGGAACAAAAGTTGTCATTTTGGCAGAAAAGGCTTGCTAAGTGAGTCGATTAGCTGTATCCTTTGCGCCGCGCGGGTTTATTAAAAATCCGGTCGTTGGTCCTCCCTTTCCGCAAGGAAGCAGAGCCCGCAAGGAGGGAAACCCGGCCACAAAAACACACTAATATGTCTGACGAAATTATTCAGGAGCAGGGGCCCATCAAGCTGGCCCATTTCGAGATTCCGAACACGCTGAAGCGCATTGCTGACCCGGAGGATCCCAACCACGTGACCTTCATCGCCGAGCCTATCGAGACCGGCTTCGGTCACACCCTCGGCAACTCCCTGCGCCGCGTGCTGCTCAGCTCCCTGGAGGGTGCTGCCATCACCAGCGTGCGTATTGCCGGTGCCCAGCACGAGTTCACCTCTCTGCCCGGCGTGGTGGAGGACGTGACCGAAATCATCCTCAACCTCAAGAAGGTCAAGTTCAAGCACTACGGCAAGGAACCCCGCACCCTTTCCCTTCGCGTGACGAAGCAGGGCGTGGTGACCGCCGGCGATATCCAGGACGACCACATCTACTCCGTGGTGAATAAGGACCAGGTTATCTGCCACCTTGACCAGAGCACCATCTTTGATTGCGATTTTGAGGTGAACGTGGGCCGTGGTTTCCACACTGCCGACGACAACAACGATAAGGACCGCCCCATCGGCGTGATTCCGATTGATTCCATCTTCTCCCCGGTGACCCGTGTGAAGTACGCTGTGGACAACGCCCGTGTGGGCCAGATGACCGAGTTCGACAAGCTCGTGCTCGATATCTGGACGGACGGCCGCGTGAGCCCCGCAGATGCCATGCTGCAGGCCGCCAGCATCATGCGCCACCACCTGGACGTGTTCGTGGACGCCGACAGCCGCCGCGTTGAGTTCGACAAGGCCAACGGTGGCGAGCAGGACGCCAACACCGCCCAGCTCCGCAAGCTGCTCAACATGAGCGTGAACGAAATCGAACTCTCTGTCCGCGCCGCCAACTGCCTGAACAACGCCAACATCACCACCGTTGGTCAGCTGGCCATGAAGACCGAGAGCGAAATGCTCAAGTACCGCAACTTCGGTAAGAAGTCCCTCAACGAGATTAAGGACAAGCTCGTGCAGCACGGTCTGTCCCTGGGTATGCAGTTCGATGCCAAGCTCCTCGCTTCCCCCGCTCCGGCCTCCCGCCTGCGCGACAATGGCGATGAAACCCGCGGCACCGACCTTCAGGCCCTCATCTCCCAGAACATCGATTCCTTCGGGGATGACGATGATGAGTAAAGATTCCAAAATACAACACATATTAACCCACTAAACACACCATAAAAAGACTATGAGACACGGCGTCAAGAAAGCCAAGCTTCAGCGTACAGCTTCCCACCGCAAGGCCCTGCTTGCCAACCAGGCTTGCAGCCTTATCAGCCACGGCCGCATCACCACCACCCTGGCCAAGGCCAAGGCCCTGCGCCCCTATGTGGAGAAGCTCATCACCCTCGGTAAGAACGGTTCCCTGCATGCCCGCCGCCAGGCCCTCGCTACGCTGCCCCAGCCCAAGGTTGTGGCCAAGCTCTTCAGCGTGGTGGCCGAGGCTACCAAGGACCGCCAGGGTGGCTACACCCGCATCGTGAAGCTCGGCCAGCGCATGACCGACAGCGCCCCCATGGCTCTGATCGAAATCATCGACCTGCCTCAGCTCACCGCTCCGGTGGCTCCCGCCACCACTACTGCTACTGGTTCCACCTCCGAGGAGGCCTGAGCCGATAGCCCGAGCGTATAGCTTACATTGAAATATCCGCCGCAGTTGCCACAGCAGCTGCGGCGGATTTCTCTGTCGGGTGAGTGCAAAATATCCCACACACGCCCCAATGTTTGAGTCCAGAGCCTGATAAATTGATGTTTGTCGTTGTCGGGGCACGGGACTTTAGTCCCGAAATAACGGTGCTTCCAATCGGGACTGAAGTCCCGTGCTCCGACAGAGTTCCCCCACAAGTTCCCATTTATCGGGCAGTGGGGGAGATTTCTTCCAAATGTTGCTGATATTTCTATTGCTTACAAAAATAGCGGGTCACACATGGATTTTGTAAGGAATTCTTAAATAACGCTTGACTAAACACCGAATTTCTGGTATTCAGACGCCATGCGAATCGTGATGATGGCAACGGGGGATATAGCGATTCCCTCCCTTCAGAAGCTGGCAGAGACCGGAGAGGTGGTAGCGCTGATTACTCAGCCGGACAGGCCGGTTGGGCGCCACATGGAGCTGACGCCGCCGCGAGTGAAAGTGGTGGCCGAGCAGCTGGGAATCCCCGTGTTTCAGCCCGAAAAGATGAGGGATCCGGCAGCCGTGCAGCAGCTGCGGGAATATGCGCCGGATATCGTGGTCGTGATGGCCTATGGGCAGATTCTTTCGCAGGAGGTCATCGATGTGGCAAAGCTTGCCTGCATCAATGCGCACGCCTCGCTGCTGCCGCGCCACCGCGGTGCGGCCTGTATTCAGGCGGCCATCGAGGCCGGTGATGATGAGACGGGTATCACCATCATGCATGTGGTGAAGAAGCTGGATGCCGGTGATATCATCTGCAAGCTTGCCATTCCGCTGCGCGGCACAGAAACGGCCGAGAGCCTGCACGATGACCTGGCGCAGCTTGCCCCGGCGGCCCTCATGGAGGCCATCGACACACTGAGAGACGGTGTGGATATGCGCGAGGAGCAGGATGAGAGCCTGATGACCTACGCCCCCAAGCTGCTGCGCGCGCATGGCCAGATTGACTGGTCGCAGCCCGCCCTGCAGGTGGCACGCAAGATTCGCGCCTACCATTCCTGGCCGGGTACGTTCACGGTGTACCCCTCCGTGCACAGCGGGCAGGATAAGACACTGAAGATTTTCCCGCCTATCGATATGTTCCTCAATGTGCGCAAGCCGGAGGACGCCGTGCCCGGCATGGTGCTGGAATCCGGGCCGGATGGCATGCTGGTTTCCTGCGGTGGCCGCCGCGGCGGGGCCATCCGTATCTCCACCATGCAGCCCAGCGGCGCGCGCAAGATGAACGCAGAAAGTTTCTTCGCCGGCCACAAGATTATGCCCGGCACCATCTTAGGTATCCCCTCAACCCCCACTGAATAAGACTATGGCACCCCGACAGAGAGCTGAAAATAAGAAAATGCTGGGCTTGTATGTAGACAGTGCCCTGGTAGCCAAATTCCAACAGGCCTGCGCCTACTACGGCCAGACCATGACCTCCGCCGTGACCCTCTTCATCGAGGAAACCGTGCAGGAGTACGAGGAAATCCTCAAGGAGGAAGAAGAAAAGAATTGAGCTTTTCGGAGCACGGGACTTCAGTCCCGTAAAGCATGCTATGTTCAATCGGGACTGAAGTCCCGTGCTTCGAAAGTGATATGAATTTGTCGCGGAGACACAGCGGCTGCAAAAAAGAGCCAGGGAAAAATCCACTGGCTCTTTTGTTTTTATATTTTTAAATTTTAATTTTTCACTGTTCAGTTTTCCTCTTCTTCCGCAGCGAAGCGGGGGCGGGAGGTTACGAAGAGGAAGATGGCGCCCACGCAGATGGACATGCAGCCATAGAGGATGAAGGCCTGCACGCTGGCGGGGTCGCTGACGAGGCCTGTAAGGAAGACCACGAGCAGGTTACCCAGGGTGCTGGTGAGCAGCCAGAAGCTGGAGACGATGCTCTTCAGATTCTTGCCTGCAGCGGTGTAAGCATACTCCAGACCGGTGGTGCTCACGAGAATCTCGGAGAGGGTGAGCAGGAAGTACGGAATGCACTGCCAGAGAATGCTTAAGCGGGCTCCGGTGTCGAGACTCTGCTGCAGTGTGGCCACGGCGCCGTAGGCTATGCCGGCCAGCAGAATACCCATGCCCATGCGCTTGAGCGGGGCGCCCCAGCGGCCGATGTAGGGGTATATAAAGAGGGTGACTAAAGGAACGAAAATCATGATGAGCAGAGGGTTGAAACTCTGCATTTCTTCGGCCCCGAAGCAGAATTTAAGACCGCCGCAGCTCAGGTCGATGCTTTGCATTTGTTTGCCCTGCAGCACCCAGGTGGAGGCGGTCTGGTCATAGAGGCTCCAGAAGGGGATAATCATGAGGAAGACGATGAGCACGCGTACCAGGTTGCGCACGCCTCGCTGCTCGCTTTCGGAGAAGCGGGCGGCGGTTTCTTCCTTGCTGTTGAAAATCATGCTGCCGGCCACGCCAAGGAAGCCGCTCATGCCGGTGCTGGCGGCCAGTTTCAGCCCGGCCAGGAGCAGGGCGGCAATGTAGAGCAGCAGGGCGACAAGCCCGCAGAGGGCCGCGATGGTTTCGCCGGCGCCGCTCAGGCTGGCCAGGCGGGCGGCTCCGCTGTGAGCCCAGTTGCCCAGCAGCACCACTATGGGCGCGATGACGATGAAGGCGGCAATGCCGATGGCGGTGCTGGTGGCGCGTGCCACGGATTCCCCGCCGAAGCGCTCGCAGGCGCGGGCTGCTCCCTGGAATATGCGGGAGAAGAGCGCTTTCAGGAACTCCGGCTGGGTGGGCGGCACGTGGTTATACTTCTTCCGCCCCAGCCAGAAGATGAGCGTGGCCAGGGCCATGAAAATGCCGGGGATGCCGAAGGCCCAGCTGTAGCCCCAGTTTTGCCGCACCCACGGAATGACGAGGAAGGAGAAGAATGAACCCAGGTTGATGGACCAGTAGAAGGCGGCATACAGGCGGGTCATGGTGGGGCCGTTCTTTTCCTCAGCCGGTACCTGGTCTCCCACAAATGCTGATACACAAGGCTTAATGCCGCCGGCGCCGATGGCGATGATGGCCAGGCCGGTGAAGAGCACCCACTTGCGGGCTTCCACATCACCGGCGAAATCTGCCATGGCCAGCACGGCGTTGCCCAGGCAGTAGAGCAGGGAGATGGAGATGATGGTGCGGTAGCGCCCCAGGAAACGGTCTGCCAGCCAGGCGCCCAGCAGGGGCAGCAGATAGGTGCAGGCGATGAAGAGGTGGACTACTTCCGTGGCTTCGTTCTTAGACATGAGAAGCATCCCCGTCATATACGCGACGAGGATGCTCCGCATACCATAGAAGCTGAATCGTTCGCAGGCCTCATTGCCCACGATGTATTTAGTCTGTGCAGGCAGGGCCATGACGAATCGTGTGTTCTATGTTTACTGGTTGTTGAGCTTGATGTGTTCGGAGAACTTGACGTTGTAACGCACGTAGGCATCGTGCAGCCAGTCGAGCAGCACATTGCCGCGCAGGCGGGCATTCATGGAGGGTATGTGCATGAAGGCTTTCATGGCGGTGTACTGCTGGCCGGTTTCCACGGTGCGGCCGGTCACGCCGGTGATGCGGGTGCCGCCGTTCAGGGTGACCATGGGGGCCAGCTTGCCGGTCGGCACGCTGATAAGAGCCTGAACTTCAAGGCCCATGGGCAGGCCCTTGTGCGTGATTCCCAGACCGACGGGGCCGAAATCTTCCACGATGGCACCGGCCTCTGCCGCCTTGGCAAAGGCAGCGTCAATGCCGCCTTCGTTGCAGGCGGTGGTCATGGTCTCATAGAGCTTGGCAGAGGCATCGGCCAGGGCGTTGTTCACGCGTTCGGCCTGTAAATCTGCTGCTGCGGCTTCGCGTGCCTGTTCATAGGGCAGCACGCTGGGCTCCTCGATGGCTTCTACGCGCAGGAAGGCAATCTTGCCATCGCGGGTGGGGAAGTAACCGCGCACCTGGCGGATGGTGGCCAGCTCGTCCTCCGTGCCGGCGGCCCTGGCGGCCTCGAACTCAGCCACGGTGGGGGCTGTTTCCACCTCCTTGAAGGCGATATCGGCCAGGGTGGTGGTGTTGCCGTTGTGCTCCACCTGGGTGCGCATGGCCTCAGGTGCATCAGCCAGGGTGCAGAGCTCGAAGGTGGTGCGGCTTCTGCCTTCGGCGTTCAGGTAGGTGAACGGTTCGTTTTCAGGGTTCTCTGCAGCGGCGGCAAGCTTGGCATCGAAGCCCTTGCCATTGGCCTGGGAGAGATCCTGCATCAGCACATCGGCCGTGGCCATGAGGCTGTCCAGATTGGAGCCCTCGCCGGGGGCCATGGTGTAAATGGAGACGATTCGGCGCTCAGTGCTCTTGTAATTGTCCTTGTGCTGCTCCCAATAGGCCTTGATTTCTTCTTCCGTAGCAGCGGCGGGGGCGGGCAGGGTGTCCTTGGCCAGCCAGGCGGTCTTGCCGCGCATCTGCTGGTGCATCACGTCCACCAGGTCACTGGTGCTCTTGCTCTGCAGCTGCAGGCCATCCGTCATCAGGTTGCCCACGGCCTCCCACACCATCATGTCGGCAATCACGCTGCGGAAAGCTTTCTCCTGCTGGTGGTTGGCCGCGCCGTTGCGGAAACCGGTGAGCCGCTGGTAGAGCTCCTGGTCAAAGCTGCCATCGGCCTTCTTGAACACGGGCATAGCCTGCAGATAGGCGTCAATCTGCTCCTTGGAGGGGGAAATGCCCAGCTCCTCTGCCTGCGCCTGGATGACCGCGCGGTTCACGGCTGTGTTCACCGCGCCGTCATCGGCAAAGCCATAGCTCCAGCTCTGGTACATGTTACCCAGGAACTGGATGAACTGGTCATACTCCGGGTGCTGGGAGGTCCAGGCCTGCAGGGCTGCCATTTCGGCATCATCCAGCTCCTCGTTTTCGTTCTTATCGAACATGTTGCGCAGCTTGCTGCTGGTGTTGTTGTGCAGTGTCTGCACATAGTGCTGACCATTTTCACCCAGACCGGCGGTCTCCGGGTAGGAGTACCCCGTGCCGTTTACCTGAATATAATAGTCCTTGACGAACATGCTGCCGCGGTCACCGTAGTCCATCATCAGCAGACCAAGACCTACGCCGGCCACCACGATGAGTACGAGAAGCGAGTTTTTACGGATGAATTCGAGTGCGCTCATGATGAAAATGTGCTAATGCGGCTATTCTACGCTTTTCCCCCGTCGTTGCAAGCCAGAAAACCCCTCCGCTGTGTCATTATGGCGGCGGGGCAGGCGGATTACTTCTCCTGCTCGCGGATGTAGGCAATCTCTTTTTTGAGAATGGAGCCCACGCGGTGCTTGGCCAGATACACCTGGGCCATGCTCACCCCCAGCCGGCGGCGCACGTCCGTGGCGCTCATGCCTTGCAGCACGTTATAATCAAAAATCTGGAACTGGCGGGGAGATACGCGCATCTTCACGCGCTCCAGCGCGGCTTTCATCACATTCTGCTGCCATTCCCGCTCCCATATTTCCGTGAAATTATTGCCGGAGGTGTCCGGCACGTTCTCCACCGGTTCGCGGGCAGGCGTGGCGTCCCCCGTGCTCGTGGCGGGCTGGGGGGCCTTGCCTCTCATGCGGAACTGGTCGTTGATGCGCCAGCGCGTCACATTCCAGAGCCACATTTTGAACGAACCCCGCTCCGGGTCGTAGGCATTTTTGAGACTCTGCTTGGCAATGGTCAGCACCGTTTCCTGCACCACATCCCAGGCTTCGTCCTCCCGGAGCCCGGCCTTGATAGCCACGGAGTAGATGAGGCGCCAGTAGGTGCGGTAGAATTCATCCCAGCTCCGTTGGTCTTTCCAATCGCCCAGGCGCATGATGAGACTGCGGCGCGTGCGGGCCGCAAGCTTTTCTAGCTCGGCATCTGCGGGGCTGGTAATGGAATCTTCCGGTTGCACTCGCATGCCATGTTATCAGAAAAAAACAAGAACGCAAGTCAGAAGTTATCGGAAAGGCAGGGAATCGTTTGTTCTCGCATATTTGAATGCCGTGAAAATTATGACTGCGAAGCTTTGCATGCTTGCAAGGCGCATGTCGATGTGATAGAGTAGGAGTGTTACCTTACTAACCATGCTGGAAGCCCGCAATATCTGTTTGGAAGTCGACAATGAAGGGGAGAGCCTGTTCTTGCTCAGTGATGTTAATTTCTGCATTCCCCGCGGACATTTTACGGCCATAGTGGGGCCTTCCGGTTGTGGTAAGACAACGCTGCTGAAAGCCATAGCAGGCATCAAGGAGTCTACTTCAGGCAGTTTTTTCTGGGAGGGTCGCGACCTGGCTGAAGATTCAGATTTTGAGCCGTACGAAATCGGCTATGTGCCGCAATTCAGCATAGCGTATGAGGAACTGACGGTTGATGAGAATGTGGAAAGCTCGGCCCGGCTCCGTGTGGACGCCGGTGATGAAGAACTTGACGAAATCATCGACAGCGTATTGGAAGAAACCGGGCTGAGCGAAATTGCAGACCGCCCGGTGAAATTGCTTTCCGGTGGTCAGAAAAGGCGCCTGGCACTCGCAATGGAACTGGTGAGCAGTCCCCGCATTCTGCTGTGTGATGAAGTGACAAGCGGCCTTGATCCCCGCTCTGAGCGAGAGATTGTGGAACTGCTGCACCAGCTGAGCCTGAAGGATGGAAGAATTGTCATATCTGTGACTCACAGCCTGGCGCAGATGGAGCTGTATGACAGCGTTATAGTGATGGTGGGCGGGAATCTGGCCTATCACGGCTCCCCAGAGCTCATGGTTCATTATTTTGGCGAAACAAACTTTGAGGAGGTATACCCCAAACTGGCTATGCGGGAACCGGATGCCTGGCGCCAGAGCTGGCTGAAGCACCGGCTGGACTATTACCAGCGACTGGAAAAGAAGCACGTGCAGAAATTTTCTGCGGCGGGCTTGCAGCCGCCTGCAGCAGTTTCCGGTAAGACTGATGAAGATGAAGTGCCGCAGCCTTCATTCATGACTCAGTTCTGCACTCTTCTCAAGAGAAGGTTTACGATTCTCTTCCGCGACCGTACGCAACTGATGCTGCAAGTGGCCATGATTGTGATTTTCCCGATTCTGGTGGCTCTGTTTTCCAGCAAGGGGCAGGAGCAGTTGCTGCAGCTCACGGATACCATGGGCTCTGATCTGGCGGCAGAGGTGCAGGCCCAGCAAGCCCAGGCTGAGGTGCGGGCCAGAGTGGGGTCTGCGGTTTCCGGCATCATTATGTTCCAGGTTATTCTGCTGGGGCTCATGGGGTCCAATAATTCCTCCCGTGAAATTGCAGGCGAGCGGCTCATCATGGAGAAGGAGAAATTTGCCGGCACCGGGGTAGGGGCTTATCTTGCGTCCAAACTGGTGTTCCTGAGTGTGCTGGTTCTCATTCAGAGTTTGTGGATGTTTGCTTTTGTGCAGTATTGCTGGCCGCTGCGGGGGGATGTGGTGAATCATTTTATCTTTCTGCTGCTGGCTAATGCTGCTATGACCACCATGTGTCTGGGCATTTCCGCAAACTGCAAAACACCGGATCAGGCTTCGCTGCTGAGCATCTATCTGGTGGGTTTCCAGCTGCCTCTTTCCGGTGCGGTGCTGGCACTGCCGGAGTTTGTGGAGCGCTTTACTCAGCCGTTCATTTCTGCCTACTGGGCCTGGAGCGGCAGTGTGAATGGCGGCCTGGAATCCGAGGTGCTTAAGGCGGTGAACACTATTGTGCAGACATCGTTTGCGGATCGCATCCCGTGCCTGCTGGTGCTGGTTTTGCATGTGCTGGTGGGTATAGCTCTCACCTATGTCGGGGTGCGCCGCACCCGCTGGGAATAACCATATTTTACATAACTGAATCGTATGGCAAGAAAACGACGCTCTTCCAGGAATAAGAAAACGCAGTTGCCGCTGATACTGGGCGGTGGTGGGGGTGTGCTGCTGCTGGCTGTTGTGGCCGCACTGGTGATGAAACCTTCCGAGTCTCGCGAGGATTCACCAGACTCCCGTTTCAGCGTGGCTGATTATCGGCATGATGCTTCCCGGCTTACTGGTAATCACTACTGCTTTAAAGCACGTGTGGAGAATATCGAATCAGTAGGAAATGACCGCCTTGTAGCTGTATCTTTGCCCGGAAATCCGCAGGAAAGACTGCCCCTGCTGGTGCGCAGCGAGGCGACTGGCCGGGTCAACTTGACGCGAGGAGACACCTTTTCGTTTTACGTGGTGTGTTGCAATGGCAAGGGTGAGCAAGGGCAGGACGTGAAAGGGGTGATGGTAGTGGAAAAAGTAGAAACGGAGTAAAAAATGAACACTGAATACATCAAGATCTTACCGTTGATTTGCTGGGCCCTCTGTGCTCAGCCACTCTCTGCCCAGCAGAGCCCGGCGCCGCAGCCAGCGCCTCAGACCGCGGTTGCGCCTCAGATCGGTCAATCACATGTGGATCCGAACAGTGGAGAAACTCCGAATCCTCAGATCCTGGGCATGGAGATCCCTCTGCTAGATCCTGCCAGTGATACGGTGAGCTACAATGGCGCCAAGTTTGATGTGGGGAACAATGCCCTGGTGCGTGCCCGATTTGAGAAATATCTTCAGCAGAACCCGGACGACAGCACCGAGGCTAAGCGATACAGGAAAAAGTTACGCTCCATTCTCAAACTTACTCAGAAGTCTGCGCGCAGCCGCCGTGAGGTAGGCAGCGAGGTTCTGGTCAAGATTGCGCAGGGGCTGTACGAGATGAATGAATACGAAGGAGATGGGGGAATCTCCGGCACTCTGGCCAGCACCATGGCCAGCGCTCTCGCGGTGCAATATGCGAACCGTTCGCGCGACCGTAAGAACAAGAACCTTGAGCAGGAAATAGATAAGCTCGTTGATAAAACAAACTCATTGACGAATTCGGGGCGGCAATCCGGCTCCAACACGTTTATAATAGGCCATAATACGGATAAGATAGCTTCCATGAAAGCCTCCAGCCTTAAAAACGAGGCAGAGAGTGTGGCCGCTATGGAGTTGTCCAAAATCAATTTCCAGAGTACAATCGTTTCGATGCTTCTGCAGCGGCGTTATGACCATGCTCTGATTGGGGCGCATGTTTATCGTCATATTTTCCGGGACGGGGACACGACGCTGAAACTGGATCGTGAATCTCAGGCAGCGCGCCTGTTTGAGGGCGGGGTGGGGCTGCCGCCCACCGTGAACACGATGTCCACAATCGCCTCCAACATGCGTTATGAAATAGATCTGAATATGGAGGCGGTGGCTAATATGCTGGCGCAGAATAAATTGTCGGATGCCACCCAGAGCCTTATTCAGGCCGTGGCGGTTGGTGAATATATGCAGAGCGTGGCTACGTTCCCCGTGGAGGGGCGCCGCCGCATTGCTGAGTTCTGGTCCTTGCGGCGCAAGGCTCTCACCACGCTGAATGCCCGGGACTATGGAGCCCTGGAGGAAATTGCTTCGAAAATGAAGGCGCTGGATCCGGATTTCGATGACTCCATGCTCACCAGTTATTGCGCAGGGCGCAAGGCCCAGAGTGATCTGCATCTGCGCAATGCCGCCAAGGCCCTTAAGGCGGGGGATGATGAGACTTTCAATGAAGAAATCGTGAAGGCCGGCACCATCTGGCCCAAAAATCCAAATCTGGAGAAAGGCCGGCAGCAGCTGGAGAAACTGGATAATCAGGATCCGGTGCGCGATGAGTTCCGCACCCTTATGGGCCGCAAGGAGTACCGCACCATTTTCAACGACCAGGAGAGGTTTGAGGTCGTGGCCGTTGACCCGGAGCTCAAGCAGCAGTATAAGGAGGTCATGACTCTCATCAGTACGATTGATGGTATGCTGACCCAGTTGGAGGTGGCAGCAAAACAGGATGCGGTCATGGGGCCGTGCATGGCCTACGAGATGCTGCTGGAGTACGGAGAAAAGGATGCTCGCTATAAAGAGGATTCCCGTTACCGCGATGCGCTGCACCGGTTTGCCCTGGGGGCTCATGATTTCACCCAGGCATTGGAAAAGGCCAGAACTTGTGAGGAACGTTGCGAATATGGTTCTGCTCTGGCTAATTACTATCGGGCCCAGTGTCTGTACCCTCGCTCTACGATGGCTGGCGAGGGTGCCCGCCGAGTGACGCAAATCATTCTTAAGGCCAAGTTCTGATGCCTGTTGTAACCCGCTTTGCGCCCAGTCCCAGTGGCCCCCTGCATGTGGGCCACCTGCTGGCGGCCCTGCAGGCTCGCAGGCTTGCAGATGCGCACGGCGGCCGGTGCCTTCTGCGCGTGGAGGATATTGATTCGCGCGCACAGCATGCGGAGTATCTGGCCCTCATGCATGAGGACCTGGCGTGGCTGGGGCTCCGCTTCGATGGCGAGGTGATGGTGCAGACCCGGCGCTTCGAGGTGTACCGCGCCGTGCTGGAGCAGCTGCGGCTGCAGGGGCTCCTCTATCCCTGTTTCTGCACCCGCACCGAAATCAAGGCCCAGGTGGCGGAGATGGGCCGGGCACCTCATGCCACGCTGGGGTATCTGTATCCCGGAACCTGTCGGCATCTGCCGCCGGAGGTGGTGGAGGAAAAGCTGGCTGCCGGGGTGCCACACACCTGGCGCCTGGATATGCAGCGGGTTCAGGATGCCATCGGGTGTCCCACCTGGCATGATATGCGCCGGGGAACTCAGCGGTGCGAGCCCACGGCGTATGGTGATGTGGTGCTGGCCCGCAAGGATTTTCCGGCCAGTTATCACCTGGCCGTGGTGGTGGATGATGCCGCGCAGGGGGTGACCCACGTGACCCGGGGCGCAGATTTATTTGAGGCCACCCACATTCACCGCGCCTTGCAAGGGGTGCTGGGACTGCCGGTGCCGCTGTACTGCCACCATGCGTTGCTGCGTGATAACGCCGGCAAGCGCCTGGCCAAGCGGGATGGCGCCCGCTCCATAGCATCCCTGCGAGAATCAGGCCTCACCCCTCAGCAGGTGCTGGAATCTCTGCAGACTGCGCTCCGGCGCGGTGGAATCTGGGCGGTGTAGGCGGCAGGGCTCACTTCCGGGCCTCCGGGAAGAGGCGAGGAGTGCCGTCCTCCTGGCGGAAGTTGATTTTCTGCTCATCAAACCAGGTGTAGTGGTGGTGGATTCTTTCGCCCAGGTGACTCTCATCCGGCCTTTTTTCTTGCCGGATCCAGGCGGCCTCTGCCAAGGCACAGATGCGGGGTACCAGCATGAATTCCAGCTTCCGCATATCGGGGATGCACTCGCTCCACAGATTGGCCTGCAGGCCGATGACCTTATCCCCCGGCACCGCGGTGTCGAAATTGAGCACATGCTGCCAGTTGATGTTGTCGAAGCCGCTGAGGCCGGTGTAGAACGGATTTTGCGGTGTTTTGCCCTGGGGGAAGTTGAAATAGAAGCCCTGGATGGGGCAGAGGATAACCCGGTGCCCGCGTGCCGCGGCGATGCGGGCGTGGTCTATGCCACGCCAGGCCATGACCACGGTATCCTGCGGGAGCTGAGGTGCACACATGATTTCATCCCAGCCGACCATGCCCCGGCCCAGTTTGCGGAGCACCTGGGCGCAGTAGTGGGTGAAGTAGTCCTGGATCTCGCTTTCGCGCTTCATTCCATGCTGCTTCATGAATGCTTGCGCGGCCGGGCTTTTCTGCCACTGGTCGCGGGGGACTTCATCACCGCCGATATGGATGTACGGCGCGCGGGGGAAGAGCTCGCACACCTCTGTCAGTACGTCCTCGATAAAGCGGAAGGCGAACTCATTGGGCGCCATCACATGCGGAAACACCCCCCACCCGGTCACAACCTCCGGCGCAAACCCGGGGCAGTCCTGATTGCCCAGTTCGGGGTAGGCTGACACCGCCGCGCTGGCATGGCCGGGGATTTCAATTTCGGGGATGATGGTGATACCCAGGCTGTGCGCGCAGCTCACGATGTGGCGGATCTCGTCCTGACTGTAGAAGAAAGAGACAGGCTTGCCATCTTTGATGCTCTGGTCCTGCCAGTCAGAGCTCTCCATTCGCTTGCTGCCGATTGCTGTGAGCCGGGGGTATTTGCGTATTTCAATGCGCCAGCCCTGGTCATCGCAGAGGTGCCAGTGCAGGCGGTTAAGCTTGTAGCGGGCCATGAGCCGCAGGATTCGTTTCGTGCTCTCCACCGAAATGGGGTGGCGGCAGGGGTCGAGCATAATGCCGCGGTGTTGCAGCCAGGGGGCGTCCTCCACTTGCATGGCGGGCAGGGCCTGCTGCCCCGCAGCATCTGTGCAGATGGCCTGCGCCAGCGTCTGGGCTGCGGGGTGCAATGCATCTGCCTGCGCTACCTGAATGCGGATGCCCTGCGGCGTCACCTGCAGTCTGTATCCATCCGGGTGCGGCAGTTGAACAAGTTCAACCTGGAGCTCGCCCCGGGATTCCTCCGGCTGAATCGTGAATCCGGCCGCCATGAGCGCGCGGATGGCGGCGCGCCCGGTTGCCTGTTGACTCGTAGTTGAATCAACGCGGATTCCGTCTTTGAGAAGGAAGCCCGGGCATCCTTTTTCATAGGAGAACTGCCCAGGCTGGGGGATGAAGGCGGGGGAAGAACAAACAGGCGCAGAGGGCAGGGCCCCGGCCGGAGAAAGTAGCATGGCACATGCTGCCGGCAGACTCAACATTTTTATGAGAGAGGATAACATGTGCGAGAAAATCAGCAATCTTCAAACTTGTATTTGCGGAGTTTCATGAAGGTGGGGGCAGGGCGGCGGGAATCCCAGAAAAGCATCAGCATAGCCCCCAGCAGCAGCAGGCGCATGCCGGTATCGGCTGGATAATCGGTAATCTCGTGCGTGCTGCCCAGGCAATTGCAACTCAGCTCCAGTCCGCGCACCCACCCCTGAATATACAGCAGCAGGAAGACACTGCACATGACCAATCCCCACACGGTGGCTCCGCGGTAGCTCCGTCTGGTGAGCAGACACACCGCTACCACCAGTTCCATGGCAAGGCCGATGCAGGCCAGCGGAAAAGAAAAAAACGCCGGAAGAATGTGGCTGCGTGTCAGAAAGTCAACCATTTCGTTCATCCCCGCTATCTTTTGCACCCCTGTGAACAGGAAGAAGCCCCCCAGCCCCAGTCGCAGCACATTGAGCAGCATGTTGACGAATCGATTATACTTCACGCCACCCAGTATACTACACATGGGAGTTGCCCTGCAAGCGGGAATTCTGTATTCTCCGAAGCTGAGAAAAAATAAAAGCTGTGCAATGCCGCGCTATTATGGTATGATGAAGCCCATGAAGAACTGGAAACTCATACTTTTGGCCCTTGTTATGATGGCCCCCGTGCAAGCGCAGGAACCCGCAGATGCTCTTACGGCTGATGAACTTCTGGCTGACATGCGGGAAATGACGGTAAGTCAGGGCAATAAGGAT
>CALFTQ010000062.1 GCA_937916135.1 uncultured Verrucomicrobiales bacterium
CCGCCGTTGCGGCGGTAATTTCGATGGCTGCTTTGCAGCCAATTTCGATTTGCTCGTTTGCGGGCAAACGGCCCGATAAATTGATGTTTGTCGTTGTCGGGGCACGGGACTTCAGTCCCGAAATAACGGTGCTTCCAATCGGGACTGAAGTCCCGTGCTCCGAATAACGTATTGCCTGCCGCAGTGGCATTTTTTGCATCATGCAAAAAGATGCAAAAAGATGCAAAAAAGATGCGTGCGCGCGTGAGTGCGCGCCTGCTGCCAGGGTA
Source organism: uncultured Verrucomicrobiales bacterium (assembly GCA_937916135.1). GTDB lineage: Bacteria > Verrucomicrobiota > Verrucomicrobiia > Verrucomicrobiales > Akkermansiaceae > Akkermansia. The sequence continues at coordinate 270 of CALFTQ010000062.1, forward strand.
AGCGCTTGCTATGGCTGGGGGTGGTGTGTTAGAATGCGCGCGCTATGCTGCAAATTGCACGAAAGATTTTTATATATTCCCTGGCTGCGCTGGGAGTGGCGTGTGCGGATTCGGTGTCGTACTGGGAGCGGCAGGGAATTGTGAACATCAATTTTGATGAGCCGGTGGTGAGCCGGGCGGTGGTGGAGAACCAGTATCTGAGCGGCACGAGCGCGGCGGATAAGGGGCTGGATTTATTCAGCATCAGTGGTGATGAGGCGCACCCGCCGCGGGTGGTGTGGGTAAACCAGGATTGCCTGCGCATCGAGCCGCTGCCGGGCACGAGTATCCGCACAGAGTTCAAGCTGCAGTTCCGGGGGGATGTGCGCTACCTGAGCGGGCGCAGCCTGCAGCAGCGGGAGTTCCGATTCCATGCGCCGGAAACGATGCTGGTGAGCGAGGAGCTGCGTTCCTACCCGAATGGGGCGGCGCTGGTTTCGGCGCGGTACCAGTTCACGGAGGAGGCGCGGAACCTGAACCCGGAGAGCCGGGTGAGCTACGTCTTCAAGCGCGTGAAGATGGATGACAAGGGGGATTTCTTTGAGACGGGCGAGACGGCGCGCGGCTTGGTGGAGCAGGCGCGCCTGTGCCATGGGAATAGTTACAGTGTGTTGCGCTCGCTGGCGCTGCGCGGGGTGAAGTGGGAGGAGCTGCAGCAGGATATGCCGCTGCAGGGGTATGTGCTGGTGCGCCCGGACCGCCAGCTGCCGGCGGATAGCATCTGGCGCCTCACGGCTACGGCAGAGCAGGGCAGCGCCTTCCGCGACAGCAACCTGGGTGATATTCACATCAGCCGCACCCTGCGCGCCACGTTGGAGCAGGGGGCGCTGAAGAATGAGCAGGGTGCTGCGACTAATCTGGTGGCGCTGCTCCTGAATTCCCCGGTGGAGAAGGAGCGGCTGCAGCAGGCTTTCCGCGAGATGCGCCTCACGCTGGACGGCGTGGAGACTACCCTTTCGGAGGATGGCACCTGCCGCACCGCCACGGTGAATGGCCGCGAGGTGCGCGTGCGCTACCTGGGCCCCATCGAAAGCCAGGAATTCACCCTGAAGGCTGCCAACCCCGAAGACCGGGACGAGGACGAGGAGTGGGTGGACGAGGAGAGCACCACCCGCCTGGTGGTGAAATACCGCCACCCCACCGCGGCCAGCGGCATGAAGCTGGCGCTGGAGGCTGCCACCCCCATGCTGGCGGAGTGTACCTTGAAAGCCGGGCTGGAGGGCACACTGGGCCTCCGCCTGGAGCAGGATTTCACCTGCCGCCTGAGCGTCACCCCCATGGCGCCTACGCTCAACACCGGTGAGATGCATTACCTGCCGCTGAAAGGGGCGCACCAGCTGGAGCTGCCCGGGGTGAATGGCAGCAAGGTGCGCGCCCGCCTGCGCCACTGGAATGTCGGCGAGCTGGAAAACGCCCTGCCCAGGGTGCGCCAGCACCTCGAGCAACAGCAGCGCCGCAGTGACCTGGTGGACCTTCATTTCAACCGCGCGGTGGCGCAGGCCCGCATCAACGCTGGTCTGGCGAAGGAGGATGCCATGCCCGCCCGCCCCGAGGGCTATGAGCGCGCCTGGGAGGTGCTGCAGCAGCGCATTTTCCTGCAGGGCGCGGGTGGCCATTGCTTCGCAGAGCAGGAGATTACCCTGCCGGGTTCGGAAAACTCGCTGGTGGGCGATTGCCCGGTAAAGGTGGACCTCGATTCACTCTGCGGGCAGGAGGCCAAGCCGGGCCTCTACCTGCTGGAGCTGGATTTCCACCCCTCGGAGACGGTGGCAGCCGCGGCTCGCAGCCTGGGGCTGGAGCCGGAGAAGCTGGTGCTGCGGCGGGATGTGCTCATCAATGTTTCGGATCTGGCGCTGTGCATCATCGGCGCCTCGGAGGACGAATACCCGGCGCTGGTGCTGCGCCACAGCGATGCCACGGCGGTGGATGGTGCAGTGGTGACCTGCCTGGGCAGCGCGGAGAAGAAGCCGCTGGTGGTGCAGCAGGGCTGTGTGAACCTGCCGCAGATGCAGGGCGATGTGCTCCTGCAGCATGGCGAGGATTACTGCGTGGTGCAGCCGCTTCCGCACGATTGGGAGCAGCATGCCCAGCTCAACACCAAGGCCGAGGGGCGCGAGCTCCGCGCCATGCTCTGGACCGACCGCAGCCTCTACCGCCCCGGCGAGAAGATTTATGTGCGCGGCTACCTGCGCGCGGTGGATGCGCTCAACCGCATCTCGCACTCGAAGCACCGCGAGCTGGAGCTGCATTTCGAAGCGCCGGACGGCACCAGCCTCTTCAAGCGCATTTTTGAGGTGGATGAGTACGGCGCCTTCAGCCAGGAGCTGACCCTGCCGGAGGGAGATGAGGACGTGTGCGGCACCTACACGGTGCGCGTGGGCACCACGCTGCCCCGCACCCTGGCCCGCCACGAGGTGCGCTGCGAGGTGTTCCGCCGCGATGCCTTCACCGCCACCTGCGAGGATGCCACGGAGAAGGTGGCGCCGGAGGAAATGGTGCTGAAGGTGAAGGCGGCGGATTTCAACGGTGTGCCGCTGAGCACGGGGCGCGCGATGATTCGCCTGAGCAGCGAAGTGCCGCTGCAGGGCGCCCGCGAGATGACCAGCGCCGGCCGCTGGCGCTACGTGGTGCAGAAGGAACTGCCGCTGGCGGCCGATGGCACGGCGGAGTTCCGCTTCCCCTTCAGCGGGAAGGGCGATAGGGCGTTTGCGGTGCGTTATGCCGGCTTTGTGGCGAATGAACACCAGGAGATACGCCGGCTGGCTGGCATTGAGGTATACCAGCCTGCCGGGGTGGTGCCCGAAATCGTGGAAGGAGAGCACCTGCACCTGAGCTGCGCCTGCTGCGGCGGGTTGCTGCACAATGGCCAGACGGTGAAGGTGACCCTGCGCGGCACCCGCCGCCGCGCCACCACGCTGCCGAATGGTTTTGTGCTCATCCGCCTGCAGGAGGAGGATATCTGGTCCCAGTGGGTCACGGTGCCGGCTGATACGCAGGTGTCCGAGCTGCCGCTCAGCGAGCTTATGCGGCAGAACCGCGCCGAGTTCGGTGATGAATTCCAGGTGGAGGTCATGGGGCGCGACCTGCAGGGCCGCGTGTTCAGCCATGAGTTCACCCGCTGGGCCGGCCCCGCAGCGGTGCAGGAGGCGCATTTCCGCCTGGGCTCCAGCGCAGATGGCCAGCGCATGGTGCTGGAATCCGGCATGGATGGCCAGGGAGTGCTGGTGGTGACTTGCGGCCAGCGTTCGCGCGTGATGCCCATCACCGTGCAGCGCGGGCGGCACGAGTTTGCCGCGCCACTCATGGATGACGAAGGCGGCCGGGTGCAGGTGCATGCTATTCTGCCCCGCCGCAATGCGGAGACCGGCGTGATTGAGAGCATCCTGACGGATGAAACCGTGCTGAATCCGCCCGCGCCGCAGCGCGAGCTGCAGGTGGAGCTGCAGCTGCCCGGCGAGGCGGTGCGCCCCGGCACCCAGCAGGTGCTGGGCGGGCGCGTGACGCTGCCCAATGGGGTGCCCACCGAGGCGGTGGTGACCCTCTATGCGGTGGATGCCGGCATGCTTTCGCAGAACCAGTATGAATTGCCGGATGTGGCCGAGGCACTCAGTTTCAGGCTGCGCGCTCTGCGCCTGTATCCCCGCCTGGTGCGCCCGGACAGCTGGGTGCTCATGCCTGCCTATAAACCACTGTTCGGCTTGTGGCAGGGGGAGGGGCTCCAGCCCGATGGCAGCTGGAAGCACATGCCTTGGTGGATGATGGAGCACACTCTCCCCTTGCAGGATTGGATGACCAGAGGGGCCACACCCGATGTATACCGGGCCAAGGCTCTGGCCAAGGCTCTGGCCGAGGTGGAGGCCCTGTGGTCCGAAGAGATTCCGGAAGAGGATGAAGCCGAATCTCCGCAGCCGCGCGTGCGCACGAATTTCAATCCGCTGGCGGTGTGGCGCAGCGCGCTCAAGACCGATGCGCAGGGGAATTTCTCCACCATCTGCACCATGCCCGATACGCTGACTACCTATCGCGTGATTGCCGTGGCCGCAGATAAGGAAGGCGGCCGCTTTGCCACGAAGGAAGGGCAGTTCACCGTGAACCAGCCGGTAATGCTCAGCGTGGGGGCCCCGCTCTTCATGCATGCGGGGGATGTGGCTCAGCTCCCCGTGACAGTGACCAACAACACACCCGCCGAGGGTACCTGGCAGGTGCAGATGGCGGGCGGCGGCGAGCCGCAGCAGGTCACGCTGGCAGCCGGGGCTTCCACCACGCTGTATTTTGAAGTGACCGCCGCCCAGCCCGGCACGCAGAGCTGCCGCTGGACCGCCACCGGTGACACCGGCGAGGACGCCGTGCAGGCACAGTTCGAGGTGCGCCACCCTGCGCCGCTGCTCAGGGAGGCGCACCACCTGGTGTTGAACCCGGGGCAGGGTGCCCTGGTGCCGCGCGAGAAACTGGCGGCTGAGCTGTCCCAGGCCCCCGGCTGCGAGATTGAGGTGAGCGTGTCGGCCAATCCGCTGCTGCACCTGCAGGGCGGGGTGGATTTCCTGCTGGAATCTCCCGGGGGGAATACTGAGTATGCCGCCTCAGCCCTGCTGCCCTGGCTGCTGTATGACCGCCTGGCCCCGCTTTGCCCGCGGCTGGCGCAGACCCCCGCGGACCGCGTGCGCAGCACGGTGATCCGCAGTGTGGAGCGGCTGTTCAGCCGGCAGAATGAGGACGGCGGGTTCTCCTTCTGGCCTGGTGCAGAGCAGAGCGATTTGTGGCTGAGTGCCCATGTGGCCATGGTGCTGCGCATGGCTGAGGAGCGCGGCTTCGACCTCCCCTGGCCCCGCTGGTACAAGCTGCTGGAGTATCTGCAGCAGGCCGACCTGCAGCAGGCCGACCCGCTTGCCCGCTACGAGGCCGCCCGCGCCCTGCAGAACCGCGAGGCCCAGCGCGAGGCGCTCAAGGCCGCCCTGGCCGCCATGCCTGCATCGCGGGGTGGCAACTCGGTGCGCGCGGATATCGAATTCCTGGAGTACCTGCGCACGAATAATGACGGGCGCCACGAGGCTTTCCTGCGCTGGATGCGCACCCGCGCTGCCGATTACCGCCACCACAGCAGCTGGAGCAGTGCCTGGTCGCTCTATGCTCTCATGACCTACGTGGGCAATTCTCCCGGTGCCCGGGTGCATGCCGAAATCACCACGCCCGATGGCTTCGCCATGCCGCTGGACCGCGGGGTGCAGAGCCTGCAGAATGTGGCGCTGGATGCCGCTGTCTCCGCCCGCAGCGGCACTGTGTATGCCGTGCTCCGCGCCAAGGCCCGCCCGCAGCAGACTGAGTACCCCGGCGTGACCGAACATGGTCTGCAGGTGACCCGCCAGTATGAAAAGCAGGGTGAGGACGGCATCTGGCGCCCCGCCACGGAGTTTGCCGTGGGCGATGTAGTGCGCGTAACCCTCACTTGCTGCGCTAAGGCCTGCGAACAGGAGCTCCTTAACCTGGTGCTGGAAGATTACCTGCCCTCCTGCATGGAGGCCATCGACCCCGCCGAGCCCGGCCAGGCTGCCGGCCTGGAATCCCTGAACTGGAGTGGATGCTTTGACCACAGCGAATACCTGGTCGACCGCGTGCGCGGTTTCTGCATCCGCTGGCCCGGGCAGGATGCGGTGAACCTCCGCTACTACGCCCGCATGAAGCGCGCCGGCAGCGCCACTGCCCCGCCCGCCCAGGCTCAGCTCCTCTACGAACCGCAGACCTACGGCCTCTCCCCCAGCGCGCGGATAGAAGTCCGAACAAAGTGAGGATATCGTCTGCCGCAGGCAGATATCGTCCGGCGCCAGCCGGATTTCGTCCCCTCCCCGCGTCAGCGGTGAGGGGATATCGTTTCCGATGGAGTAGAAGAATGTAAAAGGTGTTCATTGGGGTATTTTTCTTCCCAATGGCGGCTTGCTTGAAGTGCCGGACGGCAACGGATGAACGATATCCTGACCTGCGGTCAGGACGATATCTGCCTGCGGCAGACGATATCGCGCTGAGAGCGCGACGATATCCTCACTGCGTTCGGACCTTACAATATAAAGCTTGAAAAACGGCTTGTAATCTGCTATGCTGCCCGCTCACCTGTACCGAAAACGACAAATTATGAGCGCTATACCGAATGTACTGGCAGGCCGTTACGCCTCTGATTCCATGAAAGCCATCTGGTCCGCAGAGGGTCGCATTGTGCTGGAGCGTGAGTTCTGGATTGCGGTGATGAAGGCCCAGAAGGACCTGGGGCTGGATATTCCGCAGGAGGCTATTGATGCCTATGAGCGCGTGAAGGAACAGGTGGATGTGGAGAGCATCAACGCCCGTGAGCGTGTGACCCGCCACGATGTGAAGGCCCGCATCGAGGAGTTCTGCGACCTGGCCGGATTTGAGCACATTCACAAGGGCATGACCAGCCGCGACCTGACGGAGAATGTGGAGCAGCTGCAGATCTGGCGCTCCATGCACATCATCCGCGACAAGGCGGTAGCCGTTCTGGACCGCATGGCTAAGCGCGCCAACGGCTGGCGCGATATGGTCTTTGCCGCCCGCACGCACAATGTGGCCGCCCAGGCCACGACCATGGGCAAGCGCGTGGCGATGTTCGGCGAGGAGATTGTGCACTGGGCCTGGGCCTGGGTGAGCATGATGGAGCGCTACCGCGTGCGCGGTCTGAAAGGCGCCGTGGGCACCCAGCTGGACCAGCTTTCCCTCTTCGGCAAGAACCCGGATACCGTGCGCGAGCTCGAGGAGCGCATCTGCGCCCACCTGGGCATTGCCTCCAAGTGGATGAATGTGGGGCAGGTGTACCCGCGTTCCCTGGATTTTGAGATTATTTCCGGCCTGGTGGGTCTGGCCAGCGGCCCGAGCAGCTTCTGCAAGACCTGGCGCCTCATGGTGGGCCACGAGCTCTGCACTGAGGGCTTTGCCAAGGGGCAGACCGGCTCCAGCGCCATGCCGCACAAGATGAACCCGCGCTCCTGCGAGCGTGTGAACGGTTTCCACGCCATCCTGAAGGGCCATCTCACCATGATTGGCGGTATCATCGGCGACCAGTGGAACGAGGGCGATGTGTCCTGCTCCGTGGTGCGCCGCTGCGTGCTGCCGGATGCCTTCCTGGCGGCGGATGGCCTGTTTGAGACCTTCATCACGGTGCTGGACCAGATGGGTATGTATGAGCCCGTGGTGCGCACGGAGCTGAACCGCTACCTGCCCTTCCTGATGACCACCACCATCATGATGGCGGCGGTGAAGCGCGGCGTGGGCCGCGAGACGGCGCACGAGGTCATCAAGGAGCACGCCGTGGCGGTTTCCAACGACCTGCGCAATGGTCTCATCTCCACCAATGACCTGCTGGACCGCCTGGGGGCCGATGGCCGCCTGAAGCTGACCCGCGAGGAGATTCAGGAGATTTACGATGCCAACGCCGGTGATACCGGCATGGCCGCCCAGCAGGTGGATGCCTTTGCTGCCATGGTGCAGGAGCTCGCCACCCGTTTCCCGGAGGGCGTGGGCTACGTGCCCGGTGCCATTCTCTGATGCGCCCGTATGGCTTCTGCCGAGGAACAGCTTCTGTTTGACAACGGGGCCTACCGCCTGACCGGCCGCCGGCTGGAGCAGCCCGGCCTGGTGGCGGAGCTGGTATCGCCCGCGTGTCTGCGCATCACCCGCGGTGGCGAAAGCCGCGAGGTGAGCATCCCCACCACGCTGCCGGAGGGCTGCGCCCGCGTGCACAGCTCGGTGCCGGTGCTGCAGGCCATGTATGCGCTGGCCGTGCAGGAGCTGCAGGCCAATATCTCACAGGACGGACTTTTGCTGGCCGGGGCTGCCTGGTCTACGGTGTGGACGCGTGATATCGCTTTTGCCGCTGCGCTGGGCACGGCGCTGGCCGCCCCGCAGGCCACGCGTGCCAGCCTGGAATCGCGCGTGCGCGGTGGTGTGGTGGTGCAGGATACCGGCACCGGCGGTGGCTGGCCGGTCTCGACCGACCGCGTGGCCTGGGCGCTGGGTGCCTGGTCGCTCTACCAGGTGCAGGGTGACCGCAGCTGGCTGGAGTGGTGCGTGGAGGTGCTCGTGGCCACGCTGGAGCAGGATGCCGTGGTGCTTTCGGCAGAGAAGCTGCTGCGCCCCGGCGAGACTTCCTTCATCGACTGGCGGGAGCAGAGCTACCCGGACTGGATGACCCCGGCGGATATTGCGGCCTCCTATGCTTTCGGCACGAATGTGTTGCATTATCTCTGCCGCCAGCTGCTGGGCCGCATGCTGCTGGAGCTGGGGCGCGAGAAGGAGGCGGAGGAAGCTGCCGCCGCTGCCACGCGGCTGGCCGGTGCGATAGATGATTGTTTCTGGAATGCGGGAGCCGCGCACTACGGGATGATGCGCACGGCGGAGGGCTACCTGGATGACCGCGTGGATTCGCTGGCTACCTCGCTGGCGGTGCTCTGCGGGCTGGCGGGTGAGCAATCTGCACAGGTGATGCAGCACCTGCCGCGCTCCCCCTTCGGCACCCCGGTGTTCACCCCCTACAAGGTGAGCCGGGAAGCGGCTTACCATAACCGCAGTGTGTGGCCTTTTGTGGAGGCCTACGTGCTGCTGGCGCAGGCCGATGTGCAGGATACGGCGGCGGCCTGCTTCTCCATGTCCTCCCTGCTGCGGGCGGCCATGGCTTTCGGCACCAATAAGGAGAATTTCCATGCAGAGAGCGGCGAGGCCCGCGATACCATCCAGAACGGCGACCGCCAGCTCTGGAGCGTGGCCGGCATGCTCGGTATGTGCTACTATGGATTGTTCGGCATTAAGTATGAAGGGGATAACCTGGTGGTGCAGCCCTGCGTGCCCCGCGAATACCGCGGCAGCCACTGGCTCACCGGCCTGCGCATCCGCAACATGGTGCTGGATATCCATATCAACGGCTACGGCACCGAGGTCTGGTCCTCCATGGTGAACGGCAAGCCGGATTCCCCCATTATCCCGCTCGATGCCGAGGGGCATATCCAGCTGGAGCTGGAGCTCATGCCCGCCGAGGAATTATCTGCCACCCCGCAGCCGCAGCGCGCCACGGAGGATTTGCCCGAGCCCCGCTGGGATTCCCCCACCGCCCGGGAGCTGCGCTGGCACTCCGTGCCCGGGGCGGCCAGTTACAATGTGTTCCGCAACGGGGTGGCCTTTGCCGCCACGCTGGATTGCCACTGCACCCTGCCGCCCGGCAAGGCGCATTACAATGAATACACGGTGCAGGCGGTGAATGGCAGCACCACTTCCTGCTTCAGCAGCCCCTTTGAGTGCCCCGCCCCCGGGTGCCGCAGCCTGCTGGCCCCCGCCAGAGTGGGAGCAGATGCCGAATATGAGGTGGAGAACGGCCAGGCCTGGCTGGATACCCGCCCCTGCACAGCCCGCCTGGATTACGAGGAAACTGTGCTGGCCGAGGGCACCTACAGCATCCGCGTGTTCTACAGCAACGCCACCGCCTCCCTGCGCGACAGCGATACCTGCGCCCTGCGTGAACTGATGGTGGATGGTGAATCCGCCGGTATCTTCCTGCTCCCGCATAATACGGAGGCAGGGCAGTGGGAGGATTACTCACGCTCTGCCGCGCTGAAGCTTACCCTCCCCGCCGGTACCCACCGCTTCTCCCTTTGCTATACCCCCCGCTGCACCAATGCCAATGGTGAAATCAACCAGTGCATGGTCCGCCAGCTTGAAATCACGCGCATTTCTTAAAAAATACGCATTTTTAAATTCCGCGCACGGCGCGGTACACGGAGAAGGCAATGAGGAGTTTGAGGATGAGCGCAAAGCTCATGCCCCAGGTGATGGCAATGGTGCTTTTGGTCTTGGCGCTCAGCTTCCGGGTGATGGCCAGCCAGAAGAAGATGATGCCCTGGATGAGGGCTGAGATGCAGATGGCCGCCACCTTGTTGAACCCCACCCAGTCCAGCGGCATGGCCACCGGCAGCAGGAAGGCATAGGTGCAGGTCATCAGGTCTGCAATTTCTGCCAGCCACATGACTACGGCAGAGGGTACCATGATGCACAGCAGCAGCGTGAGCCGCGCTACCTTGCTGTATCTCTCTTCCTGCGTGGGGATGTACATGACCCTCTCATACTGCATGATTCCGGCCCCTGTGTCAAGGCGCGTGAAGGTCAGTTTCAGGCATTGTTCAGACTTTGGGCCACACAAATGCCACACCTGTCCCAACGTTTGAGTACTGAGCCCCGGCAGGGGTGACAGCCAGTCACGGCGTAGGGCGTAAGCCCGGAGACGGAAAAGCACAGCATCAGTGTATTGCATCGCTTTCTGTCACCCCTCCGGGGCTCCATTTTATTTTGTCGCATTCCGGGGGCTGCGCCCAGGTTGCAGGCTTACCCCCGGCTAGTGTTCTTTCACTCACTTCGTGGGCTCAAAATTCCTCGGGCTTTCAGCTCGCCAAATTCCCATTTTCCAAGCAGAGGGGGGGATTCTTCCAAAATCTTTGGTGCACAATTGTGGGAAATTGGCTTTTTGCTTTACAAGCGGGAGTGCCTGCTGCTACAATACGGGGCATGTTCAAGAATGTGCTGAAAGTCTGTGTGTTGGCCGGGGCTCTGCTGCCTGGCTGGGGTGCCGGGGAAGAAGAGAAAGCCCTGCCTGCGCCGGTGATGACGGGCGGCATGCCGCTGATGGAGGCCATCGCGCAGCGCCACTCTGCCCGTGATTATGATACTACCCGCTGCATCGATGAGCAGACGCTGGCGGATATCCTGTGGGTGGCCTGGGGCATGAACCCGCAGGGAAAGCGCACCATTCCCACCTCCCGCAACCTGCAGAACATGCAGCTCTTTGTGCTCACCCCCACCGGCACCTGGGAATACGATGGCCCGGGACACAAGCTGGTAAAGGTGAATGATAAGAACCTCATCCCCCTCTGCGAACGGCAGGATTTCGTGAAGAATGCTCCGCTGCACCTTCTCTACACCATCAAGAATGACCGCGGTGGCGAAAATCATGTGGGTTCTGCCTATCAGAATGTGTACCTTTACTGCACCTCCCGCGGGCTCTCCACCGTCATTCGCGCCATGATTGATAAGGAAGGTCTCAAACGCGAGATGGGTCTGCCGGAAAATCACAGCGTCATTGTGCACCAGTGCATCGGCTGGCCGGGCAAGTAAAGGCTTCTCGCTTCATATATCCATCCTCCTTACCTGCAGGTTTCAACACAGAGTGTTGAAACCTGCGTTATTTCCACTTCAGATTCACATGCAAAAAAAGCTCCGGTCTCACTTGGAGACCGGAGAGTGAGGGGGGGGGAGACGCAAGCTGCCGGTATTATCGGGCGCTCATGATTTCCTCCATGGGGAGGATGATGAAGCCGATACCGCGGTTGCCGTTCTTGCCGTTGTTGTGGCTGGTTTCGTAGATGACGCCGAGGTGGTCCTCATCCACCATGGCCTGGCAGGAGTACCCCATGCAGCGGCGCACATCGTAGAGCAGGCCGGTGTTCCAGGTTTTGCCATCGTCCCTGGAGACACGCACGGTCATGTTGCTGCGGCCGTTGATACGGGGGTTGGAGAAGAGGAGCAGCTTACCGTACTTCGCAGAATCTACAGCAATGATGGAACCCTGGCAGGTGGGCTCGCTGAGGCCCTTGTTGTTGGTCTCATGCGGCTGCCAGGTCTTGCCCAGATCGCGGGTCACATACACGATGCGGCGGCCCTGGTAGGCCTCGTTGCGGCAGTTGATCATGATGGAGCCATCCTGCAGCTCCACCACCTGGCATTCGGAGGTGGCGTGGGGCACGCCATTGCCATAGACCCAGTTCTTACCGCCATCCGTAGAGTAGCAGATGGTGCTCATGCAGCGGGGCTTGGCCGCGCGGTCCCAGATCTGGGCGGGGAACACGATGACACCCTTGCTGGTCACGATACCATTGCCCGGGC
>CALFTQ010000063.1 GCA_937916135.1 uncultured Verrucomicrobiales bacterium
CCGCTGCGGAGGTTTGGGGTACAGGCATACCGCCCGGGCCGGAGGCTTGAGCAGCAGGAAGAGCTTGCGAAGCGCGGCCTCTGTTTCGGAGGGTGTCATGGCGACGTGACGCCGATTGTACACCCTCCGGGCGGATTTTTCAAGCTTGGAGCGCATGGTCAGTAGGTCTCGAAGAGAATCCGCTCCATCTCCTCCGGGGGGAGCTCCAGCAGGCGGAACAAGCGGTCTTGGATGCTGCGGGTGAATCCGAGCTTGCGCCTTGCCTCCGCCAAGGAGCGATAGGTACCATCCATGAGCTTGCGCTCCAGCATGAGGGCATTAGCGAGCGCAAGGGCCTTTTTTGTGGGGCGTTGGCCCTTTCCCAGCGGGTTCATCTCCTCCGGCGGCGGCACGGGAGCGAACACGCGGGCCGTCTTATTGTTCCGCTTCAGGATGAGCGGGATAGTCGTCTTGATTGTAGTCGTGGTAGTCATGGCTTATTAAGCAGTATAGCGTTCAATGCGGAGCTCGTTCTCCTCAATATCGTACACAACACCCTTGAACAGGGTATGGAAGATGGCTTTGAGCGCGGGGTGGGACAAGTGGCCGACCAGCTCCTCGGCATCCGAGAGAGCCTCGCGGATGTCCAGACTGGTCAGCTGGGGGTAGCGGGCCCGCACGATGGAAAGCACCGTCTCATCCTCCGCGTAGTCCACGAGCTGAGCCGCTACCACGCGCTCAATCTCTGCCGCCGGGAGGTTCGGGTACTTGCAATCTTTTCTGCGACCGGTACGGCCTACGCAGGTATAGTACCGGTGCACAGTCCCCTTGCCGGAGGAATACGTGACACCCATCTTGCGCCCGCAACAGGGGCAATGCAGCAAGCCCTGCAAGGGGTAGCAGATATCCGGGTGAGACTTGCGGCGCGTCTGGGTCGGGTGCGCCTGCACGCCATTCCGGCCCGCCCGCCACTCAGCTTCGGAGACGAGGGCCTCATGTTTGCCGGGGTATTCCTTGCCGCCGTGGGAGATGATGCCAGCATACAGGCGTCTCTGGAGCACGAGCCGCACCTTCTCCGGCGTCCATGGCAGCGGGGACTTGTTCTGCCGGGTATGAGGAAGCGGAGCCCCGGACTCATTCAGGTAGGCCGCTATCTTCTGGGGCGAGTGGCCCTCAGCAGACATGCGGAACATGTCACGCACGAAGGGAGCTTCCTCCTCCACGGGTACCAGAGCCCGCTTGTCCCCCAGCTTGTAGCCATAGGGAGGAGATCCGCCTATCCAGAGCCCGTGCTCCGCATTGGCAGAAGCCTTGTCGCGGATGCGGGAGCGAATCATGTCGCGCTCGAACTCCGCGAAGGAGGACAGGAAATTGATACAGAGCTTGCCCATGGGCGAGCTCGTATCGAAGTTCTGCGTAATGATGACCAAGCCGACCCCGAGCTCGTCCAGCTCGTACATCAGGTTGGCAAAGTCGCGGATGGAGCGGGAGATACGGTCGAGCTTGTAGGTGACGATGGTATCAATCTTGCCCTCTCGCACATGCCTGAGCATCTCCTGCAGCCCGGGGCGGTTCATCGTGCCGCCGGAGATGGCCACATCTTGGTAGGAGCCGACCAGCCTCCAGCCATCGGCCATGTGTGCCTCCACGTACTTGGCGCAGGCATCAATCTGAGCATCTATCGAGGTATACTGCTGGTCCATGCCCTGCGAGGTAGACTTTCGGGCGTAGATGGCACAGCGTTTATCGGGTACGGAATCGGTGGTCATGATAAGGAAACTTCGGTTTTTGCGGATGTGAAGAACTTGTTGCCGGAGATGTTGTATCCGGCGATTCGGGTTGCCACGGCGGAGAGGCTGTCATACATCAGGCCGCCGTACATAAACTTGGCCGGGCCATTGCAGTAGACCACGTGCATGGTTCCCCGGTACTTGCGCTTCAGGTATGACCCGGGGTGTGATTGCATCTGCTCGATGAGCGAGCCCTCCGGTGCAAGGTTCCATCTCCGGGTCTCATCGAGAGCCTTGGCCACCACCTCTGTCTTGGTGTGGAGCGCAGGCGCGGGAGTGACATCGGACGGAGCTCGCTCCCGGAGCTGGGAGAAGTCTGCCAGCGTCTCCGCCCGCTTAATGGCAGCAGCGGCAAGGGGGCCGTGGCAGAGCGTGTACAGACGCCATTTGATTCGGCGGCGGAGCAGCGCATAGTTGTGAGAGTAGCAGCGGGTGCCCCAGACGCGGGCCCATTCCTCGCGGAGTTCAAAGGGGCTCATGGCCGCCAAAGCGGCCACTCGCACCTCCAGTTCTTTTTCGGATATTTGCTTCATGTCTTTACTTGTCGTTGTGAAGAACGCGCTTGCCGTCAACCTTGAAGAACTTGCGACCGGGAACACTCTTGCGACCGGTTATGCAGCGGGCGGCATGGCTCAGGGAGTTGTAGCTCTTGCCGTTCGTGTAGTCGATGCAGGAACCATCGGCGCACATCTGCACTTGGTAGCACTGGCCCTTGTAGACGCGGGTCAGAATGGTTCCGGCTTCAATCGGCTGGAACATGGCCATGATTCCGTTCATGCGCTTGGCCCAGATGGGGTCGATATCCTTCTCCGCGAACGCGCTTGCCGGGGCTTCGTCTTCTTCGTCCTCCGGGACGATTGCGGCGGGGGATTCCTCCGTGGCCGGGATTTCTTCCTCAGCCTTGGGGGCTTCCTCAGTTTTGGCGGCCTTTTTGTTCGTTTTGCGGGCCTTCTTGGCGGGCTTTTCTTCCTTCACCTCCTCAGCGGCGGGCTCAACCGGAGCGGGAGCCGGTTCTTCCTCCACCTCAGCGGCGGCGGGGGCTTCCTCAGCCTTGGCCTCATCTTTGGCCACATACTTCTTCGCCTTGCGGGGCAGCTTCTGCACGGGTGTCTCCATCTGTCCGATGAGGTCCAGAGCGGCATCGCTCAGGCAGATGTGCAGCTCGGCCCCGTTCTCGCCCTCGCAGAGCTCGGAGCTCAGCAGGCCCTTGTTCTTCAGGGAGGTCAGCGTTCCGTTCTCACGCTTGGAGAGCACCTCGGTGCAGACGAAACGGGCTTCCACCTTTCCGGATTCGTCAGCGGCCATGGCGGCGAACTTGGAGAGGAGATTCTTGGCGGCAGGAGTCAGTGTGTTAAGTCGGATGTTTTTCATTTTCTGTCAGTTACGGGGTTGTTTCGACCCGTGGCGAAAGTCTAACTCTGGCCTATATACCCCGTCAATCCTAAAATTTTCATGTTACCTGTTTTTGGTCAATGCTTTGCAGTAATGCCTCTTTCAAAACTTCATAGCTGATATGAAAGGCGGAAACGCAACCAGGGTATCAAAAAAAAATTTAAAAAAATTTTGCAGGAGATACCCCGGCGGTCGTTTTTGCCTCCGCTGGCTGCCCGCAAGGAGACTCAACGGGATAGGGCCTGCTTCGTGCGCCTGCGTGCGTTGGGGAGCAGCTCCAAGGGCGGCGGGGCCGCTTGCTTCTCGCTGAGCTCGCGCCGCATCTTGACAAGGTGGCTGACTATGACCGGGGCAATGAACTCGACAAACCGCTCCATTCGCTGGGTGTAGGTCAGGTCTGGCATGGTATCTTGGTGGCGTGGAAGTAGGCCCGCCCACCTTCCGGCGGGATAGCGGGCGGGCCAGTGTTACCGGCATCAGGCCATCAGGGAGGCGGCGAAGTCCGCGAACTCCGGCGTATTCCTGCCCGCATTACGGAGCACCGGTACCGCCACAGTGTTCTTGTTCTTCAGCTTTTCGCGCGTGGTGGTCAGCAGCCACTTGTTCGCGCAAATCGGCTTGCCCTGATTCACCATCTGAGCGATGGAGGTCAGCAGAGCGCGACCGACACGGTAAAAAGCCATCCCGCGAAGCCCCCAGAGAGCCATGGCAAATTCGCCATCCTCGTAGGCATACGGGAACTCCCCGCTCACGCCTTCCGGCTTCTTGATGAGCACCTGACATTGCAGCACCGGCAGGAAGCTGGGCGGCGTGTCATTGACCCATTCCAGCGTACCCCCGGCCTTGAGTACATCCTGGAGCTTGTCGTACATGGCCGGGCGTTGCTCGGTGCCGTAAGGGATGTTCTCGACATAGAACTTGCGGCATCGGAGCAGCGTCACCTCCAGCGGAGTCCCGCCGTCCGTGAGCTGGGTCTCCTTGTTGAGCACGATAGCCCCGGAGCGGAAACTATCGGCCAAATCACCCACACCCTGTACCACGTTCAGCGTGGGGATGCGAATCTCGGACGGGAGAATCTCGCCCTCGAAGCCTCCGGCGGCGGCCATGGTGGTGATAGCGGTGGTGGTGGTTGCAGACTCCTCGACAGGAGCCTCCGTCTCGTTGCCCGTGAAGGGCTTCAGTGTCTTGCTCATTGTATTGATTTCTTTTGTTTTGTGTGTTTTTAGTTGTCCTTCTTCAAGGTCTCTGTTCTTTCGCCGGGGCGCACCAGATTGCGCTCGGACAGCCAGCCAGAGAGGGCTTCTCTGATACTGCCTTTATGGCCGCGCTTGGCCTTGGCAGCATAGAAATCTTCCAGTGCGGAGATGCTCAGGGAGCCACAACAGGTCAGCAGTTCCTCCGCCGTGATGCCGGGGAGCTCGCCGCCTTCCCATGGGGAATCTTCCCCCGTGGCTCCGGAGGCATGAGGCAAGGCCGCGAATACCTCCGCCGGGGAGGCCACTCCGCGCTTGCCGGAAATGTAGCCAATGTGGTAGCCGGGGATGGGCTGGCCGCTGAGGGCCATCTCGGTGGCATGAGAGCGCACGGCTTCGCACCACGGCTTGATGATGGCGGCCACCTCCAGCATGCGGCCCATAAGAGCGGGATCTGACACATTGGCGGGTTGAATCTCGTCCGGGATGACCAGACCCGCATACTGACTGGCCAGCGGCAGGACCTTATTCATCAGCCCGGGGCATGTTGCCTGTTTGCGGCAATACTTGCAGCCGGAGAACGGCACGCAGAGGCGATTCACCCCGTGGCGGTTGGCGCGGCGGATGATAGTGCGGATGCGCAGGTCGAGCGCATCGAAGTCCTGCTCCCGGGTGAAGGTGTGGGAGACGAGGTACTGCAGGCGGGGCTGGCAGATGGTCGCCGTGAGCTCCTGTACCTGCGGGAACTTCTCGAATACCCCGAGCGCATAGGCGGCCACCTGTGCATTCTCGGAGGGATGGGTGACACGGATGCGGCCCATCTTCCAGTCCGCAAGCACCGCGCGGGAGCCGTCAATGGCGAGGAAGTCCGCCGTGCCGTGGGTGAGGCCTTCGGCAATGCTGAGCTTCACCTCGTGCATGACCTCCGGGGCGGCCATGTCGGCCACTACCTTGTCGCGGTAGTCCAGGCAGTAGAGTACCAGCAAGGCGAGCTCATCCGGCAGGCCTTCCGTGGTGCCGCGCTCCACGCATTCATGGAGGCGCGTCCCTTCATCGGCGGCGGCGTTGGAACCCGGGCGGGAGGAATAGCTGGGGCATATCTCCTTGTACCCGAGGGAGGACGGCGCATGCAGGGCGTGCTTAGTCATGGAACATGTCCTCCTTTCCAAGTCGCTCCACCTTCACGGTCAGCATGTCCCCGAAGTGGGAGCATTCTTCCGCCAAGTCGCTGAAATAGCAGCGCATCTCGCTATCCTCCGCACCGGCTGCCCGGGCGGCCATGTTACCCTCTGCATAGGCTACCCGGCGGATAACCAGCAGCAGAGCCGATATTTTGTCTTTGGTCTTAGTGTTCATGGGTTTTGTCGTGTAGGAAGGTGGGGGCAAGGTCGCCGTCATTGAGCAGCGCGATGTTGGAGCACTTCTCGGCTACCTTCTCGCAGGTGCGGTTCTCACAGGTACCATCGGCAAAGACGATAATCTGGCGGGAACGGGCTCCACCTGCGCGGTGTACGCGCCCGAGGGCTTGCGTGAGGTCGATTGCGGAAAAGGTCGGGGAGATGAGAGCCAGTCGGGGCTTCTGCCCGGTGGGGTCATGCAGCGAGATACCCACGCCACCGGCGGCGATATTGCAGATGACTATGGGCTTCCGGTTGGCTTGGAAGTCGTCTACCACCTGCTGACGCTCCGCCGGAGTCTGTGCGCCGTGGATAACGGCGTTGCAATCCAAGCGGGCGCGAAGGGCGTCAATCGTCTCGGTGAAGTTCACGAAGATGGCCACGCTTTCGCCCTGAGCGGCGGCATCTTCCGCAAGCTCAGCAATGGCATCCACCTTGCAGAGCTCCACGGCGGCGCGGGCACGCAGGGAGATGGTCATCTGGTTGGCTTTCTTCGCCTTCATGGCTTCGGCCAGCTCTGCAAGCTTTTCGCGGTCTTCGGTGTTGGCGGCGGCTTGGAGCTCACGGCGCATGCGGGTGTAGATGGCCTGAATCTCCTTGGCCTTGCCGGTCTCCACCGGGCGGGCTTCGATGCGCGTCTCCGGGAACTCGGGGATGTCTGCCAGTGACAGGCGGGAGCCCTTCTCCGGGAAGATGGCGGCATGGATGCAGCGGAGGTCGGCTTCCGTACCATGGAACTGCCAGCCGAATTTGCCCTTGCTGCATCCGTGCTGGGAGGCCCATGTCCAGAACCACCCATCACGGAAGAGCCCGAGCGCGGCACCGATGGCGCAGCAGTCCATCGGGGTGACGAAGGCGGTCGCGGAGCACATGAGCGTGGGGACCTGCTGACGGGCGGCGGCAAGGAGCAGCTGGGCATTCACCGAGCTATGGCGGCGGCACTTCTGCACCTCGTCAAAAATCAGCATGGAGCCCGGCGGCAGGTTCCAGAAAAAGCTGGTCTTGCGGCGGCTGTAGGCTTCGCGCTGGTACTTGGTGCAGAACTCAGATTTGCCCGTGCGGATGCTCTCGTAGTTGACCACGGCCACCGGGTCGAGCTCGAAGCCCTCCGCCGTGCGCTGCCAGCTGGGGATTGTGGCCTTGGTGGTGACGATGAGCGGCTGGAATCCGAGCTCCCTCGCCACGGCACAGGCAATGTAGGTCTTACCGGCACCGGGCGAGCTGGCATCGAGGGCGCAGCCGTAAGTCTTGAGGCTATAGAGCAGATGGTTCTTCTGCTTCTCCTGAGCGGGATATAATTGGAATCGCGGCTTCATATCCAAAAACTCACGGGATTTTCAGTCGGGCGTCCGCTTAATTGAGAAAATCTGCAAATTTTTCTTTCAGCTGGGCGTGGACACGGCGACGGCGGCGGTCTGACCAGCCTACCAACAAAGGAGAATTGCGAGGCTGCCCGGCCTCCAAAACGGCCAGCAATTCCTCTTCCTCAGCCGTTAACGTCTTGCGGACGGCTTCAATATCCATCCGGAGAAGGTGCCGACCTGCATCACTCCAGGATTTTTGGGAGATGATTTCATCGAGAGTCTGCTCTGTGCCGTCCTTCTTAATCGAAGGAATATAGCGATTGCGCAGGACTACTCGCTTGTCTGCATTCATGTCGCGGCGCACATTCAAACCGCGTTGCTTCATCATGCGGGCGAGATAGGCAGCCAGAGGACATTCCCCGGGCTGGTAACGCTTCTCCAGTCGCTCACCTTCATCAACAAGAAGAGTGACTATCTCCTCTTCCTCCAGAGTCCCCAGATTGAAATCGGCAACAATACCCTTGGCGATAGTAACGGCCAAGCCAACAATTTGCGGATTTACGCGCTGTAGTGTATATTTCACACTACAGCCCCCAAAAGTACCCTAAAGTCAGACTTTTTGGAGCAAGTCAGACTTTTTGCAAGGAGTTAAAAAGAGCTTATGCGCTAAGAGTAAGTAGGAAAAGAAAGTTGCAGAAAGACAAAATCGAGTAGGGGGACTTTCGTCCCCCTCTCACACCACCGTACGTGCCATTT